>NZ_CP035103.1:0-303588 GCF_006094695.1 Kocuria rosea | reverse complement strand
AGGATCGGGGCCACCAATCTGGAGCACTACCGCGCCCACGGGGTCAAAGCCGTTTTCCAGGGCGGGGAGAAGCATGCCCTCACCGGCCACTCCTTCGTCGCCCACGCCAACTACGCCACCGCCCTGAACCGGGACGCCACCCGGGCGGTCTCCTGCAACACCACCGCCACGGTCCGCACCCTCACTGCGCTGCAGGACGCCGGGCTACTGGCCAGGGCGCGCGGGGTGCTCATCCGCCGGGCCACCGACCCCTGGGAGTCCGATCATTCCGGGATCATGAACACCGTCGTCCCGGAAACGGCCATCCCCAGCCACCAGGGACCCGACGCGCAGACGGTCGTGCCGGACCTGGACGTGGTGACCATGGCGGCGAAGGGCTCCCACACCCAGAACCATCTGCACTACTGGAGCATCGATCTCACCCGCCCCGCCTCCTCCGAGGAAGTCCTCGAGGTGCTGGGTGCCGTGCCGCGGATCGCGCTGGTCCGCAGCAGCGAGGGGATCGTGGCGCCCAACAGCACCATCGAGCTGATGCGGGACCTCGGCCGGCCCCGCGGGGACATGTACGAGGTCGCCGTGTGGGCCGACATCCTCACGGTGCGCGGCGACGAGCTGTTCTGCACCTACACCGTCGACAACCAGGCGGTGGTCGTCCCGGAGAACATCGACGCGATCCGGGCCCTGGCCGGCACCGTCACGGACGGGGCCGAATCCATGAGCCGCACCGACGCCGCCCTGGACGTACGCGCCGACTTCCTGGCCCGCGCCCCGCACCCGGGCCAGGCCCACTCCCCGGCGGGGGCACGGTCGTGAACGCCACGGAAACCTTCCGCATCGTGGTCGGGGTGGACGGCTCGCCCGAGTCCCTGAGGGCGTTGGAGTGGGCGGTCACCGAGGCCCGGTTGCGCCAGGGCCAGGTCCATGTGGTGACCGCCTGGCAGCACCCGGCCATGGTGACCGGAGACGACCTGGAGTGGGACCTGACCAGCTACGAAACCAGGGCCCGGCACCTCCAGAACCAGGCCTTGCGCAGTGTGCACGCCGAGCAGCAGGACACCACCGGCGAGGTGGTCCAAGGACAGGCCGCCGCCGTGCTGATCGAGGCCTCCACCGGGGCCGATCTACTGGTCGTGGGATCCCACGGCTACGGCGGCTTCACCGGCCTGCTGCTGGGCTCGGTCTCCAACCAGGTCGTCCACCACGCCCGCTGCCCCGTGCTCGTCGTCAAACCCAGACACCAAGGCCGGCTGTAGAGCCGGATCCGGCCCCCATGGTGTTCGCATCCGCGGATCCAGATGTGAGAGGCCTCTCGGATTATCGTCGAGCGGGCGGGGTCGCCCCTGAAGGGTTCAGTAACTCAGACGGGCTGGTGCGGGGTGCTGCCGTGGAGCATCGGGAAAAGCACGTCGCAACGTCAGCCGGCCAGGGAGGATCCCATCCTGTTCCCGTTGCTGAAAGGCATGCTCCCCAGGGGTGTGGCACACCCGCCGCACCAGGTGGCCCGAAAGGGCAGGGCTTCCCTTCCGGTCAGTGACCGGAGGTGTGGCCGGGGCGGTGGGAGGGGACCGAGGACTCCTGCCCGCCCGGGACGCCGCCCGTTGCACTGCCGCTGATCAGCGGGCCGATGACGAAGGCCGAGAGCGAGTAGAGGGCCGCGAAGACAAGCAGACCGACGGCCGGCGCCCACCAGGTCCCGAACCTGCGGCGCAGGCGCAGCAGGAAGGGGACCGAGGCGGCAAGGCCCAGAACACCGAACAAGACCGTCCCGCCGGACCCGGCAATCAGCGCCGTCCCGGCGAGCACGCCCACGTGGTGCAGCACGTGCGGGAGCAGCCCCAGGGCCACGCCGATCCCACCGATGGCCGAGTTCCACAGTGCGCGCAGGCGCCGTGGCTGGGCCGGCGCAGCGTCACCGGGAGCGGTCGCCCGATCGCCTACCCCCTGGTGGCGGAGATGCCTGTCCATCGCCGTCACGCCCTTCCCTGCAGCTGCTGTGCCGTCGGCGCCGAGTCTAGCCACGGGTGACCCATGGGCGGGAGCCCGATGAGCCATGGGTCCGATGGCTACCTGGGCTGGAGCCGAGGGCGTGACTGGTCATGGTCCCGGGCGAGCCCTGCCCGGGACCATCACCAGCGCCAGGGAGACCAGCACGATTACCGCCCCCACCGCGCTCCACACGGTGGGCCGTTCCCCGGGCAGCACCGCCGAGACCACCATGGCGATCACGGGCACCAGCAGGGTCCACGCGCTGAGCAGGTCCAGGCGTGCCACCTGGGTCTGGCGGAACCAGGCGAGGAAAGCGGCCGCGGTCCCGACCAGCGACAGGAATCCCAGCGCCAGCACGAACCGGGGCGTCCAGGCGATGGCCGGGACCCCCTCGAAGGCGGCGGCCAACGCCACCAGCAGAAGACCGCCGAGCACAAAGTGCCAACCGATGGCGACCACCAGATCCGTTCCGGACAGCCTCCGTGACATCAACGTTCCGGCGGTGACGGCCACCGCCGAGAGCAGCGACAGCCACGCCCCCTGCCCGCCACCACTAGCCACCCCCACCAGCACCAACCCGGCGAACCCGACCACCACCGCGGCCGCGGTGCGCATAGACACGGCCTCACCGTAGAACCACCAGGCCGGCAGCAGGATCAGCAACGGCTGCGCATTCGACAACACCGCTGCCGCCCCCGTGGCCAGTCCTGCGGTCCCGGCGAACATCGCGGCGAAGGCCACGGTCACGTTCACCACCGCCATCGCCGTCAGCAGACCCCAGGACGGCCCCCGCGGCCACAGAGGCCGTCGCTGCGCGGCGGCGACGAACAACAACGCGGCCCCGGCGATCAGAGCACGCAGTGCCGCGAACCACAGCACCGGCGCGTCCTGCAAACCCCATCGGATGGCCACGAAACACAGACCCCAGGCGGTCGTCACCCACAGCATGGTCCCCACCCGGGGCGCCCCTCGGTCCGGGGCTGCCCTCGTGCTGCTCAGGAGCCGGCCGTCTGCCGGCGGAACCGGGGAACGAACCCCGGCACCCGGCGGGCGTAATCCTGGTAGCCGGTGCCGAACTGGCGGACCAGCAGCTGTTCCTCCTTGCGCGCCAGCCGCCAGTACACGACCACCAGCACCGGGAACATCAGCAGGGTCAGCACCGTGGGCCACTGCAGCAGAAAGCCCACCATGACAGCCAAGAACCCTACGTACTGCGGGTGGCGGAGACGCGCATACGGGCCGGTGCTCGCCAGACGCCCTTCGCGCTGGGCCGCGTAGAGCACCCGCCAGGCCCGGTAGAGCAGATACAGCCCCGCCCCGATCACGAGGTTGCTGAGCAGGTGCAGGGGATTCAGATGCGGATCCCCTCCCCACCCGAAAATCTCCTGCCACAGGTGCCCCGATCCATGATCCAGGGACTGCAGGCCGGGGACCTTCTCACCCAGCCAGCCCGAGAGCAAGAAGATCGTCAGCGGAATGCCGTACATCTCGGTGAACAGCGCGATGACGAACGCCGAGAACCCGCCCAACGCACGCCAGTCGAGCCTGGTCTTGGGCTGGATGAAACTGAAGGCAAAGACGATGAACACCACGGAATTCAGGATCACCAGCCACCACAGGCCGTACCCGTACTCACCGGACATCACCGGCTCCTCCCTCCTGGAGGTCACCGCCGTGGCCACCGTGGCCACCATGGCCACCGTGGCCGCCGTGGCCGCCGTGGCCGCCGTGGCCGAACAGGTGCATCACCAACATGGCGGCCACGAACACATACGGCAGGGCATCGGCCACGTGCAGCCAGTGGGCGGTGAGCAAATAGATCACGATGGCAAGGACCACCACCAGGATGCCGAGACGAACCGGGGAGCCCGGGCGGGAGCGGCCCCGGGTGGGTGATGGGTGCGGACTGTCGCTCATCGGACTTCCTGCCTGGTCACTATCTCAAGAACCTGCCGGTCCACCACCGGTGCAGTGAGTACGGAGGAACCCACGGGTCCGGCTGGTTCGCCTGTGTCGTTACAGCAGCGCTTCGGTGGTCTTGCCGCCGTCGGTGGTGCGCAGGACGGCCGAATCGGCCACCAGCAGTGTCTCCACCGTCCCCTCCGCAGTGATACTCGCCCCCAGGGCGGTGATCTCCCCGATCGCCTCCTCGCTGGTGACCCAGGTGTCCCCGGCGTCAGCGCTGGTGAGCAGGCGCCCGTCGATGCCGGCGCCGACGATGGTCTTCTCATCCGCCCAAGCCACCATCGACATCAGCTGCGGGGTGTCCAGGGTGTCCCAGGTGCTCCCGTCGTCGATGGAGCGCAGCACGCCCTTCTCTGTGGTAGCCAGGACCGTGCCCGTGCCCGAGGCGATCGCCAGGGACGCCGGGGCGGAGGGGATCTCAAGGGTGTCCCAGGTGCGCCCGTCGGTGCTGGCGCGCAGCTGCCCGTCGAAACCGATGACCGTGTCCGAGCTGGCGGTCAGGGCGTGGAAGTCCGACTCCCCGCCACGGGAAAGCACCTCCCAGGTCTCGCCGCCGTCGGTGGATTCGATCAGCCCGACCGGTTCGGGCAGGTCGGTCCCCATCCCGGGGTGGCCGGAGGCGAGGTAGCGGCCCTCGGTGAGGGTGAAACCCATCAGGTCCACGACCGGACCCACCTGGGTCAACTCCCTGTTCGCCAACCGGAACAGGCCCTCATGGGTGGCCAACAGAATCACCCCGGTGGCTGTGTCGCGGGTGATGGCATGGACGTGAGTGATCGCTGTTCCGGCGCTGTTGCTGCTGGAGGAAGCAGCCGGAGCCGTGGAGTTCGCCTGCGGCGAGCACGCCGCCAGGGCCCCGGATCCCAGCAGGCTGAACCCGGCCAGGAGGAGGGATCTGCGGGTCAAGCAGTTCATGGGTCCTTTCCGCCTCGTAACCACATCACGAGGACCACCTACTATTCTCGACCGGCTGTAGAGGGGCTCTGCGCCGTTTTCCTTGAAGGTTTGGCGAAGATTGCCGCAGGAAAGGCCCCTGGGTCGAATCAGCCTGCAGGGCAGGGACACACTGGAGGCATGAATTCTGGCTCCGATGCCGGCACCCGCCCGGAGCGGGTGCTGGTGGTCGATGATGAGAAACCCCTGGCGCAGATGGTCGCCACCTACCTGACCCGCGCCGGCTATGCGGTGGACCTGGCACACACCGGGCCCGAGGCCGTGGAGACCGCCCGTGGTCAGGCTCCCGACGTGGTGGTGCTGGACCTGGGGCTGCCGGGGATGGACGGCATCGAGGTGTGCCGCAGGATCCGGGGCTTCTCCGAGTGCTACGTGCTGATGCTCACCGCCCGGGGGGACGAGGAGGACAAGCTGGCCGGACTGGTGGCGGGGGCCGACGACTACATCACGAAGCCCTTCAGCGTGCGCGAGCTCGTCGCCCGGGTGGCCGCGGTGCTGCGCCGGCCTCGCACCGCCGTGGCCCGGGCGGAGACGGCCCGGGTGTTCGGGGACCTAGTGGTGGACCTGGCCGCCTACCAGGCACGGGTAGGTGGGCGGCCGGTGGGCCTGACCCGCACCGAGTTCGACCTGCTGGCGGCCCTGACGGCCCGTCCGCACCAGGCGCTCACCCGCCGCCAGCTCATCGACACCGTCTGGGATCCTTCCTGGGTCGGGGACGAGCGGATCGTCGACGTGCACATCGGGCACCTGCGCCGGAAGCTCGGGGAGGACCCGATCGGCTTCATCGACACGGTCCGCGGGGTCGGCTACCGGATGGTGGCACCGTGAGTCCCCGGCGCGAGCGGAGTCTGGCTACCCGGTTCTTCACCGTCCAGGTGCTGGTGGTCGCAGCCTCCCTGGCGGCGGCAGTCGTGGTGGCCTCCCTGATGGGCCCGGCCATCTTCCACAATCATTTGATCATGGCCGGGCATTCGGAGAACTCCCCGGAGTTGCTGCACGTGGAGCAGGCCTACCGCGACACCAACCTCATCACCGTGGCCGTGGCCCTGGCCACGGCCCTGATCTGCGCCCTGGTCGCCAGCCTCTGGTTATCCCGCCGCATCCAGGGCTCTCTCGGGAAGCTGACCGAAGCCGCCAAAGGCATGTCCCGCGGCCACTACGACACCCGGGTACCGGCCCTGGGAGCCGGGGCGGAGGTGGACGGGGTGGCCACCGCGTTCAACACCATGGCTGCTCGCCTGCAAAGCACCGAAGGCACCCGCCGGCGGATGCTCTCGGACCTGGCCCACGAGATGCGCACCCCGATCTCGGTGCTCACCGTGTACTGCGAAGGCCTCCAGGACGGGGTCATCCACTGGGACGAAACCACCAGTGAGATCATGACCGACCAACTGGCACGCCTCACCCGGCTGGCCGAGGACATCACCGACGTCTCCCGCGCCGAGGAGGGACGCATCGACCTGGACCGCGCAGAACAACCCGTGCTCGAACTGCTGCACACCGCCGCCGAGGCCCACCGGGAGTCCTACACCGCCAAGGGCGTGACCCTCGACGTGGACGTCGACGACGAGACCGGGGTCCTGGAGGTGGACCGGCAGCGGATGGGGCAGGTGCTGGGCAATCTGCTCACCAACGCCCTGCGCCACACCCCAGCGGGTGGGACGGTCACCGTCAGCGCCACCCATCAGATTTCCGGCCAAGTGGTCCTCTGCATCAGCGACACCGGTGAGGGCATCAGTGCCGAGCAACTGCCCCAGGTGTTCGAGCGCTTCTGGCGCGGGGACACCGCCCGGGACCGAGACCACGGCGGCTCCGGGATCGGGCTGGCCATCTCCAAAGCACTGGTCGAAGCCCACGGCGGCACCCTGGCCGCCGCCTCCCCCGGCCCCGGACACGGCGCGGTGTTCACCATCCAGTTGCCGACCCCCCAACTGGCCGATCTGCCTCCCGCTCGGGAGGCTCACTGACATCCTTGCACTATACCCCCCCAGGGTATATACCTGAGAGGCGAGGGGCGTTCCCCGTCCCCTCACGATCCGAAGGAGCCCACCATGACCAGCTCGCCCCGCCGCCCCCTGCCGATGGCCGCCACCGGTTGCGCCTGCTGCGCTCCCTCCACTGTCCCCGAGGAAGCGGGGACTGCCCTCGAGGCGCAGTCGCCGTCCTCGGAGGGCACCGCCACGACCTACCAGGTGGAGGGCATGACCTGCGGCCACTGCGCCGGCCGGGTCACCGAAGCCCTCACGGCGCTGGAGGGGGTCCTTGACGTGCAAATCGACCTCGTAGCCGGCGAGGCTTCGGCCGTTACCGTGACCAGCACCACCCCTGTCGCAGAGCAATCCGTGCGCGCCGCAGTGGCGCGTGCCGGATATGCGGTCACCTCTTCCTGAGCGTGCCGGGACCGGATCCCCCACGACCCGGCCCCGGCTCCCGGTCTCCAGGCCCTGCCTGGGACCACCACCACCCAACTACCCCACGTAAGGACATCCCCATGAACCGAGCCTCTTCCCTCACCGCCGTGGCCCTCGCCTCTGCCCTGGCCCTGGCCGGCTGCGGCACCGGCGGCGGACAGAACACTGACGCGGCCTCCGAGACCACCAGCTCCACCGCTGCCGCCACCGGGGCCGGCAGCCCCTCGAGCACCCCGTCGGGCGCTACCTCAGGGGAGCCGATCGCCGCCGAGCACGACGACGCGGACGTGATGTTCGCCCAGATGATGCTCCCGCACCACGAGCAGGCCGTGGAGATGAGCGAGATGCTGCTGGCCAAGGACGACGTCCCGGCCGAGGTCGCCGACTTCGCCCAGGGAGTCATCGACGCCCAGGGCCCGGAGATCGAGCGCATGAACGACATGCTCACCGCCTGGGAGGCCGAGCCCCTGGCCGACGCCGGCGAGATGGACGGCATGGACCACGGCTCCGGGGCGGGCATGAGCGGGATGATGAGCGAGGAGGACATGTCCGCCCTCGAGGACGCCCAGGGCGCCGGGGCCGCCCAGCTGTACCTGGAGCAGATGACCGTCCACCACGAGGGCGCGGTCGAGATGGCCCAGGAGCAGATCGAGCAGGGGCAGAACCCGCAGGCCGTCGAGCTCGCCCGCCAGGTGGTCGCAGACCAGGAGGCGGAGATCGCCGAGATGGAGCGGATGCTCCAGGAGCTGCCGGACGGTTCCTGACCGCCCCGGTGACCGGCGTCGTCGCCCACGGGCGGCCGCCGGCAAAAGCCGACCGACCGATCGAAGGAGGACCGCGATGATGTGGGGCGACGGCATGGGAGGGGGCATGGGCTGGATGTGGCTGTTCTGGCTGCTGCTCGTCGTGGGCACGGTGGTACTGGTCGTCGTGCTCGTGAAGCTGCTCACCGGGAACCCGGGCAGCGGCACCCGGCAGGGCGGGACCGCCGCGCCCCCGCCGGGTGCGGGTCCGCGCCGGTCCCGGGAGATCCTCGAGGAGCGCTACGCGCGCGGGGAGATCAGCACCGAGGAGTTCCGGGAGCGGCTGCGGACCCTGGAGGAGGGCGACCGGTGAACCCGCTGACCCGCCGGCAGCTGCTGGCACTGGGCGCGGCCGGGGCCGGCGCCGCGGCCGTGGGCGGGGCCGGGCTGTGGTGGACCGGCGGCGGGGGCGAGACCCTCGGCGGCGGCCGGGAGCTGCTGCAGCCCGAGGTGCTGTCCAGCCGGGACGGCGCCCTGGACCTGGCCCTGGAGGCCGCCCCCGCCCGGGTGCGGATCGGGGCGCGCACCGCGCACGTGCAGGCGTTCAACGGCTCCCTGCCCGGGCCCACCCTGCGCCTCCGCCCCGGCGACACGCTCCGGGTGGCGATGAGCAACGGCCTGGACGACCCGACGAACCTGCACGTGCACGGTCTGCACGTCTCCCCGGAGGACAACGGGGACAACCCCTTCGTGAGCATCGCCCCCGGGGACTCCTTCGACTACGAGTTCGCCCTCCCGGACGACCACCCGCCGGGCACCTACTGGTACCACCCGCACCACCACGGGCATGTGGCCGACCAGCTCGCCGCCGGGCTCTACGGGGCCATCGTGGTCGAGGACCCCGACCCCGTCCCGGTGGCCCGGGAGCGGGTGCTGGTGATCTCCGACCTCACCCTGGACGCCTCCGGGGACCTGGCCGAAGCCTCCCCGCCGCAGCGGATGACGGGCCGGGAGGGCGAGACCGTGCTGGTCAACGGTCAGGTCCGCCCCGTGGCCACCGCCGCGCCCGGGGAGCGGGAACTGTGGCGGGTCGTCAACGCCTGCCCGTCCCGGTTCCTGCGCCTGAGCCTGGACGGGCAGGACCTGTGGCTCTCCGGCCGTGACGTCGGCCGGCTGCCCGAGGCGCTCGAGGTCACCGACGTGACCCTGGCGCCGGGCAACCGGGTGGAGCTGCTGGTGGACACCAGGGCGGGCACCTCCACCCTGGTGGCCACCCCGGTGGACCGCGGCAGCATGGACGGGATGACGGGCGGGATGTCAGACGGCATGACGGGCCCGGGCGGGGAGCGTCCCGGCTCCGGCGGTCCGGTCGAGCTGCTCACCCTGGAGGTCGCCGGGGACCCGGTCGAGCCGGCCGGGCCCGTGCCCGCGGGGCCGGCGCTGCGGGACCTGCGCGAGGAGCCGGTCGAGGCCCGGCGCACCCTGGACTTCGCCATGGGCATGGGCATGGGCGGGATGATGGGCGGCATGCGCGGTCCCGGGCAGATGATGTCCTTCACGATCGACGGCCGGGAGTTCGACGCCGGGCGCACCGACCAGCGGGTCCGGGTGGGCACCGTGGAGGAGTGGACCCTGACCAACTCCAGCCCCATGGACCACCCGGTGCACCTGCACGTGTGGCCCATGCAGGTCGTGGCCGAGGCGGGCCGCGAGGTTTCCGGGCCGCGGTGGCAGGACGTGGTCAACGTTCCGGCCTTCGGGGAGGTGACGGTCCGGGTGGCCTTCGACGACTTCGCCGGCCGCACCGTCTACCACTGCCACATCCTCGACCACGAGGACCTCGGCATGATGGGCACCGTCGAGGCCCGCTGAACACCGTGGGCCCGGCCCACCGACCTGTCCGGACCACCCCACCGACCCTGTTCGACCCACCTCGCCGCCGGGGGCGTTCACCGCCCCGGCAGGAAGGACGTGCATTTCCTCATGGACCAGAGCACGCAGACGCAGCAGAAACTCTCCCTGACCGGTTCCGTCGCCCTGGGGACGGGGGTGATGATCGGCGCGGGCATCTTCGCCCTCGTGGGGCAGGTCGCGGAGCTGGCCGGCGGCTGGGTGCCCTGGGCGTTCCTCGCCGGGGCCGTGGTCGTGGCGTTCAGCTCGTACTCCTACATCCGCTACTCGGCCACCAACCCGTCCGCGGGCGGGATCGCGATGCTGCTCAAGGCCGCCTACGGCCCCGGGGTGGTGGCCGGGTCGTTCTCCCTGTTCATGTACGTGTCGATGATCCTGGCCGAGTCCCTGCTGGGCCGCACCTTTGGCACCTACCTGCTGCGCCCCTTCGGCCTGCAGGGCTCCGCCGTGTGGGTGGCGGTGCTGGCGGTGGTCGCCATCGCGGCCGCCGCCCTGGTGAATCTGGTGGGCAACCGGTGGGTGGAGCGCTCCGCCACGGTGACCGCGGCGCTCAAGATCGTGGGGATCGCCGTGCTGGCGGTCGCGGGCATCCTCGCCGCGGGGGTGTCCTCCCTGGGCCGGCTGGTCACCGCGGCCGACCGCACCCCGCCGGAGGCAGGATGGCTGGGCTTCCTGGCCGGGACCACCCTGTGCATCCTGGCGTACAAGGGCTTCACCACGATCACCAACCAGGGCGCCGACCTGCAGCAGCCGGAGCGCAACATCGGCCGCTCCATCATGATCTCCATCGCCCTGTGCACCGTGCTCTACCTGCTGATCACCGTGGCGGTCACCGGCAGCCTGACCGTGCCGCAGATCGTCGAGGCCCGGGACTACGCCCTGGCCGAGGCGGCCGAGCCGATGTTCGGCGCCTGGGGTGTGACGCTGACCGTGGTGATCGCCGTGGTTGCGACCCTGTCGGGGCTGATCGCGAGCCTGTTCTCGGTCTCGAAGCTCTACGACATGCTCCGCGACATGGGCCAGGCCCCCGGCCTGCCGGGGAAGGAAGGCCACCAGTCGCTGTACATCACCGCCGGGCTGGCGATCCTGATGGCCGCCTTCTTCGACCTGTCCCAGATCGCCGCCCTCGGCGCCATCCTGTACCTGGCCATGGACATCGCCATCCACCTCGGCATCCTCCGCCACCTCCGGGACGAGGTCGGGGCCCGGGCCTGGATCCCGTGGGTCGCGATCGCCCTCGACGTCGCGGTGCTCGTGCCGTTCGTGCTGCTGAAGGCGCAGTCGGACCCGTTCACCCTGGTGGTCACCGCCGTGGTGGCCCTGGTCATCGTCGTGGCGCAGTGGTTCACCGTGCGGCACCGCTCCGACGAGGACGCGCGGCAGGGCGAGCACGAGCAGCGCTGAGGACCGGTGAGCCGCCCCGGGACCCGGGGACCGGAAGAGCAAGAACCAACGACGGAGGTCGATCGTGGACGTACTGCTGACAGCCCTGGGGATCATGGTCATCGTGGCCGGGCTGATGGACATGTTCCACACCCTGCTACACCCCAGCGGCCAGGGGCGTCTGAGCCGGCTGGTGCTCTCCGCGGTGTGGAGGGTCTCGAAGGCCACCGGTCACCGGGCCGGCTCCGCCGTGGGGCCGGCGGCGATGGTGGCCGTGGTGCTCCTCTGGGTCCTGTTGCAAGCAGCGGGGTGGGCACTGATCTACTACCCGCACATCCCGGGCGGGTTCATGTACTCCTCCGGCATCAACCCGGCCGCCTACCCGGACGCGGTCGAGGCCGTCTACGTCTCCGTGGTGACACTGTCGACGCTGGGCTACGGGGACGTGGTGGCCACCGACCCGTGGATCCGGGTCGCTTCCCCGCTCGAGGCCTTGACCGGGTTCGCGCTGCTGACCGCGGCGCTGACGTGGTTCACGCAGATCTATCCTCCCCTGATGCGGCGCCGGGCGCTGGCCCTGGACCTCAAGGGCCTGGCCGACGCCGACTACGCCGAGACGATCGGGGAGGTCGAGCCGGCCATCGCCTCCCGGGTCCTGGATTCCCTGCAGGCGGATCTCACGAAGATCTCCGTGGACTTCACCCAGCACACCGAGGGCTTCTACTTCCAGGAGAGCAACCCCGACCTATCCCTGGCCCGCCAGCTGCCGTATGCGCTGCGGCTCCGCGATGCGGCCATGGCCCGGTCCGAACCGGCGGTGCGGTCCAGCGCCCAGCGGCTGTCCTCGGCCCTGGACCAGCTCGGGTCGGAGATCAAGGACGACTTCGTGGGCACCGGGGAGCACCCCGGAGAGGTCTTCGCCGCCTATGCAGCCGAGCACGGCCAGAACACCCGGACCTGAGTCCGCCGTCTCGGCGCTGCGCACGGGCGGACCGGGGCGCGAAGGCCGCCGCACCTACATGACCACGGGGCCCTCGAGTGCCGCCCACAGCACACCGGCCAGGACGCCCAGCACCAGGCTCGCGACCGCGGCGACCCCGGCGGTGACGGCCGGCCAGGCGGCCGCCCCGCCGTGGCCGGGGAACCCCTCGGCGTCCTGGTCCGGGCGGGCGAAGACGGGGGCGAACCAGCGCAGGTAGTAGAAGAGGCTGAGCACGCTGCTGAGCATCACCACCAGCACCAGCCAGCCGTGCCCGCCGTCCCAAGCGGCGGTGGCCGTGGTGAGCTTGCCGACGAACACGGCCAGCGGCGGGGTCCCCACCAGCCCCAGCAGCGCCACGAGCAGGGCCAGCCCCAGGCCGGGGCGGGATCGAGCCAGGCCCCGGTAGGCGGCCAGCTCCCGGTGCTCGGGCAGCGCGGCGGTGACGGCGAACGCGGCGACGTTGGTGACGGCGTAGGCGGCGAGGTAGAACAGCAGCGAGGGCAGGGCCAGGTCGCTGCGCCCGGCCGCGGCCACGGGCACGAGCAGGAACCCCACCTGGGCCACCGTCGACCAGCCCAGCAGCCTGCGGGGATCCGTCTGCCAGTAGGCCGCGAGGTTGCCCAGGACCATCGAGGCGGTGGCCAGCAGCGCCGCGACGAGCAACCAGGAGCCGTCCCCGGCGGAGACCGTGGCCACGAGCCGGTACACGGCGACCAGCGCCCCCACCTTGGGCACGGTGGTGAGGAACGTGGCGGCGGTGGCCCCGGTGCCCTGGGCGGCGTCGGGCACCCAGAAGTGGAAGGGCACCCCACCGGCCTTGAAGAGCAGCCCGGCGAGCACGCCCAGCACACCCGCACCCACGGCCGCGGCCGGGGCGGCGGGCAGCTCCTCCTGGAGCAGGGCGTAGTCGGTGCCGCTGGCCAGGGCGTAGAGCACGGTGACCCCGAGCATGAGCAGGATCCCGGACAGCGCCCCCATGAGATAGGTCTTCAGGGCGGCCTCGGCCCCGGCGCGGCCGCCGGTGAGGCCGACGATCCCGTACAGGGGGATGCTGGCCAGCAGGAACCCCACGATCAGCACGAGCAGGTCGGTGGCCCCGGCCAGGACCATCACCCCGGTGGTGGCCAGCAGCAGCAGCGCGTACGTGTCCGACTCCCGCGGGGACCCGGCGATCTCCCCGGAGGCCACCCCCAGGACCAGCAGGGTGGTCACCGCGGCGATCACCCGCGCGGCCCCGGTGGCGGTGTCCACGGCGAAGGTGCCGCTGAAGGCGCTCTGCGCGGGCCCGGCCATGGCGAGGGCCGCCGCGGTCGCGGCACCCAGCAGGGCCAGGGCGGCGGCTGCCCGGGCGATCCACTGCCGGTCGCGGGGCAGGAACGATCCGCCCAGCAGCACCACCAGCCCGCCGAGGAAGACGAGAATCTCGGGCAGCAGCAGCTCGGGGCGCATCTGCATCGAGGCCTCCATCGGCTACCGCCCGACCAGGCCCACGAGGGCGGCCGAGGCCGGCTCGATCACCTCGAGCAGCACCCGGGGCAGCACACCGATGAGCAGGGACAGGCCCAGCAGGGGACCGGCGGACCACACCTCCTGCGCCCGGAGGTCCTCGAACCCGGGGGTGTGCCCGGCCGCCGGGCCGGTGAAGACCCGCTGCAGCGCCCGCAGGAACAGCGCGGCGGTGACCAGGATGCCCAGCAGGGCCACCGCGGTGACCGGGGCGACCGCGATGCTGCCGGCGAAGATCTGGAACTCGGCGATGAACCCGGAGAAGCCGGGCAGGCCCAGGGAGGCGAAGGCCCCGACCGCGAACAGCGCCGCGTAGCGCGGGGCGGGGGCGGCCAGCCCGCCGTAGGAGCCCATGTCGTAGGTGCCGGCCCGGTCCTGCATCACCCCGGCGAGCAGGAACAGGGCGGCGGTGATCAGCCCGTGGCTGACCATCTGCACGACCGCGCCGGTGACCGCCACGGAACGGGCCTGGGCGGCGCCCTCGGCGAGGACACCGACCGCGCCCAGGGCCAGGACGATGTAGCCCATGTGGTTGACGGAGGTGTAGGCGATCATCCGCTTGAGGTCCGTCTGGGCCAGGGCCACGAACGCCCCGTAGAGCACCGAGACGACGCCGACGGCCACGATCACCCAGGCCCACGCCCGCCAGGCCTCCGGCAGGATCGGCATGGCGATGCGCACGAACCCGTAGGTGCCCATCTTCAGCAGCACGCCCGCCAGCACGGCGGAGCCGGTGGCCGGGGCGTCGGTGTGCGCCGGGGGGAGCCAGGTGTGGAAGGGCACGGTGGGGGTCTTCACGGCCAGGCCCACCAGGATCGCCGCGAGCACCAGTCCCCCGGTGAGCGGGTCACCCGCCAGGGGCGCCGCCGCGACGAGCTCGGGGATGTCGAAGGTGTGCGGGGCCGCCGCCACGTAGAGCCCGATGAAGCCCAGCAGCAGCGCCAGGGAGCCCAGGAACGTGTAGAGGAAGAACTTCAGCGCCGATCGGGCCGCGTTGCCGTGCCCCCATCCGGCGATCACGAAGTACATGCCCACGATGGACAGGTCGAAGAAGACGAAGAACAGGATGAGGTCGGCCGCCACGAACACCCCGAGACTCACGCCCTGCAGGAACAGGAACAGCGCCGCCTGCACGCGCGGGCGGTCCGCGTCCCGCAGGGCGTAGACGGCGCAGGCCAGGAACACGACGGCCGTCATGGCCAGCAGCGGCAGGGAGAGCCCGTCCACGCCCACGTGGTAGCTGCTGTTGACGCCGGGGATCCACGGCACCTGCTCCTCGAACGCCAGCCCGTTGGGGCCCGGGTCCTCGTAGCCCGCCCACAGCACGCCCACGAGCAGCAGCTCCACGACGGACACCACCACCCACGCCCAGCGCGCGGCGGCGGGCCCGATCGCGGGCACCACGGCCAGGACGGCGGCGGCCAGCAGGGGCAGGAAGACGATCAGACTCAGCATGCTCATCCCCACACGACGTAGACGGACCAGGCCACGACGCCGACGGCGAGCACCGCGACGGCCTGGAGGAAGTACTGGTGGACGGCCCCGGTCTGCGGGGCCCGGGACAGCTGCCCGAGCCGGCGGACCCGGCCGGCGAAGCCCTCGACGGCGCCGTCCACCACCGTGTCGTCGAGGCGGGCCGCACCCCGGCCGGCCGCGTCGGCGGCGTGCGCCGTGGCGCCGACCCCGGCGTCGAGGACCCGGTCGTCGAACCGGGCCGCGGCCCGGGCCAGTCCCGGGACCGCGCCGGCGGCGGCGGTCACGGCCCGGTCCAGGACGAGGTCGTCGAACCGGGCCAGGGCGTGCGCCAGGCCCAACGCGGGGCGGACGACGACGGCGTGCGCGGCGGCCTCCAGCCCCAGCCACCGCACGGCCCAGCCCGGCTCGGGGACGCCCAGGCGCAGCATCAGCAGCAGGACCACGAGAGCGAGCGCGGCCGAGACGAACAGCTCGACGGGCGCCACCTCACCGTGCCCGCCCACCGCCTCGGCGAGGATCCAGCTGACCGGGGGCAGGGCGAGCACCCCCAGCACGGCCGCCCCGGCGGCAAGCACGACCAGCGGGGCCTGCTCCAGCACCCCCACCTGCCCGGTGCCGCCGTCCCGCGCCTCGGCGCGGTCACCGCGGCGCCAGACGGTCCACAGGACCTTGCCCGCGTAGGCCGCCGACAGGGCCGCCGCCACGAGCCCCGCGGCATAGAGCAGGCCCGAGACCTCGAGCGCCCCCGCCAGCACCGCGTCCTTGGTGGCCCACAGGGACAGCGGGGCGATCCCGGCCAGGGCCAGCGACCCGACGGTGGCGGTCACGCCCACTACCCGCCACCGTCGGCCGGCCCCGCGCAGTGCGGTGAGCTCCTCGGTGCCCAGCGCCGTCAGCCACGCCCCGGCGGCGAGGAACAGCAGCGCCTTGGTGGAGGCGTGGGCCACCAGGTGCGCCGCGCCGCCGCTGACCGCGCCCACCCCGGCGGCCAGCACCACGAAGCCCAGCTGCGCCACCGTGGACGCCGCCAGCAGCTGCTTGAGCTCCCGCTGGGCCAGGGCCACGATCCCCATCAGCACCGCGGTGGCCACCCCGAGCCACGCGGCGGCCGGGCCCGCCCACCCGGTGGAGGCCAGCAGCGGCTCCACGCGCAGCAGCAGGTAGCCGCCCATGGCCACCATCGCCGCCGAGTGCAGCAGCGCGCTCACCGGGCTGGGGCCCTGCATCGCCCCCGAGAGCCAGAACGAGAACGGCAGCTGCGCCGCCTTGCCCAGCGCGGCCACCAGGATCCCGGCCGCGAGCACGTGCCGCCACGGGTCCTCCGCCGCGGGGAGGTCGGCTAGGGCCATTCCGGCGCCCCCGGCCAGGGCGGCGCCGGCGGCGACGTAGAGCCCCAGGTCCGCGGTGCGGGTCGTGACGAAGGCGGTGAGCCCGGCCGAGACGCGATCGGAGTCCCGCCACCAGAACCCGATCAGGGCGTAGGAGGTCGCGCCCATCAGCTCCCAAGCGAACAGCAGCGCCGGCAGGCTGGCGGCCGCGGCCGTGGTCAGGGCCGCGGCGGCGAAGATCAGCATCAGCCCGTGGAAGCGCGGCTGTGCCGCCCGGATGCTGCCGGCCGCGAAGACCAGCACCAGCAGGGTCACTCCCGCGACCATCGGGAGGGTGAGTGCTGCGAGGGCGTCGACCTCCAGCGCGAAGTCGGCGCCGGCCACGAACGGGGACGACAGGGCGGGCCGGGCCAGGGCGGCGGCGACCGCCAGCACCGTGGTCACCGCGGCGGTGAGCACCGCGACCGGGGCCGCGGCCCGCTCCGCCCGGCTCAGGGCGAGCACCGCGCCCACGGTGGCCGGGAGCACCACCACGGCCAGCAGCACGGCCTGGGCCGCGGTCATCGGGAGAGCTCCTCGGCCATGTCGGTCATGTCGGTCTGCCGTCTGCGGTGCAGCAGCGTGGCCACGGCGAAGCCCATGGCCATCTCCACGGTCATGGCCGCCAGGACCACCAGCAGCAGCACCTGCCCGGAGGGGTCCGGGGCGAGGAACCACCAGAACCCCGCCGCGGCCAGGAGCACCCCGTTGATCATCAGCTCCAGGCCCATCATCACCATCACCACCACCTGCTGGGACAGGGCGCCGTAGAGCCCCACCGCGAACAGCGCGGAGGCCACGACCAGCACGGCTTCCAGGGTCATCGGCCCACACCTCCCGGCTGCGGGTCGTCGGCCGGGCGGCGGCGCAGGTCGTCACCGAGCCGGTCGTAGCGGGTGCGGTGGGCGGCCAGGACCACTCCGGCCACGATGGTGGCGACCATGACCGGACCCACCACGGCCATGACCAGCATCTTCTCGCCCATGATCTCCAGGCCCAGCGCGTGCGTGAGGTCCTCGGGCGGGGCGCCGCGCCGCTGCGGCCACGGGACGAGCAGGGCGCCGGCGGCCAGCAGCACGAAGACCCCGGCCGAGGCGCCGATCGCGGTCTTCTTCCCGTGGGTCATGTCCATGGGCATCAGTGCGGGGTTCATGCCCATGAACATCACCATGTAGACCGCCATCACCGCCATCTCCATGACCATCATCAGGATCGTGATGATCCCCAGGTAGCTCTGGCCCAGCAACAGGATCTGCACCCCCACGGCGATGAAGGACAGCGCCAGGGCATAGGTGGCCCGGGCCATGGAGTCCACCACGAACACGAGCGCCCCCGCGGCCACCGCCACCACGGCGAGGACCCAGAACACGATTCCGACCAGCACGGCTCAGCCCTTCCAGACGACGACGAGGGACACGACCAGGTCCTGGAGCACGGCGGCCGGGAGCAGGACCACCCAGCCGATCTCCATGAACCGGTCCGGGCGCAGCAACGGGATCCTCCGCCGCAACCACACGAGCACCGCCAGCACGGCCACGGTCTTCACGAGCACCCACGCCCAGTCGGGCAGCACGGGCCCGGCGCCGCCACCGAGGAAGAGCGGCACCGAGAAGGCGGCGCCGGCGGTGAGGAACAGGTAGCGCCCGGCCTGGAGGACAAGGCGGTCGACCCCCGAGAGCTCGGCCAGCACGCCGCCGCCGAGGTCGGCAGCCAGCGCCGGGGCGAAGGGCCCCCACACGGAGAAGCCGGTCACGCCGATGAGGAAGACGAGGAACGCCACCGGCATCCACACCACGAACCACACGCCGTCCTGGGCCGCGGCGACGTCCCCCACGGCCAGGCTGCCGGCGGCGATCGCCGGGGCCACCAGGGCGAACATCAGCGGCAGCTCGTAGGCCAGCCCGTGGGCGAGGAAACGGTAGCCGCCCACCAGACCGTGGGTGGAGTTCGCGCCCCACCCCGCCAGCCAGACCAGCGCCCAGACCATGACGTCCACGGTGTTGAACCACACGACGCCGACGTCCAGGTCCGCCAGCGTCCACTCCCCCAGCGGGATCACCGCGATCATCAGGAACGCCCCGACCAGCATGCCCGCGCCGCCGACCCGCCACAGCAGGGTGTCCGCGGCCACGGTGGCCCGGCGCCGCTGCCGCAGCAGCCGCGCCGTCCGGCCCAGCGGCGCGCCCCACCCGCCGCCGTTGCCCTGCGCCCGGGCCGAGAGCGCCGCATCCAGGGCCACGGCGAAGAAGGCCAGGCCGCACAGGAGGATCCCCGCCAGCACGGCCCATCCGCCGGGAACGGTCGTCACCACGCTCTCAGCCATGCCCCACCGCCTGGACGGCAGGATGCGGATCGAGATCCAGGCTCGCCACGGCCAACCGCACGGAGCCCAGCTCCAGCCCGGTCACCAGCTCCGGCAGCACCGCCCACGGCACCGCGGCGTCCTCCACCGGGACCGGCACCGCGCCACCGGCCTCGGCCCGGATCCGTTCCACCCGGGACAGCAGCCGGTCGTGGGCGTCCCCGAGGCAGTGCCGCGGTAGCCCGTGGTGCTCCAGAGCGGACGGGTCGAGCGGCAGCACGCCTCGCAGCGACCAGCGGAGCAGCCGTGATCCCCGGATCGTCCGGTGCAGCCGCTCGGCGGCGGCCCGGGCGGCGCCCCGATCGCCGTGCAGGAGGGCGTCCCGGGCGCGGCGGGCGCCGGATGCCGCGTCCTCGGCCCCGGCCAGGGCCAGCAGCGCCACGACCTGGTCGCACCACACCACCGCCGCCGGCGCGGGACCGGGACCCGGTCCGCCTGCTCCGGCGCCGTCGACCACGGAGGCGTCGGCGTCGACCACGACATCCCCCTGCAGGGAGCAGCGCAGCACGAGCCCGGCCGGCCAGAACGGCAGCACGGGCCCGAGCGGAAGGTGGAGCACGTCCATCTCCAGCCCGTCACGGTCCTCCCCGCCCTCGGCCAGGGGGATTCCCCCCGGGGCCATGTCCATCCCGCCGTGCCCGCTGTGGTCCATGCCGCCATGACCGCCGTGGTCCATCTCGCCGTGGTCCATCTCGCCGTGGTCCATCTCGCCGTGGTCCATCTCGCCGTGGTCCATCTCGCCGTGGTCCATCTCGCCGTGGTCCATCTCGCCGTGGTCCATCTCGCCGTGGTCCATCTCGCCGTGGTCCATCTCGCCGTGGTCCATCTCGCCGTGGTCCATCTCGCCGTGGTCCATCTCGCCGTGGTCCATCTCGCCGTGGTCCATGCCCCCGTGGTCCATGCCCCCGTGGCCCCCATGATCCACGTCCTCGGGGATCTCGGGCTCCTGCGGCCGTTCCCGTGCGTCCGTCCGGTGGTGCGGGGTGTCGAGCAGCAGCGCTGCGGCGTCGTCGAGGGCGGGTCCCGCCCCTCCGGGCGAGGTGATGTCGGCGCGGACACGAGGACCGGGCATCTGCTCCCAGAGCCGGTCCACGAGCTCCGAGAGTTCGGGGCCGGGGACACCGCACACGGCGAGCACGTCCGCGTCGGCCGGTGTCCAGGCCGGCCGCCACCCGCGGCGGAGCATCTGCTGCTCCAGTTCCATGCGCGCGTCCCAGTGTCCCGGGACCTCGACGACGAGGACCTGCGCGGCCCGGACCGCGAAGCGGGCGAGGAGTTCGTTCAGGCCCATCGGAAGGCTCCTTCCCGCCAGGCCCAGGCCACGGCGACGAGCAGGGCCCCCAGGAACAGGAACATCTCCACGACCGCGGAGATCCCCTTCTCGATCACGACCACGGCCCACGGATACATGAAGAGCATCTCGACGTCGAAGGCCAGGAACACGATCGAGGCGAGGTACCAGCGGGCGTGGAACCGGGACAGCGCGTGCTCCTGCGGCATCCACCCGGACTGAGCGGGCAGCACCGTCAGCGGGTCGGCCGTGATTACTGCTGTGCGGTGCAGCGCGTAGAGGAGAACGACGACCGACATCGCCACCAGGGCCATGGCCACGATTCCGGAGTACACGACGGTCTCCCCTTTCGCGCGGTCGGAACATGGAAGTCTGTCGTTGATCGGTGGGGCCACCCTAACGGGCGGCCCCACCGATCGCGCCGTTTCAGCTCGGTGATCAGGCGCGGCCGGCGAGCCAGGTGCGGAAGTCCGCGACCTGGGCCTGCTGGGTGGTGATCCCCGAGGTGGCCGCCACGCGCAGTTGCGGGTGCACGGCGCGGGACTGCGGCTCGAGGAACTCGATGATCCCGCTGTTGTGGTGTGGAATCATCTTCTGCACGAAAGCGACATCGAAGTCCTCACCGGCCTCAACGGCCGACAGCTCCTCGATCATCATCTGGGTCTCCTCCTCCAGGATCTTCATCTCCTCCTGGGCTTCTGCCGGGGCTTGGGCCATGGCCTCTTCAGGGGTCAGCCCGTACCACTCCTCCAACCAGGTGGTGAACTGGTCGATCTGGTGCTGCTGATTGGCGATGATGTTCTCCGCATGGGTGCGGATGTCCGGGCTGGTTCCGCGCTCGAGCTCCAGCTGGGCCATCTCGATCGCGGCCCGGTGGTGCGGAATGATCTCGGCCAGGAACGTGATCTCCAGTTCCTCGCCCTCCAGCCCGGCCAGGGTCTCACCGAACTCGTAGGCGGTCGGGGAGGTCGGGTCCGGTTGGAGCATCTCCGTCTGACTGTGGGAGGACACCGGGGCGGCCTCCCAGTGGGAGGATGCCGGCGCAGCGGCTCCGCCCAGCAACGCAGTGGCCACAGCGGCCGCGGAGGCGGCGGCCGCGGTACGGCGGCCTAATGGAATGTGGTGCATGGCAGATTCCCTCTCGGGCGATGAGCCGGTCCCTCGATACCGGCTCGGCGGATGCCGGGCGGTCTGACACCGGGCCCATGCGTGCACCGCGGTGAAGCAAACGCCAGGCAGTAGTGGGTGGTATGGGGGGAAGACGGAATCTGCCCCCGTGCAGCTCGTTCGTGCAGGGGCAGGCCCCGTCTTTTACCGGCGGATGGTGTAGCTGGACATCGGCCGGTCAGCGGGTCGATCAGGCGGTGGCGGCGGGGCGGCCGCCTTGGCGGTCGTACCACTCCTCGAGCCAGATCTGCATCTGTGCGATCTCGCTCAGCTGGACCGTTTTGATGTTCTGGCACAGCTGCAGCAGGTCCTGGTGCTCGGCGCGGTCCAGGCAGGTCTCGGCCTCCCGGATCGCCGCCCAGTGGTGGCGGATCATCGACTGCATGAACCGGATCTCGTACTCGGCCCCGGTGAACTGGTCCAGCCGTTGCATCGAAGCCATGTCACCGGTGGACAGCTGTGGCTCATAGGTGATTCCGTACCACTCCTGCAGCCAGGTCTGCATCTGCTCGATCTCCTGGTTCTGGACCGTGATGATGTCCTCGCACATCGCGGCCAGTTCCGGGTGCACGGCCTTGTCCACGCACTCCTGAGCCATCACGACCGCCATGTAGTGGTGGTCGATCATGTTCTTCAGGAACTCCACCTCGAAGCTGGCGGCTTGCTCGTTGCCGGCCGGGGCATCGGCGAAGGCCGGGGCCGCCGTCGCCACCCCTGTGCCGGTCACCGCCCCGAGAGCCAGAACGGCCGACGCGGCCGCGGCAGGAACACGCCGCCGAAGGCGCCGTTTGCCCGAGATCACGCTCTGTTCTTCCATGCTCGTCCTTTACCTTTCCTGCGTCAGGTCAGTGCTCGGCCCGTCTCAGCCCAGGGAGGAGATCAGGTCCGCGCAAGCCTGCTCGCAACGGCGGCAGGCCTCGGCGCACACGCGGCAGTGCTCGTGCTCACCCGCGTGCTGGGCGCACTCGTCGCCGCAGGCCTTGCAGGCGGCCCGGCATGCCTCCAGGACGGCCCGGGTGACCTCGGCGTTGTTGCCGGTCTGACGGGAGAGCACACGGCCGGTGGTCGCGCAGATGTCGGCGCAGTCCAGGTTCTTGCGGATGCAGGTGCTCAGTTGCGCGACCATGTCCTCGGCCAGGCAGGCATCCGCGCAGGCGGTACAGGTCTGGGCGCACTCGAAACAGGCCTCGATGCACTCCACCAGCTTCTGCTGGTCGATGTCCCCCAGGTCCTTCGGGTAGGTCTCCAGCATCGAGCTCACGTGATGGGTCATGGTTCTGCTCCTTCTCTCATACTGCGGTTCGTGCGGTATATCGATCTGGTGCCGACGGATCTTGCGATCCACCATGTTTCCGACAGTAGCCTTATCAGCGCTGTATCTAAACGGTGATCAACTCCATGTCAGGGCGATGAGCGGGAATCTTCACGGAACCTTCAAGAAGGAGGTCCTGGAACCGTGGGGCCCTCCCTGGCGCGGCGGGCTAGTGAGCTTGTCGGCATGGAGCAGCGCTACGCGCGTGGACGCATCCGTGCGGCTGGGCCCGTCCGGCACCGGTTCCGCACGTCGGGTGGCAGCCCCAGACGGGAGCGTGCGAACGTGGCGGACACCTGGAGATGGAGGGGAGGAAACTGTCCCTGTTGGCTAGATACAAGAGGGCTGTGTCTGTGCGGTTTTCCTCCGTGGGGTGACCCGGCCAGCTGATCTCCGTCTGAGCGGCGGAGGACCGAGAAGGGAGTACACCATGCAGGTGGGACTGGTAGGACTGGGCAAGATGGGCGGCAACATGGGTGAGCGGTTGCGCGAGGCCGGCCACACCGTCGTCGGCTACGACACCGACCCGGAGCTCTCCGACACCGAGAGCCTCACCGCCATGGTGGAGCAGATCGGCAGCCCGCCCCGGGTCGTGTGGGTCATGGTGCCGGACACGGTGGTGGACCCGGTGATCGACGAGCTGTCCGGGCTGCTCGGGACGGGGGACGTGATCATCGACGGCGGCAACTCCCGGTGGGTCCACGACGCCCCCCGCGCCCGGAGACTGGCGAGCCGGGGCATCGAGTACCTGGACTGCGGGGTCTCCGGCGGCGTGTGGGGGATCACCCAGGGCTACGCCCTCATGGTCGGCGGGGACGAGGGCACCGTGGCCAAGGCGCAGCCGATCTTCGACTCGCTCAAGCCCGCCGGCGAGTTCGGCTTCGTCCACGCCGGCGAGCACGGTGCGGGCCACTTCGCGAAGATGGTCCACAACGGCATCGAGTACGCGATCATGCAGGCCTACGCCGAGGGCTGGGAACTGCTCGAGGCCGCCGGTCACGTCCGCTCGGTGCGGGAGACGTTCAACTCCTGGCGCGAGGGGTCGGTGATCAAGTCCTGGCTGCTGGACCTGGCGGTGAACGCGCTGAACGAGGACGAGCACCTGGACCGGCTCGCCGGCTACGCCGAGGACTCCGGCGAGGGCCGCTGGACGGTAGAGGCCGCCCTGGACCTCGCGGTCCCGGTGCCGGCCATCTCGAGTGCCCTCTTCGCCCGGTTCGCCTCCCGGCAGGACCAGGCCCCGGCAATGAAGATGATCGCGGCGATGCGCAACCAGTTCGGCGGCCACACGGTCCGCGACGTGGCCGCGGGCCCCGAGCACGTCGAGGCCGCACCCGGCGAGGAGCCGGCCCACCCCGCCGAGCAGTAGGTCCAGCCGTCCCCGCCGCCAACGGCCCGGAAGCGGCCACCCCCCTGCAAGGCCTGCGCCATGCCGATCCGCACGGTCACCACGGTCGGCACTGCTCCCGCCCAGTGCCGGCCTTGTCGAGGAACGCCTGCGGGGCGAGCGGATCGCGGATCAACAGCCCGTGCCCACGATCGAGGCAGCGGTGACGGCACCGCCCGGCGTCCCCAATCGGCCCGGAATACTGATCGGCCCAGCCACGTGGCAGCCGGCAGCCCAGTGGCTCCGCCGCTGACGACTCTGGCCTCACCAACGACAGCGAAGGGCCCGCTCAATTACTCCCCTCGCCCGGGCCATTGATCTACCGGTCCAATACATGGACCCGGAGGAATTTGAAGATCTCGTGAAGAAAGCAGGTCTTCTCACCTGTTCGACACCCTTGGATATGAAGATTTCATGAAGGAAACAGCTCACTCCCCCAAGCAATGCTGGGCGGTTTCGTAAAAGAATCCGAGAACACCCTTGAGGGACGCTGAAGCTCCCCCGGGGGCTCACCTCCCCCCGCACCCGGCGCAGGCCGAAGAATTCCACGGGTAGTAAGGGCAGCGGATCCGAGCTCCCACCGCGCCCATCGGCGCGATGCCGCAGGTCAGAGCCTCCCCCGAGCGGTCCCGATGAGTGGTGGCACCGGAAGGAACGACAGCTAGCGGCGCCACCCCGCCGGATCGAATGTGCCCCAGGTGTGGTGGGCTACCGGCCGGTTTGCCGGCGATCGCGCGAGGAGGCGCAAGCCTTTCCCGGCGCTACAGGGAATGTGACCTTTTCGTTATCTAAGCGCTAGTGTCCTCTGCGTGCCGTTGGCTGATCTCATCGGCTTCCCCGGGTGCTTCGCCGAATTCTGCCGGCAGCCGGGGTCCCCATCACAGAAATGACTTGGCAGAAGCGGGGGAACCATACCCGGTCCGCACCCGGACCTTGGGGTGAAGCCGCCGGAGCTACAGGCTCGGCGGCCGGGTGCCTCCCACCCGAACCCGACAGCTCACCTCGTAGGCAAAAGGAGGACCCCTATTCATGGCTTTCTTCACGCGTAGCTCTGCCCGCCACCGCGCCCAGACCCCCTCGCACCTGGTGCGCACCACGACCCTGGCCGCCGCTGTCGGCGCGGCGGTGATCGGCTCCGTCGCCCCGGCTCAGGCCTATGCCGAAGCCCCCGCCACGTCCGGCACCGCATACTCGGCCCCCGCGACCTCCCCGGCCCCGGCCGCTTCCCAGGCCCCCGTCACTGTGCAGACGGCGAGCCTGCCGGCCGCTCCGGCCGCTGGGGCGGCCACCTCGAGTCTGTCCCCCCAGTCCTCGGACATTTCCGAGATCTCCGCCACCTCCGCTGCGGCCGGCGGCATTGTCGGCACCGCGATGCAGGGTGTCGGCACCGGCTACGTCTGGGGCGGCACGGACTTCGGCGCCTGGGACTGCTCCGGTTTCACCCAGTGGGTCTACGCCCAGCAGGGCATCGACATCCCCCGTACCAGCCAGCAGCAGTGGGCGGCCGGCACCCCGACCACCGACCCGCGCCCCGGGGACCTCGTCGTCCAGAACGGCGGGGCCCACATCGGCATCTACCTCGGTGGCGGCAAGATGATCTCCGCACTGAACCCCACCCAGGGCACCTTCGTGCACAGCGTGAATGCCATGCCGACGGTCGGCTACGTCACTTTCCGCTGACACAGGACGCCGCCCGCCTCGAATGCCGCTCGTGGCGGGCGGCGGGTGTGCCCCCACCTGATCAGCATCCAGGATCGGTCGGTCAGAACCTGAGATGCCTACATCAGGCCACCGCCGGGGAACACCCCGATTCGGCCCCCTGATGGGCCCGCTCTTGAAGGTTCAGTGAAGATCTACCGCCCAGCCCTCCCAGCCCGGAGAAAGCAACCACGGCGGGGCTACCGTGGACGGATCGGCCCGCCTCGACCCGAGGCTGAGCAGAGCAGAGCAGAGCAAACACCACGATATGCAGGCCCAGCACGGGCTGTTGCGAAGGAGAGGTTCGTCATGACGTCGACGTTCAAGCACCTGGCCGCCGGGACGGCCCTGGCGCTGGCCCTCAGCGGTGCCGGGGCGACCGCGGCGGTCGCGTCCCCGACGCACCAGCCTGCCTCCGCCTCCGCACAGACGGGTGCTGAGCGGCACATGAGCCACGACCGCCATTTCGCCGTGATGATGGTCCCCCACCACCAGGGTGCCACCGACATGGCCGAGCTGGCCCTGGAGAAGTCCGAGCGTCCCGAGATCCGTGACCTGGCGGAGAAGATCATCGAGGCCCAGACCGAGGAGATCCAGCAGTTGGAAGCGGCGGCTCAGCGGCTGGCCGCCGAGAACACCCCGGGACACCACCACCACGGCCACGGCCACGGCCACGGCCACGGCCATGGCCATGGTCATGGCGGCCATGGTCATGGCGGCCATGGTCAGAGCATGAATGCCGACATGCAGGGCGCCATGATGGACGGCATGGACGGCATGGACGGCATGAGCCTCGAGGAGCTGGCGAAGCTGTCCGGGGATGATTTCGACAAGGCCTTCCTCGAGGAGATGATCGCCCACCACCAGATGGCCCTCGAGATGGCCGAGATGGAGCTGCAGATGGGCACCGACCCCGAGCTGCGAGCCATGGCGAAGACGATGATCGAGGATCAACAGACGGAGATCGAGCTCATGCAGGGTTGGTTGGAGGAGTGGTTCGCGGTCTGACCCAGGACTACGCACTGGGCCGTCACCGGCTGGAACGGGCCGACGCCGGGACTTCATGGTCCCCGTCGACCCGTTCCACTGTTGCATCCGCTCTTCCGGTTGAAGTGTTCCAGCCAGCCCAGCGCGGTGCTCCTTGGCGCAGCACCCCAATGGGTGCGCGCCCTTCGCGCAGCCAGCAGCACCCCGCACGATCACCGCTCAACCGTGGGTTTGGCAGCTCCCCCTCGTCTTGCCTCAGGGCGTGGACCCCTCGCCTGGTGGCCTGCCTCACCAATGCGCGCCGTCACCGAGAGAGCCCAGACCACCGAGGTGAACCGCACGGTGGTGGTGGCCGGTCCCGGGCGAGTTGCGTGTGTCGGGACTCGCGGAAGGGCGACACGTGATCTTCTCCGTGCTCGATAGCCATCTCATCGGCCTGGGGCAGGAGATCGTTAACAAAAGCGACCACCGGTTCACCGGTGAGCCCGGCCACGACGAGTCCGCCCCCCGTTACCTTCTTCCTATCTCGTCCGTCCAGCAGGATGGAGGAGTGCTGACCGGCCGGTCCTCGGCATGATCGTTTGCCCCCAGTCATCCATGATCCGGGGGGTGTAGTCACCGAGGACCGGTCCGGTGGTCACGGATCGCTAATAGAGGCAGGGCCCGCTGGTTCAGGGCCTTCGTAACGTGGATGCCGAGCGTGACCACCTCCCGGCCGGCCAGCACGCGCAGATGCCAGTGCAGGAGAGGGGATTCGATCGTGGCGGAGCAACCACTGCCGGCGGTGTTCGTCGGCCTCGACGTCGGCAAGTCCGACCACCACGCCGTGGCCGTGACGAGCACCGGGAAGACGGTCTACGACAAGGCCCTGCCCAACGACGAGACCCGGCTGCGGGCCATCCTCGAGGAGCTGGCCGCCGAGCACGGGCCGGTGCTGATGGTCGTAGACCAGCCGGCCACCATCGGGGCGCTGCCGGTGGCCGTCGCCGAAGCCACCGACCAGGTTGAAGTGGCCTATCTGCCCGGACTGGCGATGCGCCGGATCGCGGACCTGCACCCAGGCACGGCCAAGACCGATGCGCGGGATGCCCTGATCATCGCTGAGGCCGCCCGGACCATGCCCCATACCCTGCGCGACATCCGGGTCGACGAGGCCCAGATCGCCGAACTCGCGGTGCTGGCCGGCTTCGACGACGACCTGGCCGCCCAGATCACCGCCACCTCCAATCGGTTGCGCGGGATGCTCACCCAGATCCACCCCGCCCTGGAACGGGTCCTCGGGCCGCGGGTGACGCATCCGGCGGTGGCCGACCTGCTCACCCGCTACCCGACCCCGGCCAAGCTGGCCGCGGCCGGGCGGGGCCATGCGGGCCCGACTGAAGAAGCACGCACCCCGGCTGGCCGAGGCCCTCACGGAGGAGATCTTCGACGCCCTGGGGCAGCAGAGCGTGGTCGTCGCCGGCACCGAGGCCGCCGCCACCGTCGTCCCGATCCTGGCCGGGCAGCTGGCCGCCTTGATCCACCAGCGCGCCACGGTGGCTACCCAGGTCGAGGCCCTCGTGGAGGCCCACCTCTTCCGCGGTCCTGACCTCGATGCCCGGGGTAGGGGTCAGGACCGCCGCGAGGATCCTCACCGAGGTCGTCGGCAAGGACTTCCGAGATGCCGGGCACCTGGCTTCCTACGCCGGGATCGCCCCCGTCACCCGAAGGTCGGGGACCTCGATCCGCGGCGAGCACGCCGCCAAGGGCGGCAACAAGAGATTGAAGCGGGCGCTGTTCCTCTCGGCCTTCGCCTCGCTCAACCACCCGCCCTCACGGGCGTACTACGACCGGAAACGGGCCCAGGGCAAACGCCACAACCAGGCCGTCATCGCCCTGGCCCGCCGACGACGGACCGACTCTTCGCGATGCTGCGCGACGGCACCTCTACCAAGACCCCACCGAGCCACGAGACCCGTCACCGGTGGCCCTGGCCGCTTGACGAAAACGATAGAGGCACCCCGTTTCGTTCCCGAGGCTTCAGACGCGGTCGCCCTGGGACGCCGAGACCTGCAGCACAGTGTCCATGTCACAGTGATCAACACCGGGAGGACAGATGACGGATCCGCTCACCGGGCGTGTTCTGGTGGTCGACGACGAGGTCGACCTGGCGCAGTTGATCGCGGGCTATCTGCGCAACGCCGGACTTCAAGTCACTTTGCGCCACACCGGCAACGAGGCCGTGGCCGCGGTGCAGGATTTCTCCCCGAACGTACTGGTGCTGGACCTGGGGCTGCCCGGGATCGATGGGTTCGAGGTGTGCCGCCAGGTACGGACCTTCTCCGACTGCCACGTGCTGATGCTCACCGCCCGCGACGACGAGGTCGACAAGATCGTGGGCCTGTCGGTAGGTGCCGATGACTATATGACCAAGCCGTTCAGCCCGCGCGAGCTCGTGGCCCGGGTCCAGGCCATGTTGCGACGGGCCCGCACGGGAGGTGCCGAATCCGCAGCCGGCTCCCTACCAGGGCAGCACGCCCTGGTGATCGGGGAGCTGGTGGTGGACGAGGACTCCCGTCAGGTGCACCTGGGCGGGGAACCGGTGGCGTTGACGAGGATCGAGTTCGACCTGCTCTTGTGTCTGGCGGCCCGCCCGCAGCTGGTGCTCTCCCGCCGGCAGCTGGTGGAGCTGGTCTGGGACACGCACTGGACGGGGGATGAGCACCTGGTGGATGTGCACATCGGGCGGATCCGCAAGAAGCTCGGCGATGAGGCGTCCAGCCCGAGGTTCATCCACACCATCCGCGGGATCGGTTACCGGTTGGGCACCGGACGATGAGCACCACCGTCTCTAGCCGCACCCGGCGCTGGTCCTGGAGCCCGTTGACGGTGCGGTTGATGCTGGCCCAGACCGCGGTGCTGGCCGTCGGGCTGATCATCGTGGTGATCACCGCGGTCTTGGTCGGGCCGAACATGTTCTACTACGAGCTCATCGAGGCCGGCCACGCCAATGAGGCCGACGGGCTGGTGCACCTGGAGGACGCCTTCCGCTCGGTGAGCCTCACCGCCCTGACCATCGGCGGGGTTCCGGCGCTCTACATCGCCGGGATGCTCACCTTCTACCTCTACCGCACGATCGGGCGGTCCCTGACCTCCTTCAGCACCGCCGCACAGGAGGTGGCTGCCGGCAACTACGACGTGCGTGTCACCTCCACCACCCTGGGCCCGGAGTTCGACTCCTTGGCGGGCTCTTTCAACGACATGGCGGCCAAGCTCGACGCCGTAGACACCACCCGCCGCCAGATGCTGGCCGATCTGGCGCACGAGATGCGCACCCCGCTGGCCAGTCTGAAAGGGCACCTGGAGGGCATCGAGGACGGAGTGGTCCAGTGGGATGAACGGACCACCGGCATCCTCTACGCCCAGATCGCCCGGCTGGAGCGACTGGCCCGCGATATCCGCCAGCTCACCGCCGCCGAGGAAGGGATGACCCATCTGCAACTGACCCCCCAGGACCCAAGCCGGTTGGCAGCCCAGGCGGTCGCTGCCGTCCAGCAAGACGCCACCGCCCAGAACATCTCGGTGACCGCTGTCAGCACCGGCATGGAGGTCACACCGGTGCTGGTCGATCGGGAGCGGATGGGACAAGTGCTGGGCAACCTGCTGGAGAACGCCCTGCGCCACACCCCACCCGGCGGTGTCATCACCGTGCGCACCGACCACACCCCGGCGGCGGTCACCGTCACCGTCACCGACACCGGGGACGGCATCGGCCCTGAGCACCTCCGGCACGTCTTCGAACGCTTCTACCGCGCCAACTCCGGCCGGGAAGCCCACCGTGGCGGATCCGGCCTGGGGCTGGCCATCAGCAAGTCCCTCGTCGAAGCCCAGGGCGGGACTTTGGAGGTCACCAGTGAGGGCCCCGGGCGCGGGAGCCGCTTCCAGATCCGACTGCCCCGCCACACGCCCCCGGACTGATCCCAGCGTCATCGCCAGAACATTGTGCGACGGCGACGGCGACGAGCCCGCCGCACAGAGCACGTCTGCTGCGACGAGCACGGCCCGTCATGATGTGCCTGCCGGGGCCGGGCTATCCGTGGCCGTTCTTCGCCGACCTGCCCAGCACCAGCTGGCGGGTGCCTTTCACACTGGTGCTGACCACCTTCTCCAGGGGCCCCTGCCCCAGGCCCCGGTGCCAGGCCACCGCGAACAGCGCCGCGACCGCCAGGTGGACCATGAACCACAGGTAGGGCAGCTCGTAGTGGGCCTCGACGGACAGCGCCACCAGGTGAGCGGTGTAGAGGGTCAGGGTCATCACGCCCATTGCCGATAGCGGCAACAACCATTTCCCGATCTTCGGGCCGATCAGCAGGAAGAGCCCCAGCACCGTCAGGCTCACCCCGAGACTGGCCGCGATCGCCAGCGGGGTGTTGGTGTGCGGGGTGGCGATCGCCAGCCACCACCCGGTGTCCGTGGGCAACGCATCCGGCCCCCAAACCAGCACATCATCCAGCTCGTGCTCGCCCATCGAGGAGGCATCCAGCAACTTCTGGTAGCCGCCGAAGGCATAGAGCAGGACGTAGGAGGTGATTTGGGCGAAGATCGCCAGCCCCACTCCCACCACCACCAGTCGGGCTTGCACCTCAGTCTTGCGCAGGTTCAACCGCCCCAGCCCCAGTCCGACCAGCAAATACGTCATGTACGGCAGGGCCGGGTAAGTCCCGGTCAGCAGCAGCTGGGATGCCGTGGCACCGGGCTGTGTCAGCAAATCCGTGAACGTGGGGTTGTAGGAGACGAATTCGGGCAACGCATCCTGGAGTCCCTGCATCAGCATCGGGGCCACCACCCCGAAGATGGCCGCAGAGATGAACAGCACCTTCGGGCCCGCGTGCAGGAACGGAATCGCCAGCAGGAAGAACACCCCGTAGTAGATCAAGATGTTGTAAGCGGGCGGGTCCTCCGACATCAGCGTCCCGATCCACAACCCCACGATCGCGATCAGCACCGCCCGCACCACCAGGCCGATCCGGTCAGCGGTCATCGTTCTCCCCTCGTGCGGGTGCCGCCCCCCGGAGGTCAGTGCCAACCCCACCCCTGCCAGCAGGGCGAACAGGGCAGCGGAGTCCCCCGAGAACAGCCGCCACGACCAGCTCGCTTCCCCGGTCTCCTCGTTCCAAGCCGGCAGCAGGTGAATGGCCATCAGCCCGATCAGCGCCAGCCCGCGAGCCGCATCGATCCCCACCAACCGGCGTGTGGGCCGCACCACCGCGTCTCCAAGGCCCGCTGGCGGAGGCCCTCCCATCCTCGATCCGGTAGTCATGATTCCCCCTGTTATCAGTGAAGTCCCGGTGCATCCGGGACCGTCTGTCTCCAGGGTGGACGCCTCACTTGGAGTCCTCGTCGCGGGATTCTCAAGGTTCCATGAAGACTCCAAGGTCCATGGGCGATGCAGGAGCTCCTCCGTGCGACCGAAGCGCGGAACGAGGAAAGGCAAACCCAGCGCCGGACCCGCGAGGTAGCCCAGGGTCCGCCGGGTCCCCTGATTCGGACTAGGACACCGCTTCACGTTAAAGACGGGTGCCCCAGTCCTGGGGAGGAATACTGGGGCACCCGAATGTCCGTGCACGAACGGATGAGAACGGGGTGTTCTCATGAGCAAATTATGTCCTCATTGACCCGAGAAACCAGGCCGTAGAGCCCCCGGCGGGCAAGCTTCAGGGAATCTTCATGTCGTCTTGAAGAAAGCTCAACAAATGACTTCGCCTCCAGTCGTCGACCCGTGCGGCCAGCGGCCCCTTGACTGTGACCGAGCTACAGACCACCTCTTCGCGCACCGAAGGAGCCTCAGATCACGGAGGGCAGAAGCTCCCGAATCCGTTGGTAGAGGGTAGCCCTGGACATCCCGCGATCCTTGGCCACCTGCGTGGCCGGTTCCCCCGACTCGATCAGCCGGATGGCACTTCGGATCTCACTGTCCGTAGCGGGTGGGCGCCGTCCGCCCAGATCCTCACCGGCCACCCGGTGCGGGGAACATCTCCCTCCCTGCCCCCGTCTCGGCCATGGGAACGGCTCGTGATTCGCGCCTCTGGCCGCGGATGCCCGGTTGAGGAGATCCTCCCCGGTCTCCACCCCGACAGGGTGCGCCGCCCCGTGTCAACGCCGAGTGAATATTGACCCCTCAGCGCCCGAGGGTCAGTATTCAGACGGCATCGACACCCCGCTGCTGCGCTGCGTGCCTGCCACCTGAGCACACGGCAAGATGCGGTTAGGGAACCGGGGCTGCGGCTTGCCGACGTTTGCCCAGCACGAGCCGGCGGACCGTGCGTACGATCCGGGCGACGACACGCTCGAGGGGGCCTTGCCCGAACGTCTTGTGCCAGATCAGGGCGAAGACCATGGCCACTCCCACGTGGATGAGGAACCACATGGGCTGGTCGTAGTGCAGCTCCGCGGACAAGGCCAGCAGATGGGCGGAGTACACGGTCAGCGTCATCGAACCCATCGCACTCAGCGGCAGCAACCAACTGGCTGTTCCATGGGCCAGCAGCAGAAACAGACCCAGCACCGCCATCGCTGACCCCAGCCCCAACAGCAGGGCCAGCGGGGTGTTGGTGTACGGGCCGGCGACCGCCAACCACCACCAGGTGGTCGTGGGCAGCGTGGGATCGGGGCCCCAGTTAATGATGTCGTCGATCAGCTCCTCGTTCAGGGCCGGGGTTCGGGCCAGCAGTTGGTCGTAGCCCCCGGCCTGCAGGATCAATACCCAGTAGGCCAGCCACGCCGTCACAGCCAATATCGCCCCGAGCGACAGCAACGCCGTCTGAATCTGGACGTCTGCCAGGTCCAGGCGGCCGATCGCCAGTCCGGCCAGCAGATAGGCCAGGTAAGGCAGGGCGGGGAAGGTCCCGGTCAGCAACAGCTGAGCAGTAGTGGCCCCGGGGTTGCCGATCAGGTCGCTCAGCGCCGGGTTGTAACGCTCGACGGTCGGCAGAACATCGCGGAGCAGGTGCATGAGCACCGGACCGGCCAGAGCGAAGAACCCCGCCCAAGCGAACAACGCCCTCGCGGGCAGGGACAGAAACGGAATTGCCAGCAGGAAGAAGGCACCGTAGTAGACCAGGATGTTGACCGCTGGGACCTCGGCGATGGTGTTGCCCGGCATGATTTCGTTGATCGCCAGCCCCAGCCCAGCGATCAGGATTGCGCGCACGGCCACCCCCACACGGTCGGCGGTCATCGTCCGACCGGTGTGTGGTGTCCGGCCACCGGTGCTGAATGCCAGTCCCACCCCGGCCAGCAGGGCGAACAGCGCCGCGGAGCGGCCGGCGAAGACCGTCCACTGCGCGGTGGGCTCGAAGGTGACCGGGTCCCAGGAAGGCATGATGTGGATCGAGATCATCCCGATCAGAGCCATCCCGCGGGCCGCGTCGATCCCCGCCAGGCGCCGTTTACCGGGCACCGTCTCCGGAGTGCTAGAACCGCTAGCTGCAGGAACTCCGGGAGGCTTCGGGGGAGGCAACCGTGCACCGGTCTTTCCCCACGGGGCGCCGCGCGCCGGGCGTCCTTGGAAATTTGTCATGACGAGTTGTCCCGTGACGGGTTCAGTGGAGGCTTGATAGTGCCGCTCCGGCGGTCGCCGGGGCGGTGTGGTGACGATAGTAGGCGTCCTCGAACTCGGCCGGGGGCACGAGCCCGATCTCTCCGTGCAGGCGCCGGTAATTGAACCAGTCGACGTACTCGGCCACCGCGATCTCCAGGTCCTCGATCGACTTCCAGGGGCCCTTGTTGCGAATCAGCTCGGCCTTGAACAGCGAGTTGAACGCCTCAGCGAGGGCGTTGTCGTACGAATCGCCAGTGGATCCCACCGAGGCCACCGCCCCCGCCTCGGCCAGGCGCTGGGTGTAGCGCACCGCGACATACTGAACGCCCTTATCCGAATGATGCACGACCCCGCTGGTGTCATGGCCGTCATGGGATCGGGTCCACAACCCCATCTCGAGGGCGTCCAGAGCCAGGTCCGTGCGCAGGGAGGTCGACAGCTGCCACCCCACCACCCGCCGGGAGAACACGTCAATGACGAAGGCGGCGTATACCCAGCCGGCGAACGTTCTGCAATACGTGATGTCGGCGACCCACAGCCGGTCCGGGGCGGCGGCGGTGAAAGATCGTTCCACCAGGTCCGGGCGGGTCTCCGGTCCGGTGCCGGCCACCGTGGTGCGCGGGCCCTTGGCCCGAATGACCCCACGCAGACCCGCCGCCCTCATGAGCCGGTGCACCGTGCACCTGGCCACCTGATGGCCGTTCCGGCGCAGCTCGGCGTGGACCTTGGTGACCCCGTACACCCCGTAGTTCTCCGCATGCACCTTGGCGATGACCGCGGTCGTGGCCGCGTCGCTGACCGATCGCGCTGAGGGCGGGCGGGTCTTGGCGGCGTAATAGGTGCTCGGGGCGACCTGCAGAACCTTGCAGATCGGCTCGACCCCGTACTCGCCCTTGTGGGCGTCGATGTAGGCCACTACCTGTGGTGTGGGCGGTCGAGCTCCGCCGCGAAGAAAGCCGAGGCCGACCGCAGGATGGCGTTGGCCCTGCGGAGCTCCCGAACTTCTCTTTCGAGCTCGGCCAGCCGCTGGGCGTCATCAGTGGTGGTGCCCGGCCGGTATCCCTCGTCGACCTCGGCCTGTCTGACCCAGTTCCGCAGCGTCTCCGGGTTGATCCCCAGCTGCTGCCCGATCCGCGCCAGCGCCCCGGCCTTCGTCGCTGGGTCCCGTCGGGCCTCCACCGCCATCCGGGTGGCGCGCTCACGCAACTCATCCGGGTACTTCCTCGGTGCTCCCATGACTCTCATCCTTCCGTGGAATGAAAGCCTCCAACAGACCCGTCACGGGACAAGTCGCCCCCTGCGCTGCATCGGCGGGCCCCCTGCCCACCGGACCGAGCTACGGCGCCCAGTACAGGGTTTACTTGAGCAAGGGCGGGTATAGCTGAGGTATACGATTCTTAAGAAGTGCCTGTGAAATCCGATTCGCCTGCCGATAACGACTCGTGCGCGGGGACCACCCATGGATAGCCCTTCCAGAGCCCATCACGACGGAACATGCGGCAGTGGCTTCACAGGGCTGAACCGTGGCTGTCCGGTGGCGCCGGTCAGCCACGGCCCCGCGCATCAGCAGTTCGACGTGATGGCATCCGATGCTTAAGCCGCGTCCGAGCACGAGCTCGGCGTGCACGCGGCGGTTGCCGTAGGCACCCCTGGAACTCGGCACGGATGCGGCTGATCGTCTGGGTCAGCCAGGCGTGGCGGATCTGCCCGGGACGGAGCGGCCGGTTGAGCGAGGCGTCGACACGTCGAGCACGCGGCAGGCGACGTCCACAGGGACGGCTTCAGCCGCCATGGTCGTCACTGCGGCGTAGCGAACTTTTGGAGGCACCGCTTCCCGGACCAGCTCCATGGCCCGTCGGATCGCAGCAAGCTCGGCCTCGAGCTGGTGGATCCGCCGCCTGGCCTCGGTGAGCTCGGCTTTCTCGCCGGTGCTCAGGCCCGGCTCCAGACCCCCGTCGATGCGATCCTGCCGCGCCCAGGTGTAGATCGACTGATCACTGATGCCCCACTCCGCAGCAATCTGAGCTACGGGGCTGCCGGCAACCACCTGATCCAGCACTTTGCGTCGGAACTCGGCCGGGTAGCCTCTGCGTCCCGTGGGAGCCTTTCGGAGTCAAAGGGCCAGAATTCAGTAATCCAACTTCGAGAAACACGCGACAGATCACGACGGCCGCCCGACGGGGTCACTTCAGGACCCTGGAGGCCCCCCCGGACCCGGGCGCGGAGCCGGCTTCTAGATCCACCTGCCCCGACACCCACCCGAGAACTGACATGAACCAACAGCTCTGAGCCGCGCCCGCCCCCGAGAAATCCACCCGCTGTGGCTGGCAGGGCGCGTGAGAGTCTGCCTCGGCTGGTGCTCACATCCGGTGGAGCCAGTGGGAGCGGTAAGGGCGGTGGAGCACGGTGCGGCGGGTCGCTTCCACGCTGGTGCTGAGCACCCGCTCCAGCGGTCCCCGACCCAGTGCTCGTTGCCAGGTCACCGCGAGCAGTGCCGCGACCACCAAGTGGATGACGTACCACAGGTGGGGCCGATCATAGGTGGCCTGGAAGGACAGGGCCACCAGGTGGGCGGTGTACAGGGTCAAGGCCATCGCGCCCATCGCCGACAACGGCAACAACCATGCCCCGAACTGTTGGGAGACCAGCAGGAAGCTCCCCAACACCAGCAGTCCCACACCCAGGCTGGCGGCGATCCCCCACAGAGGGTTGGTGTGCGGGGTAGTGATCGCCAGCGACCAAGCAGTGTCGGTGGGTAAGGAATCCGGGCCCCACACCAGCACCTGCGCCGGCTTGTTCTCGCCTATCCCGCCGGTGGTCAGCGACCGGTCATACCCGCCGAAGGCGTAGGACACGAAAGCGGAAATGGTCTGGGCAGAGATCACCAGGGCCGCTCCCACCGTCAGCAGCCGACCCTGGATCCCCGTATCGCGCAGGTGCACCCGACCCAAGCCCAGCCCAACCAGCAGATAGGTCAGGTACGGCAGGGCCGAGTAGGTGCCGGTCGCCAACAGCTGGAAGGCCGTCCCCGCAGGCTCCTCCATCACCCCGGTGAACGTGGGGTTGGAAAAGGTGTATGCGGGAAGAACACCCATCAGGCCCTGTATCAGCAGCGGACCCACGATCCAAGAGACCGCCGCGCAGACAAACAACGCCGTCGCCGACAGGTGCAGAAACGGGATCGCCAGCAGGAGAAACACCCCGTAGTAGATCAAGAGGTTGTCCGCCGGGGCGACTGCGGGCAGCAACGCCCCGATCCCCAGGCCCACCACGACAATCAGCACCGCCCGCACGGCCACCCCCACCCGATCAGCAGCCAGCCACCTGCCGGTGTGCGGGAACCGCCCCCCGGAACTAAGTGCCAGTCCCACCCCGGCCAGCAGAGCAAACAGTGCCACCACATCCCCCGGGGAGACGAAGTGCGACCAGCTCGATTCCTGGGTCGCATCGTCATACCCGGGCAAGATCTGCACCAAAATCAGCCCGATCAGCGCCAGCCCGCGGACCGCGTCGATGCCGACCAACCACCTCGTGGGCCTGCAGGCACCGCCCGTGGCACCCGCCAGGGCAGGTTCTTCCGTTCTGGACGTCCAGCTCATGGGTCCCCCGATCTCGCAGGCCCGCCCGGCACCCCCAGGGTCCAGAGTCGAGCCGTATCTGAGGTCCCAGCACCCCCGGGACCATCCCGTATTCAGGATCTCTGCTGCACCTGGCGCTCCAGTTGAGCAATCCTCAAGATTCCATGAAGTCCCGCGAGCCCACCGTGCACGTCCAGCACGCTACGGTCGTCCAACGGATCCGCCAGTCGATGCGCATGTGTCCCGGACGATGTCAGGCCCGCGGACGGCGAAGCTGACGCATCACTCAATGCGTCGACGACCGTTCGCTCACATGGTTGTTGGTATCGGCAGCTCACGGATTCGCCGGTAGAGGGTGGCCCTGGACATGCCGAGGTCCCGGGCGACCTGGGTGGCCGGCTCGCCTCCCTCGATCAGCCGGAGAGCATTGCGGATCTGGGAGTCTGTGAAGGTCTGACGCCGTCCACCGAGGTCCTTGCCGGCCGCCCTGCGTTTGGCCACCGAATCGGTTACCCGTTCCCGCTTGATCTCCAGTTCCATCTGGGCCAGGGCGGCCATGACGGTGAAGACCATCGAGCCCATCGGGGTCGCGGTGTCCACATCTCCCCCACCGAGGTTGAGTACCCGCAATCCGGCACCCTCTCCCCGCAGCACTTCCGCGAAGGCCAGCATGTTCTGCGTTGACCTCCCCAACCGGTCCAGCGTGGTAATCACCAGCGTGTCGCCGTCTTCGAGTGCGGCCACCGCCTTGTCGAAGGCCGGACGCGATGCACGCCCTCCAGACACTCCACTGTCCACATACACGTCATCGCGCCGCACGCCGGCATTCAGGAGGTCAGACACTTGGCGGTCTGTGTCCTGCTGCCGCGTCGACACCCGGGCGTAGCCGATCAACTTCCCCATGTCCACCTCATCTGTCTCGCAACTGACGTTGAGTATCCGATTCTAGGGGCATGGATAAAGCACAAGGATGCGAGACACCCGGATCCGCGGAAACATGCGGACGAAAATTTCTGCCACGAGACGTCTCGCATCCCATGGTTTGAAAAGCGGCCCGATGTCACATTACTCAGCCTGCTTCTAGCATTATCGGCCCCGCGCCTACCCTGGTTAATCACCACGGGCCCCCGACCTGCCGGCACTGCCCTGCTCTGCCCCAAGTCGGCGCCGCGAGACCATCCCTCACCTGCGAACAGGAACAACACATGACGACCTCTGCACCTGGAGCCCTGGCCGTCGAGTTGCACCCGGCCTCCCCCACCCAGTGGGCCGCCACCTACTACCCCATGGTGGTCACCCCCGTGGGTCGCTGGGCCGAGGTGACCTGGGATCTGTACCAGCACCTGATGCCCGCCGCTCCTGCCCCGCGGGAGCCGGCACGGTGGCTGGAGGCGTGCAGCCCCGATCCCGATCATCCCTGCTACGCCGGCCACCAGGAGTGGGCCACCGAACTGGCCGCCGGCTATGCAGCCGCACGGGCCGTCCACGACACCGAGGTCATCGAGGAACCCCTCTCGGACCAGGAGACGCAGTTGTTGCGCGAGGACACGCTCGTCGTCCCGGCCGGACAGCTCTCGGAGTGGGTGCTCGACGACCTCAAGGACGAGACCTCGAGCATCGGGGGCTGATCCTGCGCACGGGCCACCCCTTCCCGCCACGCCCGACCACCCCGACCCCTTCTATTCACAAGCGCACATTGTTGTTTCAGGTTGTGAACGCGAACACACCCCCGACATTGCCGCACGCGACGGGAGCGAGCATCCTGGCTTACCAGGGGGACAGGTGATCTGCATCAGACCATCCTCCAGCTTCGGCCGTGTTGACCGGGCGCACCATGGTTCCGGGGGGATCCATGGTGCGCGCCGGATCATGGTCCGCGACGAAGCAGCACGGGGCGGGATGGCCGGGGGGCCACCCCGCCCCTGCCATATCTATCCACGATCTCGCAGCGACGGCAGGCGGATCCGCCCCCAGAAGACGTCGCTCAGCCCAGCCCCCGACTGACGAGTCATCCCCTCGGTCGGGCGGCGCTCTTGTGAGCGACGCTGATCCCAGGGCAACCATCGTCATCGACGTCGCCCCCTGGACTCACTCGGTCATACGCGTCCACCACTGCACGTAGCCTCTGGTCAGCGGCCCTCACGGTGTTTCACGCTGGTGCTGTGGCGGAAAGGCATCTCCCACACAGAAAGCCGGACACCATCCCATGTCCGGCTCTCTGCTTTCCCAGCACAGCGAGGGATTCTCCGCCCAGGAGCAGGACCCGGGTCCTGCCCTTGGCCCATCAGCTCTCCCATCCGGTGGTCCTGCGTAGCACCGCCACCGCAGCACCGGCAGCCCAACGCGCTGCTCACCCATGATCCGAGGCGGTCGAGCAGCCAATGCAGAAGCTCGGGACGGACGTCGGGAACACCGGCGTCGGTGCGGAGGGGATCATCGCCACTAACGCCCGTGACCGTGGGCAGAGCCCAGCCAGCTGGGGATGCTCTTCTGGCTGAGCCCGGACAGTCAGGGGTGTGGTGAGGAGTCAGTCTGTCGGACCAGGGTCGGCTTCGGCGGCGGTGACCGGCCCGGCGGTCACCGACTCCGGAGGCCTCGGCGGCAGGTGACGGTAAAGGGTGGTGCGGGTGATGCCAGTCTTGGCCACGATCTCCGCCATGGTGTGCCCGGACTCGCGCAGATGGGCTGCGTAGGCCAGCTTGTCCGGATCCACCACCGAAGGCCGCCCGATCCGCCGGCCCTTGGCCGTGGCCACCGACCGGGCATGAGCGGCGCGCTCCAGGGTGTAGGTCCGTTCCATCTGCCCGAACAACGCCAGCAGCACCACCGCCAGCTGCGCCATCGGATCATTCGGGTTAGTGGAGTCAACCTTGATCGGGTCCGCCAAGTTGCGCACCCCCACCCCCCGCTCGGCCAGATCGTGGATCAGGTTCAGGGTGTCGCGCACAGTGCGTCCGAGCCGGTCCAGGGTGTGCACCACGATCACGTCGCCCTTCCGGGCGTAAGCCAGGGCCGCGGTCAGTCCGGGACGCTCCGTGGTGGCCCCAGACTTCTTGTCCACATAGATCCGCTCGGGCGCGATCCCGACCTGCCGAAGGGCATCGATCTGCCGGTCGAGGTCCTGTTTGGCCGTCGAGACCCGCGCATAGCCCAATTCCATGCGCCCAGCGTACCGGAAGTCGAATCCGTACGGCCTAACCGGTTCATGGCTTTTGGTCCGAGTTCTGGTACAGGAAACGCCGATCATGCACACCGAGCAAGGATCTCCACGCGGGTCGTCCCACTACCTAGGAAGTGGGACGGTCCTCTGCAGCTCGACGAAGCGTCTCGCATCCTACGGAACGCATGACGGACAGGGTTGTCATGAGCCGCCAAGGCTCAGCCTCGTCTACGGGCGAATCCCGGCCAGAGGGCGTCAGTCGATAAACCGTTGATGGCCCCCAATTCGAGCAGGAGTTCAACGCCCAGCCAACCCCTACCCAAGAAGCTGCGCCGGCATCTGAGCTTCGCGTCAACAATTAACTGATCGCCGTCGATCCCTGGGGATCGATATCGTCGCAGTCCGCTTACGAAGAGCAGCTGAATTCGCGTTCGTTAAACTGCGCCTTCCCATCGACGTAGTGATAGGCCGTTTCATCGGAGCACGAAAAGTCATCAGAGAATACGAATTCAGATGACTCGCGGTTTTGATTTACGTGACCCACCCCGTTCTTCCGGAGCTCTTGTCGGTGGAAGGACGTTTCATAGGAGGATTCGTGTTGACTGCCAGCATTCTTACTGACCCTACCGTTGCTCTGGTAAATGTAGTTGCCGCTCGGCGTTTCGACTTCATTGCTGACCGCATGCTGTCCTAGGCACCCGGATTCGGATTTTTTGCAGTCACGTTTGTCGACAACATCCGCCCCGACCATCGCAGGGGCCATTCCAACGGCAAGCATCGCTCCCGCACTGAGTGCCGCCACATCGATCTTCCTGATTTTTACGAGCACGATTCCCCTAGATCCAGATAGTTTTTCCGACTACGCAGACGGTGCGTGCCCCAGCCGGGATGGGGGCTCGCGAGGAGCCCGCCAACTCCCCCGGCCTCGGCTAGCAGCCCCGGCGTCGGCCATTGGGCCGCCGTGGCCGGCCGAGGTTCGAGCATGCGACCCACGCGCGCTCCGATGCAGTCCAGCTAGGAGCTAGCCACGACTGTCGCCGCGGACGTAGTGGAAGTTCTGCACCACTTCCCGGTCACGTCACGAGCCATTTGTGATACGGGAGTGATTCACTACCTCCCCGTCCGACCTGGACGCAATGGTGTCGTGCTCGGAGTACCCCGAGTCGCCCTCGAACCTCGCGTTGTATTTGAAGGTGAAGTTTCCGCCCGGATTTTCCCCGTAACGGACCACCTGATGAGAGTCTGACGTCCTACTCACCGACGCCCTGTTTTCGTCGCCCTGGCCGCCACCCGGGGCGGCCACCGCCGCCGGTGAGACCGCCATTACCAGAAAGGCGCTGGCGCCGACGACGGAAGTGGCGATCCTCCAATGATTCTTGGACATACTTTTCTCCGATAAGTGATAATTTAGTCTGCCAATATTCCACGCACAGGCCACTCTCCCCCTGTTTACGTAGGGCAAATCACGGGTCAAATGTGGCAGGTGTGGGCGCCGCGAGATCCGCGGGCAAACACCAGCATGAGCAATGCAAGATTCACCTGTCGACCCCCAATAGCAGTTGATATCTGAGCGTTATATTGGTGCGACACCAGACTTCACGTTGCAAGAGTAAAAGACTCATGCGTTTCTTTTAGCAACAGGCATTGGGGGTCCCACGGTGACCTATCCAATTTGCCGTACCTTCCGCGTGACCACGTGGGGAGAGACGAGACTGATGAATCGGCAGGTGTCGACGCGTCATCCGCGTCCTGCCCCGGACCCGGCTCGGTCGCCCCTTCCGGGGCGACCGAGCCGGGCGTAGCGTGGCACGTATTCACCAGCGCCATCTTCACCAGCGCCCTCCCACCATTGGATCGGGCGCGCCCGTCACTCCAGTCCTCGGGGAGACCACTATGGCACTGCTCCTGATCCGGCACCGCGTGGCCGACTACGACGCCTGGCGAAAGGTCTACGACTCCGTCTCGGACGTACCGGCATTCAGCAACATCACCGGCGAGTCAGTGCACCGCATGGTCGATGATCCGGACAACGTGCTCGTGCTCCACTACTTCGATTCGGTCGACGAGGCCCGCGCCTTCACGGCACTGCCGGAATTGCAGGAGGCGATGCAACGCGCAGGTGTCCAGGGTGAGCCGCGCTTCAAGTACTACGAATAGGACTCCCGAGGCGAGCTCAACTGTGGTGCAGGTTCAGCAGTCGCCAGCCCTGGGATGCTGGCCACGCTGCTCGGTGAAGCCGGGAGTCTCCGGTGGCCGGTGGCCGTGTACGGCGAGGGACCGCACAACCTTCAGGGAGGGTGTTTTCAGTTGAAGGGGCACACTGAGACCGCTGCTTGGCGGTGCGGTGAGTTCCTCGGCCGCCCCAACCGGAATCACGAACCCGCGGGGCACCGTCCGGAGTAGCTCAGTGACGATGTGACGGCTCGGGTGCCGCCCAACTTTGTCAGTGAGTGATGGTCCGAGAATCTATGCGCAGAATGCCACCCGACCGGACAGGGTGCGCCGCCATTCATATTCGGCAGAAGGCCGCCACTTCATCCGGACCCTTGGCGGAACAGGCACCGGCATCGCTCCGGCGATCAGCTGTCCCGACCGACAAGTTCCTCGAGTTGGACGTCCTGAGAGCCCCCTCACCCCCTGGATGCTTACCGCCCGGGCGTGGGCGCCGCGGCTCGTGGTCGAATGGTCGGACGGCCCCGATCGGTGCCGTGGAGCCATCCTCGTCCCACGGAGTCATGATGACCACTGCACCCTTGGATCACGCCACTGACGTCCTCGTGATCGGCGGCGGCAATGCCGGGATCTCCCTGGCCGCACGACTGCGCCGCAAGGGCATCACGGACATCGTGATCGCGGAGCCGAAGTCCACGCACCACTACCGGCCGATGCTCTCCTACGTGGGCGCCGGACTGAAGAGCGTGCCGCAGATGTCCCGGGCCCAGCACCGCGTGATGCCCCGCGGCGTGCGCTGGGTCCAGGACCATGTCCAGGCACTGGATCCGGCGGCACGGATGGCCACACTGTCCTCCGGCGAGCACATCGGCTACCGGCACGTCGTGATCTGCGCGGGGTCCACCCCGGACTGGGACCGTGTCCCCGGCAATGCCGAGGCGATGGCCGGCCCGCACGCCTCGACCAACTACACCGTGGAGCTGGCCCCCAAGACCTGGGAGCTGATCCGCGGGCTGCGCCGCGGCCGGGCACTGTTCACGATCCCGGACGGCCCGGCGCCCACGCCGCAGATCGGACAGAAGATCCTCTACCTGGCCTGCGACTACTGGCAGCGCCAGGGTGTCCTGCAGGACATCGAGGTGACCCTGCTGACGCCCACCGCCACCGTGTTCGGCCAGCCGGACGTGGACCGGGTGCTGCAGCCCTGGGTCCGGCGCTACGGCATCACGGTCCTGACGAGCGCCCACGTGCAGTCGATCGACGCCGCCTCCCGCCGGCTGCGGGCCACGATCGAGGGGACGCCGCGGGACCTGCCCTACGACCTGCTGCACCACAGCCCAGTCCACCGGGCCCCGGCCTGGATCGCCGACGCGGGACTGGGCGTCGCGCCGGGCGCGGGCACCGCTTGGGCGGGCTACGCGGACGTGGATGCACAGACCCTGCGCCACCGCCGTGTGCCCACCGTGTGGGCCTGCGGGGACGCTGCCGCACTGGAGACCGCCTCGTCCGGCGGGGCACTGCGCCACCAGACGAAGATCCTCACCGAGAACCTCCTGGCCACCCGTGACGGCCGGGAGCCCACGGCCTCCTACGACGGGTACACCGTGACCCCCGTGACGGTGCAGCGGGGCCGGGCCGTGCTGGCCGAGTTCGACCGGGACAACGAACTGGCGCCCAGCATCCCCGGCGTGCCGCTGCTGGCCCCGACCCGCGCCTCCTGGTTCTTCGACCTCGAGGTCCTCCCCCGGGACTACTGGAACGTGATCCTCCGGGGCTTCTAGCTAGCGGACCATGTGTGCACACATCCGTGGCGCCTCGTTCCCCGCTCCGATGGCACGTGATGGCCCGCGTCCCCAGTCGTCGCGGCACGAGCCGGGAGAAATGAGGGTCGGCAGTCGGGAGACCCCGAGGAGCACAATTCATGCATCCGCACAGGATGGTGCACCGCGATATTACCGTCTGGTACTTTTCGGGTGGCACCGGCCCCCACGCCGGTGCAGCGACCCCCATGATCCGTTCCCCGGCGGTCGGGGGCCGCCTTCTGCGCCTCGGCGCGGCGGAGCGCTCCTGCCCTCTCCCGGGCAGGAGCGCTCCGTGCCGAGGAACCGGGACGGCGGACAGCCGTCCCGGGCCGGTCGAGCGGCGAACCCCAAGAGCCCTGCGGTCACCGGCGGTAGGAGGCCCCGCGGTGGTCGTCGGCCAGCCTCGGCCCGGCGCCCGCCAGCGCCTCGCGCAGCGTCCTGCCGGCGGGCAGAGCCCCGGGCTCCGGCAGCAGGCCGCGGCGCCGCAGCTCCGGCGACACCATCGTGGTGAACCGCTCCAGGTCCGCCGGCCGCACGGCCGCCGAGATGTTGAAGCCGTCCACGCCGGCCTCCTCCCGCCAGCGCTCGAGCTCGTCCGCCACGGTGCCGGGGGCCCCGGCGATGACGGGCCCGCGGCCGCCGATGGCCACGAACTCGGCCAGGTCCCGCACCGTCCAGGTCCGGTCCGGGGACAGCGAGGTGAACGCCGCGAGCGCGGACTGGTTGGCGTCGGTGGCCACGTACTCGAGCGGCGCGTCGGGGTCCGCCCCGGCCAGGTCGACGCCGGTCCAGCCGCCGAACAGGGACAGCGCTCCCTCGATGTCCACGTGCCGGCGGTATCCGTCGAGCCTGGCGTGGGCCTCGTCGTCGGTCTCGGCGACCACCACGGTGGCCATGGCGAAGGTCTTCACGGCGTCCTCGGCCCGTCCCTGCGCGGCCAGTTCGGCCCGGACGCCGTCGGTCCACCGGCGCACGAGCTGCGGGGTGTTGCCGATGAAGAAGATGGCCTCGGCGTGGTCCACGGCGAACTGCTGTCCGCGCTTCGAGGCGCCGGCCTGGAACAGGAACGGGGTGCCCTGGGGTCCGGGGTGGGTCAGCGCCTGGCCGGGCACGGAGAACCAGGTGCCCTCGTGGCCGATGGGATGCACGAGCTCCGGGTCCACGAAGACCCCGGCGCCGGCGTCGGCCTTCACCGCCCCGGGCTCGAAGGAGCCCTCGAGGAGCTTGTACATGACCTCCATGTACTCGTCGGCGCGGTCGTAGCGCTCGTCGTGCGGGATCTGCCGGTCCATGCCCAGGTTGCGGGCGGCGGAGTCCTGGTAGGAGGTCACCACGTTCCACGCCACCCGGCCGCGGGTGAAGTGGTCGAGGGTCGCGAAGGTGCGGGCCAGCAGGTAGGGGGCTTCGTAGGTGACCGAGGCGGTCACCCCGAAGCCGAGCTGCTCGGTGGCCGCGGCCATCGCCGGCACCGCGACGAGCGGGTCGAGCACCGGGTACTGCACTCCCCCGCGGGCCGTGGCCTCTGCCCCGCCGCCGTACACGTCGTAGACGCCGGGGACGTCCGCCAGGAACAGCGCGGTGAAGCCGCCCTCCTCGAGGGTGCGGGCCAGCGACGTCCAGTACTCGAGCGTGTCGAAGCCGGCGACCCCGGCCTCCGGGTGGCGCCACAGTCCCGGTGACTGGTGCACGGGCACCATCATGTCGAAGGCGTTCAGCAGCAGGGGGCGGCTCATACGGTGGTCCTCTCGGGGGTGGGCTGGGTGGCGCTCGCGGCGGCGGGAGTCGCGAGGACCGGGGCGGCCGCGGTCCGGCCGGCGTGCAGATCGGTGAGTTCGGTGCCGCGCCGGTCCCGGGCGGGATCCTTCGCGGCCAGGGCGGCGACGACGGAGAGCACGGCCAGCACGGAGAGGTAGCCGGCGATCAGCCACGGGGTGTCCCCGCCGGCGGCGAAGAGCAGGGCGGCGATCAGCGGCATGAGCCCGCCGCCCAGGACGGTGCCGACCTGGTAGCCGAAGCTCACGCCCGAGTACCGCACGTGCACGGGGAACTGCTCGGCGAACCAGGCCGCCTGCGGTCCGTAGACCGCGTCGTGGACGAGGTTGATGCCGAGGATGACCACGAGCGGCAGCAGGGCGAGCGGGCCGGCCTCGAGGAAGGCGAACAGCACCCAGCCGAAGACGCCGATCGCCGCGTAGGCGGTCACCGAGACGACCTTCCGGCCCACCCGGTCGGACAGCCAGGCCCAGAACGGGGTGGAGAACAGGCCGATGGCCGAGGCGATCATCACCGCGGTCACGCCCGCGGCGCTGTCCCCGCGCACGTCCCGCAGGTAGGTCAGCATGTAGACCGTCACCAGGTAGTAGACGGCGTTCTGGGCCAGGCGCAGGCCGATCGTCACCAGCACCGGGCGGCGGTGGTGGACCAGCAGCTCCCGCAGGGGGGCCTTGGCCACGTTCCCCGAGGCCCGGTGCTCCAGGAACTCCGGGGCGTCGGCCACGCCGAGGCGGATCCACAGGCCCACCGCCACGAGCAGGGCCGAGAGCAGGAAGGGGATGCGCCAGCCGTAGGCGGCGAACTGCTCCTCGCTCATGACGTTCTGCACGATGAAGAACGCGCCGGTGGCCAGCAGCATGCCGGCGGAGGAGCCGATCTGGGTGAAGGACCCGAAGAACCCGCGGTGCCGGGCCGGTGAGTGCTCCACGCTCAGCAGCGCGGAGCCGCCCCACTCGGCACCCGCGGACAGGCCCTGGAGGATGCGCAGGACCACGAGCCCGACGACGGCCCACCAGCCGATCACCTCGTAGGTGGGCAGCAGGCCGATCAGGGTGGAGGCCACGCCCATGAGCAGCAGGGAGGCCACCAGCAGGGCCTTGCGGCCGATCCGGTCCCCCAGGTGCCCGGCGATGATCCCGCCCAGGGGCCGGGCGATCACCCCGACCGCGAGCGTGGCGAAGGACGCCACGATACCGCCGAGCTCGGTGGCCATGGGGAAGAACTGGACGTTGAAGACGAGTGCGGCGGCGGTGCCGTAGAGGTAGAAGTCGTACCACTCGATGGTGGTCCCGGCGAAGGCCGAGGCCAGGACGCGCTTCTTGCCGTGGACGATGCTGCTGCGGCCCGGGGCGGCCGTGGTCGTGGTGCTCATGCGTCAGGCTCCTGGGGTTCGGTCGGCGTCGGTCGTGGCATCGGTCGTGGCATCGGTCGCGGCATCGGTCGTGGCATCGGTCGTGGCATCGGTCGTGGCGCCGGTCCTCGCGTCGCCGATGGCGTTCAGGCCCTCCGGCAGGGTGCCGTTGATGAGGTAGTCGCCGAGGGCTCGGGCGCGGAAGGCGATCGGGTTGTGGGTGGCCACGGTCTGGGCGTTGCGCCAGTGCCGGTCCAGGCCCTTGGCCGTGGACGTGGCGGAGGCGCCCACGGTGAGGAACAGGTCCTGGGCCGCGCCGAGCGCCAGCTCCGGCACGGTGACCTGGGCGTGCTCCACGGCGATCTCGGACTCGTGCAGCGCCGCCGGGAGGGCCCCGGTGAAGTCCGGCCGGTCGGCGCCGGCCGCTGCGGCGGCGGCGATCCCGGCGTCCAGGGCGCGGGCGGCGTGCAGGACGGTGGCCTCGGCGGCGAAGGCCTTGGCGGAGATCCGCCCGGTGGCCTCCTGGATCAGCGGGTCGTCGCGGAACGGCAGGCCGAGCCCGGTGTTGAAGGTCCGCCGGCGTCCGGCGATGGTCTCCACCGCGTCCCGCCGGGCCGCCCGGGCGATGCCGGCCAGCACGGCCAGCAGCACGAGCTGGAAGAAGGCGGCCTCGTGGACGGCCTCCGCGCTGCCGGCGGTGCGGTCCAGCACGGCGTCCTCCGGGACGCGCACCCGCTCGAAGACCGCGGTGCCGGTGCCGGTGAGCTTCTGCCCGAAGCCGTCCCAGTCGTCCTCGAGCGTCACGCCCTCGGCGTCCGTGGCGACGACGGCGAAGCGGCGCCCGTCGCGGCCGTCCAGGGCGGCCGAGACGCGGGTGTAGTCGCAGAAGACGGAACCGGTGGCGTAGAACTTCCGGCCGGTGAGCTCCCAGCCCTCGGGGGTCCGGCTCAGCACGGTGTTCAGGGTGCCCAGCGCGTTGCCGCCCTTCTCCGTGGAGGCGTTGCCGACGGTGGCCCCGGCCAGCACCCGCGGGTACCAGACCTCCTGGAGCTCCCGGGGCAGGAAGCGCAGGGACTCCACGAAGCCGTGGTGGGAGCGGTAGAGGTGGGCGATGTTGGAGTCGGCCTCGGCCAGGTCGACCAGCAGCCGGGTGAAGTCCTCGAGGCTGACCCCGGGGCCGCCGTGGGCCGCCGGGACGCGCAGGGCACCGAACCCGGCCCGGTCCAGCCGGCCGACCTCCGCGTAGGGCAGCGCGCGCCGGAGGTCCCGGTCCAGGGCGCCGGCGGCGATCTCCGCGAACAGCGGCCGGAAGTGCTCCCGCAGCCCGGAGTAGTCCCCGGGCAGGCCGGCGGCGAGGTCCGTGCCGGCGCGGGGATGGGCGGTGGTCTCCTCGACCGTGCTCGGGGTCATGCGGTGGTCCTCTCGGTCGCACCGAGGATTGCCGGTCGGCCGGTCGCGCCGGGGGCGGGCCCGGTGGCGGCAGCGCCGGAGGCTGACGTCACGGACCGACTGCAGATCCGGGATCTCCATCGGTTCTGGCATTAGCACCCTGACCCCGGAGGAGGGCGGGTTGCTGCGGCGTCGTCGAGCCAGATCTCTCAACCGCTCTGAATGGGGCGCTTGCCATGGCATCAGACCGCCCGGTCCAGGGCCAACCGGATGACGGGCGCACGTCATGGAGTGTCACGACGGCGTCACAGAAGGTCACGTCCTCCGCGGTGGTGTAGCGGTGTGCCGCAGGAGACCGGATCAGTAGACCGGCTGGTCCGGCTCCACCTGCGCCACCCAGGCAAGCACTCCACCCTCGAGGTGACGGACCCGCTCCTCCCGCCCGGCGTAGAAGGACCGCAGCGCGGCGAGCGCGGTCGCGGAGCGGGCCCCGGCCTTGCAGTGCAGCACGAGGTCAGCGCCGCGGGCCTCCGGGGGCAGGGCGTCCGCGCCGCGGTCCAGGATCTCCTGCAGGGGCACGGGCACGGCGCCGTCGATGGCCACGAGCTCCCGCTCCCAGTCCTCGCGCACGTCCACCAGGGCGAAGGACGCCTCCCCGCGCTCCCGGCGCTCGAGCAGCCGGGCCAGCTCGGCCGCCCCGACGGTCTCGGAGGCGTCCGCGCCGGGCAGCGCGCAGACCGCGGCGGGCCGGGCCACCGCGGTGACCGGGGCGGCGTCGGGATCCAGGGTGAGCCGCATCTCGCGCCAGGTCATCGCCAGCGCGTCGTGCAGCAGCACCCGGCCGAGCAGGGGCTCCCCGGTGCCGGTGACGAGCTTGACGGCCTCGGTGACCATGACCGCGCCGACGGTGGCGGGGAGCATGCCGAAGACCCCGCCCTCGGCGCAGCTGGGCACCTCGCCGTCCGGCGGGGCCTCGGGGTAGAGGTCCCGGTAGGTGGGCCCGTGCCCGGTCCAGAAGACGCTGACCTGCCCCTCGAAGCGCAGGATGGAGCCCCACACGCAAGGCGTGCCGGTCAGGGCGGCGGCGTCGCTGACCACGTAGCGGGTCGCGAAGTTGTCGGCGCCGTCCAGGACCAGGTCGTACCGGCCGATGATGTCCACGGCGTTGTCCGCGTCCAGCCGGACGGGGTGGGTGCGGACCTCCACCAGCGGGTTGAGCGCGGTGACGGCCTCGGCGGCGGAGACGGACTTGGGGCGGCCGACGTCGGCGGCCGTGTGCACCACCTGGCGCTGCAGGTTGGAGACCGCCACCACGTCGTCGTCGACGATCCCGAGGGTCCCGACCCCCGCCGCGGCGAGGTACTGCAGGGCCGGGGACCCGAGCCCCCCGGCGCCGACGACGAGCACGCGGGCGTTCCGCAGCCGCCGCTGGCCGAGGGTCCCGATCCCGGGCAGGGTCAGGTGCCGGGCGTAGCGCTCGAGCTCCTCGCGGGTCAGTTCGGGGCCGGGCTCCACGAGCGGGGGCAGCGGGCTCACGGCCGCTCCCCCACGGGCGCCCAGTCCCCGCGCGGCACGTCCGCCGGGCCGTCAGCCGGCCCGGCACCGGCGGCGTCCGTGTCGATCCGCCCGGCCATCGACGAGGACGCCTGGGCGTGGCGGCGGGCCGGGATGCGCCCGGCACCGGCGGCGAGCCGGCCGGCGAGCACGGCGTGGCGCATGGCGGTCGCCATCGCCACCGGGTCCTGGGCGCGGGTGACGGCGCTGGCCAGCAGCACGGCGTCGCAGCCCAGCTCCATGGCCAGGGCGGCCTCGGAGGCGGTGCCGATCCCGGCGTCGAGCACCACGGGCACGGACGCCCGGGAGGCGATGAGCTCGATGTTGTGCGGGTTGAGGATGCCCAGCCCGGTGCCGATGGGGGCGCCCAGGGGCATCACCGCGGCCGCGCCCAGGTCCTCGAGGCGGCGTGCGACGGCCGGGTCGTCGGAGGTGTAGGCGAAGACCTTGAAGCCGCGGGCCACGAGCTGCTCGGTGGCGTCGAGGAGCTCCACGACGTCGGGCAGCAGCGTGTCCTCGTCCGCGATGACCTCGAGCTTGACCCAGTCGGTCTCGAGGGCCTCGCGGCCGAGCTCGGCGGTCAGCAGCGCGTCCCGGGCGGTGTAGCACCCGGCGGTGTTGGGCAGGATCCGGATGTCGTTGCGCTCGAGCAGCGCGAAGAGGGAGTCGCCCTGGCCGGGGGCGTAGCGGCGCAGGGCCACGGTGGTCAGCTCGGTGCCGGAGGCCAGCAGGGCCTGCTCCAGGGTGTGCAGCGAGCTCAGGCCGCCGGTGCCCATGATCAGCCGGGAGCTCAGCTCGATGCCGTCGAGCACGAGGGGGTCGGGGTGCGGGGCGGTCACGTCAGCCTCCCTGGACGGCGTTGATGATCTCGATGGACTGGCCCTCCGCCACGGGGGTCCGCCGCCAGCGGCTGCGGGGCACGACCGCGGCGTCCACGGCCACGGCCACGCCGAGGCGCCCGCCGTCCAGCGGGGCGCCGTCGGGGCCCAGGGCCCGGCCGACGGTCTCGGCGACGAGGTCGACGACGGTCGCCTCCGCCGCCACGCGGTGCGGGCGGCCGTTGAGGGTGATGGCGGTCATCGGGTGCTCCTGCTCCGGGGCCCGGGCCCGGCGGCGGCCGGCGCGGGATCCTCTGGACGGGCCTCGACGGGGCGGTCGAAGCGGTGCGGGTCGGTGGTGGCGAGGTGCTCGGCGTCGGCGGCCAGGTCGGCTCCGGTCCCGCCGGTCACCAGCTGCGCGGCGAGCCGGGCGGCCAGCGGGGCGAGCAGGACGCCGTGGCGGAAGTAGCCGGTGGAGACCACGAGCCCCGGCACCGGCGAGCCGTCCGGGTCGCGGACCCGGCCGAAGTACGGGATGTCGTCCGGGGTGCCGGGCCGGGCGCGGGCCAGCACCTCGACCAGCTCGAGGTCGGCGACGCCGGGCACGAGCGCCTGGGCATCGCGCAGCAGCCGGAACACGCCGCCGGCGCTGGGACCGGACAGGTCGTCCTCGCGGGAGGTCGCCCCGATCACCACGGTCCCGTCGGCGCGGGGCACCAGGTAGACGGGCACCCCGTGCACCAGGCCGCGGACCGTGCGCTCGAGCAGCTCCGGCGCCCCGGCGGGGACCCGGGCGCGCAGGATGTCCCCGTGCACCGGCCGCAGCGGCGGGTGCCAGTCCTCCGGCAGTCCTTCGAGCTCGCCGAGCCCGGCGCCGGGGGCGAGGACCGTCCAGGTCGCGGAGACCATCCCGCCGCCGGCCAGGCGGACGCCGGTCGCCGCGCCCTCGGCGTTGCGGCGCAGCCCCGTGGCGAGGTCGTGGACGAGGCGGGCCGGTCCGCCGTCGCGCGCGGCCGGGAGCCCGGCGGGCTCCGGGAGCTCCGGGGGGTCGGGGAGTTCCGGGGCGACGAGGGCCGCGAGCAGCCCGGCCACGAGGCGGCGCGGGTCCACCTGGTGGTCGTCGGGGATCCGGAACACCGCGGACAGCCGCGGGCTCAGGGTCGGCTCGAGGGTGCGGGCGGCGCGCAGGGTCAGCGGCTCCACCGTCATGCCGTGGCGCCCCTGCAGCGCGCGGAGGTCCGCCAGGGCCTGCCGGTCGGCGGCGTCCACGCCGCAGACCAGGGTCTCGGTGGCCCGGTGGCCCACCGTCCCGCCGGCGGCCTGCTCGAGGGCGGCCACGAACGCCGGGTACTCGGCGGCCGAGGCGGTCATCAGGGGGTACAGGGGCTCCTGCTGGTACTGGACCTCGCTCACCGGGGCGAGCATCCCGGCCGCGGCGCGGCTGGCGCCGGAGCCCGGCTCGGGGTCCACCACGACCACCGAGCGGCCGCGGCGGCGCAGCTCCCAGGCGGTGGCCAGGCCGATCACCCCGGCGCCGACGACGGCGACGTCGGCGCGGACGTGCTCGGGCCGGTCGACCAGCGGGTGGGGCGCGGTCGTGGGGGCGGGGTGCGCGGCAGTCACAGGGAACGTCCTTTCCTCCGGCGGCATGACCCGCATCAGGTGTGGCGGTCGGCGCTGGACGCCCTCTCAGCCCCCGGTGGGGCTCCCGCAGAACCGCTGACCTATCATCAGCGTGTGACCCACCCTACCCGTGACGCCTCCGCCCCCGCCGAGTCCTCCCTGCGAGACACCCGGACGGCCCGCCTCCTCGCCGCCCGGCTGTACGTGTGCACGGACGCCCGCCGGGACCGGGGCGACCTCGAGGAGTTCCTGCACGCCGTCTGTGCCGGCGGCGCGGACATCGTCCAGCTGCGGGACAAGAGCATCGACGCGGACGAGGAGATCGCCGCGCTGGAGCTGCTGGGCCGGGTGGCCGCCGAGTATGACGCCCTGTTCGCGGTCAACGACCGCGCCGACATCGCCGCGCTCGTGGGCGCCGACGTCTTCCACGTGGGCCAGCACGACCTCAGCCCCGCCCAGGCCCGGCGGCTCCTGGGCCCCGACGTGCTGATCGGGCGCTCCACCCACGACCTCGGACAGGCCACGGCGGCGCTCGAGGACCCGGACGTCGACTACTTCTGCACCGGCCCCGTCTGGGCCACGCCCACCAAGCCGGGGCGCCCGGCCACCGGGCTGGAGTTCGTCCGCGCGGTCGCCGAGCTGACGGAGGCCCGGCTGGACGCGGACCCGGAGGTCCTGCCCGTGCCGTGGTTCGCCATCGGCGGCATCGACGAGCCGCGGCTCCCGCAGGTGCTGGAGGCCGGGGCGCGCGGCGTCGTCGTCGTCCGCGCCGTCACCGAGGCCCCCGATCCCCGCGTCGCCGCCGGGCAGCTGCGCGGCCTGCTCCCCGCCTGAGCCCGGGGCGCTCCGCCGTCCGCCTCACCGTCGGCTCCCCGCCGCCGTCCAGCACGTTCTGAGAGCATGGACGCAGGACGACGACGGAGAGGTGGCCCATGGACCCCGAGCTCGACCCCCAGGTGCGGCACGCGGTGGAGCGCCCCGCGGAGACCGCCCGCGGCCCGGAGGACGCGCAGCTGCGCGTCCGGCTGGCCGGTGAGCCCGCCCGCCGCGCCCTCGGCACGCACTGGGAGCAGGGCCTCCCGGAGGACGCCGCCCCGAGCGACGACCGGCTCGCCGCCGCCGTGCTGCTCGCCACCCTCTTCGGCGACACCTTCTGGCTGGAGCGCGCCGCCCGGCTGCCCAGCGACGTGCCGGGGTGCCCGTCCGCGCCGCCGAGCGGGCTGCTGGAGCTGACCCGGGTGCCGGGCGCCCGGGCCGCCCTGGCCGCCGTGCTCGAGCGCCCGCTGCTGACCGGGCTCCTGGAGTGGGGCACCAACCCCCTGCCGGAGCAGCCCCCGCTGGCCGTGGCCCGGGCCGCCCGGGACCTGGGCGTCCCCGACGACGGGCGCGTCTACAAGGTGGTGCGCCGCCGCGCCGAGCGCTTCCTGGCGCGGGAGCACGACGGGTCCGAGCCGCTCGAGCAGTTCGTGACCCTGCTGAACGAGGCGGAGCGGGGCCACCGCGAGGACGGGCCCGTGCTCTCGGGCGAGACCCTGCCGCCGGCGGCTCCACCGGCGCCGGGTCCGACCGCGGGGTCCTCCTCCGCAGCCGGCCCGGCCGCCGACGGTGGCATCCGCCCGGCCACGCCCCCGCCCGGCGCCCCTCCGGCGGGCTCGCCCGAGAACCCCCAGTGGGGGGTGAGCCCCGCGAGCCCGGCCCCGCCGCCGCCAGGGCCGCTTCCGGGCCAGTACCCCGGACCCGGGGCACCCGGCCCGGGCGGTCCGGGATACGGCACCCCCGGGTACGGCCCCGGGGACCAGCAGCCCGGAGCACCGGGCGCCAGCACCCATGGCGCCTCCGGGCCGGTGTTCGGGCCCGGCCCCGGCGGGTGGCCGCCGCGCCCGGCCGAACCCGTGGAGGACGACTCCGACAACCTCAAGGCGTGGGGGTTCGTCTTCCTGGGCATCCTGGCGGTGATCGCCGCTCTGATCTTCATCCTCTGAGCCCACCGCACCATCATTTACTTGCACAGGAAAGCTTCTGGGGCTATTCTTGGGGACATATCAACCAGTGCGCCGCCCCTGCCGACGGAGAACCCCGCGATGCCGATCTTTCCCCAGAACCCCGCTCCCCAGAGCCTGACGAAGCGCCCCGCCGAGGACCTGCTGTCCGCGGACACCCGGATGGGCGCGGTGGAGCTGCTGGTCTCCGACCTGGACACGATGGTCGCCTACTACTCGGACGCCGTCACCCTCGACGTGCTCGCCCACGCCGGGGACACCGCGGTCCTGGGCCGGGACGGCCGGACGGTCGTGCGGCTGCGCCAGGTCAAGGAGCTCCCGCCGGCCCGCCGCGGGCAGGCCGGTTTGTTCCACACCGCAGTGGTCTTCGACGACGAGCCGGCCCTGGCCGCAGCGCTCGCGTCCGTGGCGACCGTGGCGCCCCGCTCCTTCACCGGCAGCGCCGACCACCTCTACAGCCAGGCCTTCTACTTCGACGACCCCGAGGGCAACGGGGTGGAGCTCTACACGGACCGTCCCCGCGAGACGTGGCGGCGGGAGCCCACCGGCCTGCTGACGCTGGCCTCCAACCCACTGGACCCGAACGGGTTCCTGCAGGAGCACCTGGCCGAGCAAGGCGGGCGGCCCCCGGCGCCGCCGGCCACCCTGGGACATGTGCACCTGCAGGTGGGTGACATCCCGCTGGGCCGGCAGTTCTACGTGGACGTCCTGGGCTTCGAGGTGATGAGCGACATCGGCTCCGCCCTGTTCATCGCCGCCGGCGGCTACCACCACCACATCGCGCTCAACACCTGGCAGAGCGCCGGGGCCGGCCCGCGTGCGGCGTCGCTGGGGCTCGGCCAGGTCAACATCGACCTGCCGGACGCCGACGACGTCGCGGCCCTGGCGTCCCGGCTCGCGGACCACCGGATCCCCACCCGGCACGACGGCGCCGTGCTGCGCTTCGAGGACCCCTGGAACACCCTGATCCAGGTGGGCGTCGCGGCGTAGCCCCGGCCCGGTGCGGCGTCCGCACCCGCCCGCCGGCGGCACCGCGCTCGACACCGGCGACTGCTCGCCGGCACCCCGGTCCGCCGGTAGGTTGGGCCTCGTGCCCGGGGTGCCCGGGCGCCGAGGGCGCGCGGCGACACGGCGGCCGCCCGGTCCGAGAGCGAGGAGCAGGGCATGGGCGAGCAGGACGACACCACCGGCAAGGACTTCGACGAGGCCGTCAACATGACCGCAAAGCAGCTGTCGACGTGGCTGGACACCGACGAGTCCACCTCGGTGGGCCAGGACGACGGCGGGGAGTCGGTGGGCCACCGCTCCGGGCGGCGGATCGTGGAGATCCTGCAGAAGCCGAAGGGCGAGCGCACCGAGGCCGACCACGAGCACATGCGCAAGGTGGTCGGCTACGTCCACCGCCACCTGGCCCAGCGCCCCGACGGGGACGTGCGCGAGACCCGGTGGCGCTACTCCCTGATGAACTGGGGCCACGACCCCCTGAAGGACTGAGCCGGCGGGCCCGGCCCGCGCCGCCGTGCGGGCCCGGCCGCCCCGGCGGGCACCCCGGGAAATATTGCAGTTGTGCAAAACTTGCAGAAGTGCAAAAATATGGGCGTGAATGACGACTCCCCTCCCACCCTGCGCGCCCGCAAGAAGGCCGAGACCTGGTCCGCGATCCACGAGGCGGCCGCCGCCCTCGCGGTGCAGCACGGGGTGGAGGGCACCACGGTGGAGGCCGTGGCCGCGGCGGCGGGCGTCTCCCCGCGGACCTTCTTCAACTACTTCCCCGCCAAGGAGGACGCCGTCCTGGGCATGCGGGCCCCCTCGCTGGACCCCGAGCTGCTGGACGGCTTCTCCCTCGAGCACGACCTGCTGGGCCAGGTCTCGCGCCTGCTGCTGGCCGTCTCCCGCAGCGCCTACGCGGGACGGGACGCCGAGCGGCGCCGGAGGCTGCTGCAGGACCACCCGAGCCTGGGCCGCCGCCGGCACGAGCTGATGCTCGAGGCCGAGACCCTGGTGCGCCACACCCTCGCGGAGCTGCTGGCCCGGGACCCCGCGTGGTCGGCCGGGATCGGGGAGCACCGCGTGGACGAGGTCGCCCGGATGCTGGTCCTGCTCGGCGGCGTCCCGCTGCGCTTCGCCATCACCGCCGAGAGCTACTCCCCGGCGCACGGCCTGCCGACCGAGGACCACGAGTCGGCGCTCTCCCTCCTCCACCGTCTCCAGGAGAAGCTCTCATGACCCGCACCCCCGCCCACCGCGCCGAACCGGGCTCCGGCTCCCGGCACCTCGCGCTGCTCTTCGTCGGCCTGATGCTCTCCATGCTGCTGGCCGCGCTGAACCAGACCGTCCTCAGCACGGCGCTGCCCACGATCGTGGGCGAGCTCAACGGGGTCGACGAGATGCTGTGGGTGATCACGGCCTACATCCTGGCCTCGACGATCATGATGCCCGTGTACGGCAAGCTCGGGGACCTGATGGGCCGCAAGCCCCTGCTCCTGGGCGCGATCCTGGTGTTCATGGCCGGCTCCGTGGTCGGCGCGCTCGCCGGCACCATCGAGGTCCTCATCGCGGCCCGCGCGATCCAGGGTCTCGGCGGCGGCGGGCTGATCATCCTCTCCCAGGCCGCCATCGCCGACGTGGTCCCGGCCCGGGAGCGCGGCAAGTACATGGGCGTCATGGGCGGGGTGTTCGCGGTGTCCTCGGTGGCCGGCCCGCTGCTCGGCGGGTTCTTCACCGAGGGGCCCGGCTGGCGCTGGGTCTTCTGGATCAACATCCCGCTCGGGCTGCTCGCGTTGGCCGGGGCCGTCCTGTTCCTCAAGCTGCCCCGGCACAGCGGCCGGCCGCGCCTGGACATCGGCGGCATGGTGCTGCTGGCCGTGGCCACGACCTGCCTGGTCCTGTTCGCCACCTGGGGCGGCGGCAAGTACGCCTGGACCGACCCCGTGATCCTCGGGCTGATCGCCGGGACGCTCGTGGCCGCCGCGGCGTTCGTGGCCGTGGAGCGGCGCACCGCCGAGCCCATCATCCCGATGCACCTGTTCCGCGAGCGCAACTTCGTCCTCACCACCCTCGCCGGTCTGCTCACCGGCGTGGCGATGTTCGGGGCCCTCGGCTACCTGCCCACCTACCTGCAGATGGTCTTCGGCGTCGACGCCACCCGGTCCGGGCTGCTGATGGTGCCGATGATGGGCACGATGCTCGTGACCTCGGTGCTCGCCGGTCAGGCCGTGAGCCGGACCGGGCGCTACAAGTGGCTGCCGGTGGCCGGCAGCGTGATCGTGGCCGCGGCCATGGGGCTGCTCGCCACCCTGACCTCCGAGCAGGGGGTGTGGCACGTGTGCCTCTACATCGCGGTCCTCGGCCTGGGTCTGGGCCTGTCCATGCAGGTGCTCGTGCTGATCGTGCAGAACACCTTCCCCCTGCGCCAGGTCGGCACGGCCACCGCGGCGAACAACTTCTTCCGCCAGATCGGCGCCACCCTCGGCTCGGGAGTGGTCGGCAGCGTCTTCGCGAGCCGGCTGGCCGAGCTGATGGCCGAGCGCGTCCCGGCGGCCGCGCTCGAGGGCGGCGCCGGGGGTGCCAACTCGCTCACCCCCGCCGTGGTCGCGTCCCTGCCGCAGGCGCTGCAGGACCCGATCGTGACCTCCTACAACGACGCCCTGACGCCCATCTACCTGTGGATCATGCCCCTGGGCCTGCTGGCGGCCGCCGTGCTGTGCTTCGTCGCCGAGGAGCCGCTGGCCACCACGATCGAGCAGGACGTCGAGCCGGAGGCCCTCGCCGAGGGCCGCTTCGTGGTCACCGCCGACGAGCCCGCCGCGCCGCGCGTCGACGACGAGGACCGGGACGCCGACGACGACGCGCGGGACGCCCGCGATCCGCGCGAGGACCCGGCCGCTCTCGAGCCGGCCGCCGCGGCGCGCTAGCCGGGACGCGGAGCGCTCCGTAGGCTGAGGACGGCGCACGGCCGGCGGCCCCGGGGCGCACGCGCACCGGACCGGACGAGCTCCGGAACCGACGAGCAGAGGAGCAGCGGATGAGCCTGAACAAGGGCACCAGGGTCACGTGGAACACCCCGCAGGGCAGGACCGAGGGGAAGGTCGTCGAGAAGAAGACCGAGGACTTCGAGCTCGACGGACGCACGTACCGCGCGAGCACGGACGATCCGCACTACATCGTGGAGTCCGACAGCTCCGGGGCCCGCGCGACCCACAAGGCGGACGCCCTCACCGAGGCCTAGCCGGAGACCTGCCCCGCCGCGGGCCCGAGGACGGGCGCGGCGGCAGTCGGGCGGGACGCGGCGTTCAGCCGCGGACGCCGGGAGTGCCCCAGACGAACGGGCCGAAGGACGGGCCGGCCGGTTCGAGGTACTCGACGTCGGACGCCGGGACCAGGGCGCCCGGGCTGTACCCGTCAGCCTCGCAGCGCACCAGGACGACCATGCCCAGCTCGACCGGGTCGTAGGGCGCGCACAGCACCATCTCGCCCGCCCGCAGGTTCAGCCCCGCGCGGTCGGTGCGCATCCGGTAGCGCGCCACGTGGGAGACGGTGATGGACGAGATCGGGTCGACCACCGGACCCACGCCGATGCCGGGGAGGACGTCGAGGGGTCCCGTGTCGTCGGGAACAGGGGTCAGTTCGGAAAGGCTCATGGCGGGGATCTCCAGTCGTGCGAGCGCATCGGGAGCTGCAGAAGGTCCCGGTGCCGGGCGGGTGTGCTCGACCACGCTGTCCCTTCCCATGATAGAGAGCCACGTCACACAGGGGAAGAGTCCTTCGCATCGGTCCACGGCCCGCCGGCCGCGGTGCACGAACTTGCAGACTCCGGCGCCCCGGGCGTCGCGGGGCGTCACAGAGTCACAGTCACCGAGCCCCCGACCCTCTTCTGACCTGGGCGGACAGACGGCACAGCCGAGTGTGACGCACGGAACGCCCCGCGGTCTGCGGTGCGGCCCCGCCGCGCGCCTACATTCACTGACATGAGCTACGAGGGGTCGATGCCGTGATCACGATCAACATGAACAACGCCGCGCTCTGCCGGCTGGAGCAGCAGGACCGGGGGCGGCCCGGTGCGTTGCCGGAACGGCGGTCCACCGCCGCGGGCACCGGCCCGCGGGACGCCCGGGAGACCGCCCGGCGGCCCGATGAGGCTCCCCCGATGCCGGAGCACACCAGGGGCTGATGCCCCGATCCGGCTCAGCGGCTGCCGACGAGGCCGGACGCCCGCAGGGCGCCGAGGTGGGCCTGGCGGCCGGCGCCGACGATGCCGGCGGCGTTGCGCAGCTGCGCGGGGGCCACGCGGGCGCGCAGCCGCAGGTGCGGCAGGAACTCCTGGTGCCGTTCGCTGATGCCTCCGCCGAGGACGATGAGATCCGGGGAGATCAGGCGCTCGAGGTGGGACAGGTAGCGCTGGAGCCGGTCCGTGTAGGTCGGCCAGTCCAGGGCCTCCTCCATCCGGGCGGAGGCGCCGGCCCAGCCGTCCACGTCCCGGCCGTCCAGCCACACGTGGCCGAACTCACTGTTGGGGATCAGCTCCCCGTCCAGGAACAGCGCCGAGCCGATCCCGGTGCCCAGCGTGATCACCAGCACCGTCCCGCTCGCGCCCCGGGCGGCGCCGAAGCGCACCTCGGCCAGCCCGGCGGCGTCGGCGTCGTTGAGCACCGCGACCTCGCGCCCCAGTCCGGCGGCGAGCAGCTCCCGGGCGTCCGTGCCGATCCAGGAGTCGTCGAGGTGGGCGGCGGAGCGGGCGATGCCGTGGTCGATGATCGCCGGGACGCCCACGCCGACCCCGGCCAGGGGCACGCCCGGCCCGGGCGCGCGCTCCAGCTTCTCCAGGACCCCGCGCAGGACGGCCACCACCGCGGCCGGGGTGGCCGGCGCGGGCGTGGGCACCCGGCGCACCGGGCCCACGGTGGTGCCGCGGACCGGGTCCACCACCGCGTACTTGATGGTCGTTCCGCCGATGTCCACCCCGAGGCAGCGGGCGTCGTCGTCGCCCCCGGCGGAGACGGGCGGGACGGTCGGGGGCGTCCGGACGGACGGCAGGGCACAGGTCATCTCACGGTCCTGGATCGAGGCGGGGACGGCGCGCCCTCGAGCGGGCGGCGCCTGTTCGACTGTACAACCGGGCGGGGACGGCAATTATTCGCACCGGCCCCGCCACCCGTCCGGCGCCACCGTCCCGCCCCGGGCGTTCCCTAGAATCGAGGGGTCCCGGTCACCCCGGCGAGCGCCCGCGCCCCGCCCGGCGCCCCGGCGTCCCGCCGCCTTTCGAAGGACTTCCCCGCATGACCAGTCCCACCACCGCCGCGTGGCCCGTCCCGCCGAGGACCACCAACCGGGTGCTGCTCGCCTGCTGGCTCGCGATCCTGGCCGAGGGGTACGACGTCGGCGTGCTCGGCGCCGTGCTGCCCGCCCTCGCGGAGCACCGGGAGTGGGACCTCACCCCGCTGGAGCTCGGCGGCCTCGGCTCCTACGCCCTCGTCGGCATGCTCATCGGGGCCATGGTCATCGGCACGCTCTCGGACCGGATCGGCCGGAGGAGGATGCTGCTGGTCTCGATGGCCATCTTCACCACCATGCAGCTGGGCGCCGCGCTGGCCCCCACCCCGGAGGTCTTCGGGCTCTTCCGGCTGCTCGGCGGCCTGGGCATGGGCGGGATCATCCCGGTGGCCGCGGCCCTGACCATCGAGTACTCGGCGCCGCGGCGCCGGTCCTTCAACTACGGCGTGATGTACTCCGGCTACTCCCTCGGCATCCTGGCCGCCGCGCTCGTGGCGATCGTCCTGCTGCCCACGCTGGGCTGGCGCTGGGTGGTCGGCGTCGGGTTCCTGCCCGTGGTCCTGCTGCCGCTGGTGGCCAGGCTGCTGCCCGAGTCCCTCGAGTACCTCATGGGCAAGGGCCGCCGCGAGGAGGCCGCCCGCCTGGCCGCGCGGCTGCACGTGACACCGTTCGTCGAGGGCGACTGGACGCCGGTGCGCTCCGAGGAGGCGAAGGCGCGATCCGTCGGCTGGAAGCAGTCCCTGGCGGCGATGTTCTCCGGCGGCTACCTGACCGCCACGGTGTTCTTCTGGGTCTCCCTGTTCTGCGGCATGGTCCTGGTCTACGGCCTCAACACGTGGCTGCCCTCGATCATGCGCTCGGCCGGCTACGAGCTCGGCCCGGCCCTGACGTTCCTGGTGGTCTTCAGCCTCGCCTCGGCCGCCGGCGGCATCGCCCTGGGCCGCGCCGCGGACGCCTACGGCAAGAAGCTGATCCTGGTGGTCTTCTACCTGCTGGGCGGGGCGGGGATCCTGCTGCTGATGTTCCCCAACAGCATCGTGGTCAACTACGTGTTCGTGGCCCTGGCCGGCATCGGCTCGATCTCCACCTCGCTGGTGCTCACCGGCTGGGTGGCCGAGTACTACCCCGCCCACTCCCGGGCCACCGCCACCGGCTGGGCCCTGTCCTTCGCCCGGATCGGCGCGATCTCGGGCCCGCTCATCGGCGGCTGGATCGGTTCGATGGCCCTGCCGTTCCAGTGGAACTTCATCGTCTTCGCCGCCGTGGCCCTGGTCGCCGCCGGGTCGGTGGCGCTGATCCCGCAGTTCCCGGGCCCGGCCGGTCCGGCCGCGCGGCGCGGGCGGTCGGGGCGCGCCGAGGGCGCCGGCGGCACCGGGCGCCTGAGCCGAGCGGCCCGCCGGCCGGGCGCCCCGGCGGCCCCGGCCGCACCTCACCCGGCCGGGTCGGGTCCGTCCTGGCCGGGTGCCGGGCGGTCGGCCGGCGCCGGCGCCCTCCGGTCCTCGGCAGGCTCGTCCGCGTGCAGATGGGCGCGCTCGCCGTCGTGGTCGAGCACGGTGAGGATCTCCACCGGCCCGCCCTGCGCCACGATGGCGTGCGGGACCATCGTGGAGAACTGCGCCGCCTGACCGGCCTCGACCACCACGACCCGCTCGCCCAGATACAGACGGGCGGTCCCGGAGAGCACGGTGAACCAGTCCCGGCCCGGGTGCACCGCCAGCCGGTCCGGTGCGGGCGGCGGGCCCGGCAGGATGCGCATCTTGGCCACGGTCATCCCGTGCAGGGCCCGCTCGGAGGACAGCAACCACATGGTCAGCCCCGGCGTGCTGCTGGGCTGCGGGCGGATCACCACGTCCTCGTCCTCGGGGGACTCGACGAGCTGGTCGAGCGAGGTGTCGAGCGCCCGGGCGATGGGCACCAGCTGGTCGAGAGCGATCCTGCGGTGCCCGGTCTCGAGCCGGCTCAGCGTGGACGGGCTGAGGTGGCACCGGGCCGCGAGCGCGTCCAGGGACCAGCCGCGCGCCAGCCGGAGACCGCGGATACGGCGGCGAATCACGGCGTCCAGGTCGAGTTCTTGCGTCATGGGCAAGAGTGTATGCCTCAAAGGCATTTTGCGCCTACCGTGGAGGCATGACACCGCACGACTCCCCGCACCCGACGGCGGGGCACCACACCCACCTCGCACAGCACGACGACGACGGACTGGCCGAGCTGCTCGAGCTGGACGCCGAGATCCTGGGCCCGCTGCTGGAGGAGGTCCTCGACTGGGTCGCCCAGCAGGTCCGCAGCGCGCCGGGCACGGTCGCGGACATCGGCGCGGGCACCGGGCCCGGCAGCCGGCTCCTGGCCCGCCGCTTCCCGTCGGCGCAGATCGTCGCGATCGACCGGTCGGCACCGAGGCTCGAGCGGCTCCGCGCCGCGGCCGGCGCACCGGGCCCGTCCGACCGGATCCGCACGGTGCAGGCCGATCTGGACACCGCCTGGCCCGAGGTCGGGGCGGTCGACCTCGCCTGGGCGGCCTCCTCGCTGCACGAGCTCGCCGCGCCGGACCGGCTGCTGCGCGAGCTCCATGCCGGGATGCGCCCCGGCGGTCTCCTGGCGGTCGTGGAGATGGACGCGCTGCCGCGGTTCCTGCCCGAGGACATCGGGATCGGCCGCCCGGGCCTGGAGCGCCGCTGCCACGAGGTCCTCTCCCGGGCCCACTGGAACGCCGTGCCCGACTGGGGACCCCGTCTGGAGAAGGCCGGCTTCCGGCCGGCGGGTCGGCGCCGGTTCAGCGTCGAGGCGCTGCCGGCCCCGCCCGGCACGGGGCGCTGGGCGGACCTCTGGCTGCGCCGCGCCCTCCCGGTCCTCGCCGGCCGGTTGGCCGCCGACGACCTGCTCGCCCTCGAGCACCTGCTCACCGAGGACTCCCCCGGCGCGGCCCTGCACCGGGAGGACCTGGTGCTGCGCGCCGGACGCATCGTCTGGGCGGCGCACCGGGCATGAACCACCAGCACGAGAGGACACGGACCATGAACAGCATTTCCGCGTACGACGTCGTCGTCGTCGGAGGCGGCGCGGCCGGCCTGAGCGCCGCCGTCGCCCTGGCGCGCTCCCTGCGCTCGGTGGTCGTGGTGGACGCGGGCGAACCCCGCAACGCCCCGGCCGACGGCGCGCACAACCTCCTCGGCCGGGAGGGGATCCCGCCGCTCGAGCTGCTGGCCGCCGGCCGGCGGGAGGCGGAGCAGTACGGGGCGGAGATCCTCCGGGACCGCGCCGTCACCGCCCGGGCGGAGGAGGAGGGGTTCACGGTCGGTCTCGCCGGCGGCGGCGTGCTGCGCGCGCGGCGGCTGCTGCTCGCCACCGGACTGGTCGACGAGCTGCCCGACGTGCCCGGCGTGGCCGAGCTGTGGGGGCGGAGCGTGCTGCACTGCCCCTACTGCCACGGGTGGGAGGTCCGCGGCCGGCGCATCGGCGTGCTCGGCGCGGGACCCATGAGCATCCACCAGACGCTGCTCTTCCGGCAGCTCAGCGAGGACGTCGCCTTCTTCCCGCACCGGATGCCGGACCCCGGCCCCGAGGCCTGGGAGCAGCTCTCCGCCCTCGGGATCCGGGTGGTCGAGGGGCCCGTGCAGCGGCTGCGCGCCGAGGGGGACGCGCTGCGCGCCGTGGTCCTCGCCGACGGGCAGGAGGTCCCGGTGGACGCCCTGGTCGTGGCGCCCCGGTTCGCGGCCCGGGCCGAGCTGTACGAACAGCTCGGCGGCACCCTGACCGACCACCCCGCGGGGGCGCTCATCGCCACGGGCCCGATGGGCAGCACCGACGTCCCCGGGGTGTGGGCGGCCGGCAACGCCGGCGACCTCTCGGCCATGGTCTCCTCCGCGGCGGGAGCGGGGGTCGGCGCGGCCGCCGCGATCAACGCGGACCTCGTGGCCGAGGAGGCGGCCGCCGCCGTGCGGGCCCGCGCGCAGGGCGCCGCGGCCGGGACGCCCCGCCGCGGCTGAGAGTCTCGGGGGCGGTCAGATCTGCACGGACCCCTGGACGTGCTCGAACACCAGGCTGGTCTGCGTGGCCGCCACCGCCTGGTTGGAGGACAGGTGCTCGAGGACGAACTGGCGGATGTGGTCGGTGTCCCGCGCCGTGACGTGGATCAGGAAGTCGTCCGAGCCCGCCAGGAAGAAGAACTGGGACACCTCCGGCACCGACTTCAGCCCCTCGCCGAACGCGGACATCAGGTGCCGGGCCCCCGGCCGCAGGCGCACGCTGATGAGGGCCTCGATGGTGCTCCCGAGCGCCCGGGGGTCCACCTCGACCGTGAAGCGGCGGATCACGCCCGAGCGCTGCAGACCCTTCATCCGGGCCAGACAGGTGGACGGGGCCACGCCGAGGGCCTCGCTGAGCGCCTGGTTGGTCATCCGGGAGTTCTCCCGCAGCAGCGCGAGCAGGCGCCGGTCGAGATCGTCCAGCTCGGGGGCCGGGCGCAGATCCTGCGACGGGCGCCGCGTGTCGTGGCTCACATTGTCCATCATTCCGCCACTTCTCGGTCGATTGCCGAAGGATCGGCGAAAAAGCCCACGGACACGGCCGCAAACCGTAGCTTGATTCCACCCAGTCTACGTTTCCTGCGGAAGAAGGACCCCGATGATCGTCTCCGTCCCCCGTGAAGTGAAGAACAACGAGCACCGCGTGGCCATCACCGCCTCAGGGGTCCACGAACTGGTCGCCCACGGCCACCGCGTTCTCGTGGAGGCCGGCGCCGGCACCGGCTCGGGCATCCCCGACGAGGACTACACCGCCGCCGGGGCCGAGCTCGTGGCCGACGCCGACGAGCTGTGGGCCCGCGCCGACCTGGTGCTGAAGGTCAAGGAGCCCGTGGCCTCCGAGTACCACCGGTTCCGGCGGGGCCTGGTGCTGTTCACCTACCTGCACCTGGCCGCCGAGCCCGAGCTCACCGCGGCGCTGCTGGAGTCCGGGGTGACCGCCATCGCCTACGAGACCGTCCAGACCGCCGACCGGCGGCTGCCCCTGCTGGCCCCCATGAGCGAGGTCGCCGGCCGGCTGTCCGTCCAGGCCGGGGCCGCCGCCCTGACCGCCCCCGCCGGGGGCAAGGGCGTGCTGTTGGGCGGGGTGCCGGGGGTGCGCCCGGCCAAGGTCACCGTGATCGGCGCCGGGGTGGCCGGCACCAACGCCGCGGCGATGGCTGTCGGCCTGGGCGCGGAGGTCACCGTCCTGGACGTGAACGTGGACCGCCTGCGCGAGCTCGACGACCGGTACGCCGGCCGGTTGCGCACGGTCGCCTCGAACAGGTTCGAGATCGAGCGCTCGGTGACCGAGGCGGACCTCGTCGTGGGCTCCGTGCTGATCCCCGGCGCCAAGGCCCCGAAGCTGGTCACCAACGAGATGGTCGCCCGGATGAAGCCGGGCAGCGTCCTGGTGGACATCGCCGTGGACCAGGGCGGGTGCTTCGAGGACAGCCGCCCCACCACCCACCAGGACCCGGTCTTCACGGTGCACGACACCGTCTTCTACTGCGTGGCGAACATGCCCGGCGCGGTGCCGAACACCTCGACCTACGCGCTGACCAACGTCACGCTGCGCTACGCCGCGGCCCTGGCCGACCAGGGTGTCACCGCGGCGCTGGCGGCCGACCCCGCCCTGGCCGCCGGGCTCAACACGATGGCCGGGCACGTGACGCACCGCTCGGTCGGCGAGGCCCACGGCCTGGAGGTCGTCGACCGGTCGGAGCTGCTGCCCGCCGCCTGAGCCGCACGCCCGCGCCGGGAGCGTGGGCCCGCAGGTCCTAGCATGGGCAGAGCGCAGCAGATCAGCATCCCGGCACGAGGAGCCCCATGCACCGCATCCCCGAAGAGGTCGACACCCCGGACGTCCTGATCGACCGGGACGTGCTCGAGCGCAACATCGCGCGGATGGCCGCGGCCGTGCGCGAGCGGGGCCTGCTGCTGCGCCCGCACGCCAAGACGCACAAGGTCCCGGAGATCGCGGCGCTGCAGCTCGCCGCCGGCGCGGCCGGGCTGACCGTGGCCACGCTCGGGGAGGCCGAGGTCTTCGCCGCGCACGGGGCCGAGGACCTCTTCATCGCGTACCCGCTGTGGGTCGGCCCGCGCCAGGCGGAGCGCCTGCGCCGGCTGAGCGCCGCGGCCCGGATCAGCGTGGGGGTGGACTCCGCCGAGGCCGCCGCCGTCATGGGCGAGCAGCTGGGGGACGCGGCGGGGGACGTGGCCGTGGTCGTGGAGATCGACAGCGGCCACCACCGCAGCGGGGTCCGCCCGGAGGACGCCGCGGACGTCGCCCGGGCGGCGGCCCGGGCGGGGCTGCGCGTGGAGGGCGTCTTCACCTTCCCGGGCCACAGCTACGCCCCGGGCATGCCGGTCGAGGCGGCCGCGCAGGAGCAGCAGGCCCTGGACCGGGCGGCCGGGCAGCTGGCGGCCGCGGGCTTCGAGGTGCGGCGCCGCAGCGGCGGCTCCACGCCCAGCGCGCTACTGACCGACAGCGCCACGGCCACGGAGGTGCGGCCGGGGGTCTACGTCTTCGGCGACGCCCAGCAGCTGGAGCTCGGCCGGTGCGCCCTCGAGGACATCGCCCTCACCGTGGCTGCGACCGTGGTCAGCCGGCACGAGGGCGGCAACGGGGTGCCGCGGCGGACCGTTCTGGACGCCGGCAGCAAGGTCCTCGGCAGCGACCGGCCCGCCTGGGCCACCGGCTGCGGGCGGCTGATGGACCACCCGGACGCCCGGATCACGGCCCTGTCCGAGCACCACGCCACCGTCGTCTGGCCCGAGGACGCCCCGCTGCCCGCCCTCGGCGAGCGCCTGCGCGTCATCCCCAACCACGTGTGCCTGACCATGAACCTCGTCGACGACGTGGCCGTGGTGCGCGAGGGCGCCCTGCTGGAGCGCTGGACCGTGGCCGCGCGGGGCCGCAACTCCTGACCCCGCAGCCCGCCGGGCGCCCGCCGAACGATCCCGGGCACGGCGGATCGGCGCGAGGCTGCGGCGGAGCCGGCCCGGCGGCTCAGCGCGGGGGCGGCGGCGGAGCGGGCGCGCCCTTCGGCGGCGCGATCTTGGGGAACGAGCGGGCGGCCCCCGGGGCCGCCGCGTCCTCGGTCTCCGGGGCGCCCGCGGTCCCGGGCCAGGCGCGGCCGGCGGCCGGGTCCCAGTGGGTGTCGACCACCTTGCGCTGCACCGCGATCGCCAGCGCCAGCACGCCGAGCCCGACCAGGGAGATGACCACGATGCCGCCGACGGATCCGATCTTGGCGGCGGAGCCCACGGCGATCCCGAACCAGCCGAAGTCGGCGTCGCCGAAGGTGGTGTTCTCCTCCCCGAAGGCGCCCAGGACGGAGAGCAGGAACGCGGGCAGGAACGTGATGATCAGGCCGTTGACGAAGCCGCCGGCGAGGGCCCCGCGACGCCCTCCGGTCGCGTTGCCGTAGACGCCGGCCGCGCCGCCGGTGAAGAAGTGGGGCACCAGCCCCGGCAGGATCAGGGCGAGGCCGATGGTGGGGTTGAGCCAGACGGAGAGGACGAGCAGCCCGATCAGGCCTCCCACGAAGCTGGAGATGAAGCCCAGCAGCACGGCGTTCTGCGCGTAGGGGAAGACGATCGGGGCGTCGAGGGCCGGGATGGCGCCGGGGACGACCTTGGCGGCGATGCCCTGGAAGGCCGGGACGAGCTCGCCCAGGATGGTGCGCACGCCGAAGAGGATGACCGCCACGGCCACGCCGAACTGCAGGCCCTGGGTGATCGACATCATGATGTAGTTGCCGACCCCGGTGGCGCCGCCCTCGAACGCGGTGAAGGCCTCCTCGGTCCCGGCCCGGGCGAGGAAGAGCACGGCGAGGACCACGTACATCAGGGCCATGGACAGGGCGGTGGCCACCATGGAGTCGCGGAGGAAGCGCAGTCCCTCCGGCAGCTTCGTGTCCTCGGTGGACCGGCTCTTCTTCCCCACGACCTGGCCCACGGCGCCGGCGGCGATGTAGCCGGCGGTGCCGAAGTGCCCGATGGCGACGCTGTCGTCGCCGGTGATCCTGCGGGTCCACGGGTGGGCGAGCGCCGGGAGGGAGACCATGAGGATGCCGAGGAGCACGGCGCCCAGCACCACGGTCACCCAGCTGCCGTACCCGGCGGTGGCGAGGATGATGGTCAGCATCGTGGCCATGAACAGCACGTGGTGGCCGGTGAGGAAGACGTAGCGCAGCGGGGTGAAGCGGGCGAGCAGCAGGCTCACGGCGAAGCCGAGGATCATCAGCCACGCGACCTGGGCCCCGTACTCGGCCTGGGCGATCCCGGCGATGGCCTCGTTGGTGGGGATCACGCCCTGGGCCCCGGTGGCGCCCAGGATCATGGCGCCCAGGGGTTCCAGGGAGGCGACGACGAGGGTGGCCCCGGCGCCGATCAGCAGGAAGCCGAGGGTCGCCTTGATGGCGCCGCCGATGATCTGGCCGGTGCTCTTGCGCAGGGCGGCCAGGCCCACGGCGGTGATGATGCCGATGAGGAACGCCGGGACGGCGAGGATCTCGCTGACCAGGAACTCGGGGATGCTGACGAGCCAGTTCACGGGAACACCTGCTTCTAGACGTCGTAGAGCTCACGCAGGGCGGCGTCGAGCTCGGTGGTGCTGGTGAAGTTCTCGATCACCTTCACGGGGACGCCGACGTCCCCGAGGGTGCGGGCGATCTCCCCGGAGGTGAGGATCAGGTCGGCCTCCTTGGCCTTGCCGCGGGCCGAGATGGTGTCGGTCGCCTCGACCGTGAGGTACTTGCCCCACCCCCAGTGGTCGAGCACCTGCTCCAGGGTGTTCTTGAGGAACAGGCTGGTGCCGAGACCGTTGCCGCAGACGGTGAGGATCTTGTTGCGACTGTCCGGGCCCGCCTCCGCCGCTGTCGTCGCCGCCGGCTCCGCGGCCGGCGCCTCGTCCGTCGTCGACGGTCTCCCGGACGGCGCCGGGGCCTCCTCCGTCAGCACGGCGAGCACCTCCTCCGGGGTCCTCGCCTCGTCCAGGGCGGTCCGGGTCCTCGGCGAGCCCAGCAGCGTGGCCAGCGTCCGCATGGCCTGGAGGTGCTCCTTCTGGTCCTTCGCGGAGAGGGCGACGACGAGGGTCACGGGGTCGTTCGCCGCGTGCCCGAACTCCACCGGCCGGGCCAGCCGGACCCAGGACATCGCGGTGCGGTGGACCGCCTCCGAGGGCCGGGCGTGGGCGAAGGCGAAGCCCGGCGCCACCACGATGTACGGGCCGTTCTCCTCGACGCTGGTGATCATGGCCTGCGTGTACTCGGCACTGATGGCGCCCTGGCGCTCGAGGAGCCCACCGGCCAGCGCGATGGCGGCCCGCCAGTCCTCCGCCGGTTCGTCCAGGCAGATCGATCCGAGGTCCAGCAGCCGGCTGAGGTGAGACATACCTGACATGGTATCCCATTCCCGTCCATTTATGTGATCCACATCACATTCATTTTGGCCGATGCATGCGGGAACAGGGGAACCCGTCCCGAGGCCGGGGCCGGATCTGGCAGGCTGACAGGAGCACCTGCCCCGCCGGCAGGAGATCACTGCACCAGATCACCGCACTGTCGGGGAGGACCGAGATGAGCCAGCGCTCCGTGCCCGCGCACGCCCTGCCGTGGGTCGTCGTCGGCATCGTGCTCGTCGCCCTGAGCCTGCGCGGGCCGATCATCGCCCCGACCCCCGTGATCACCCAGCTCCAGTCCGACCTCGGGCTCTCGGCGGCGACCGCGGGCCTGCTCACGGGGCTGCCGGTGCTGCTGTTCGCCCTGGCCACCCCGCTGGCCTCGAAGCTCATCGGACGCTTCGGCCCGGAGGCCGCGGTCCTGGTGTGCCTGAGCGGCGTGCTGGCCGGGACCGTGGTCCGTTCGGCCGGTCCCGCCCCGGTGGTCCTGGCCGGCACCGTGGTCATCGGTGCTGCGATCGCCGTCGGCAACATCGTGGTCCCGGTGATCATCCGCCGCGACGTCCCCTGGCGCCGGATCCCCACGGTCACCGCCGCCTACACCGCCGCCCTCAATCTCGGGTCGATGATCACCGCCCTGGGCACCGCCCCGCTCGCCGCGCTGGTCGGCTGGCGCTGGGCGCTGGCCTCCTGGGGCGCGCTGACGCTGGCGGCCATGGTGTTCTGGCTGGTCGTGGCGCGCCGCCGGGCCGGCACGCCGCGCACCACCCCCGCCCCGGCCGAACCCGACACGGCCACGGGGGCGCTGCGGCAGGCCCGGGGCACCACGCAGATCCGGCGCATCGGCTGGTGGCTGACGCTGGCCTTCTGCGGGCAGGCCATCGCCTACTACTCCGTCACCGCGTGGCTGCCCACCCTGCTGGCCGACACCCGCGGACTGAGCCTGGCGGCCTCCGGGGCCGGGGCCTCCCTGTTCCAGGTCGCCGCCATCGCCGGGGCCCTCGGGGTGCCCCTCCTGGCCGCCCGCGCCCCGGCGTGGGCGCCGGTGGCCGTCATCGGGGCGCTGTGGATCACCCTTCCCGTCGGGCTGCTGATCGCCCCCGAGGGCTACCTCGTGTGGTCCGCCGTCGGCGGCATCGCCCAGGGCGGAGGCTTCACCACGATCTTCTCGATCGTCGCGCGCATCGTCCGGACCGACGCCGAGGCCGCCGCCACCTCCGCCCGCATCCAGGGCAGCGGCTACCTCGCCGCGACGGTCGGCCCGCCGCTGATCGGGGCGCTGAACTCCGGCACCGGCGGGTGGACCGTCCCGCTGCTGGTCGTCCTGGGTGCCACCGTGCTGTTCCTGGTCGGGGGGCTCCTGGCGGTCGCGGAGACGCGACGCCGCCGATAGGGGCACCACGAGCAGCCCGCCGCCGGGCACCGGGGACCGCGGGACGGCCGCGCCGCCGAGCACGCGGCCCCGGCTGCCGAATTAGGGCAGAGAAGTGTCAGCTAATCCGCGGACGGACTGCTACAGTCGAGCCACGAACCACTGAGGGTACCCTTACCCGTCCGCTCGACCGAAGGCTCCGCCCATGCTCCGTGGCACGACGCCCCCCGCCGGCACGCCCGTTCCCCTGCCCCGGGACGAGGCAGGGAGCGGCGCACGGGGCCTCGAGGGCGACTTCGCGTTCGCGGGCCGCCACGGGATCCTCCTCGCCCGCCGGGACCGGGAGCTGCCCGCCGGACGGATCACGGACGGCGGCGTGGATCCGGTCCTGGCCCGGCTGGACGAGGTCACTCGCGCGGTGGCCGGCACCCGGGCCGGCGGGGAGGCCCGGCCGGTGCTGTGCGGCACCATCCCCTTCGATCCGGACGAGCCGGCCGACCTGTTCCTCGCCGAGCGGCCCGTGTGGGCGCCCCGCCCCGCGCCCACGGCCCCGGTGCCCCTGGCGCGGCAGCTCGTGCCCGCCGCCCCGGCGCCGGACCCCGACCACCACGAGGCGCTCGCCGAGGCCCTGGACCGCATCGGCCGCGGCGCCGCCCCGCACCTGGTGCTGGCCCGCGCCCTGGACCTGCAGCTCTCCGCACCCGCGGACCTGGACCGGCTGTGGGAGGAGCTGGTGGCCCGCGCCGCCGGCGGCCACGCCTTCCTGGTGCGCCCCCGGGACGGCGGCACGGTCCTCGGTGCGGGCCCGGAGCTGACGGCCGAGGTGCGCCCGACCGGCTTCGCCTCCCACCCCCACACCGGCTGCGCCGCGCGCCACCCCACGGTCTCGGGCGACTCGGCCGCCCAGCAGTCCCTGCTGCGCTCCCCCGCCGCCCGGCGGCGGCACCAGCACGTCGTCGAGCACCAGGCCCGCCGCCTGGCACCGCTCGCCGCGTCCCTGCACGTGCCCGGGCAGCCCAGCGTGCCGGGCACCGACGCCGCCTGGCACCTGGCGACCCGTCTCACCGGCAGGCTGCACCGGGGCACCAGCGCGCTGCACGCCGCGGTGGCGCTGCACCGTGCGGCCGCCGGCGCCCCGGACCGGGAGACCCTGTCCCTGATCCGTGAGCTGGAGCCGCGGCCCCGCGGGGTCTTCGCGGGTCTGGTGGGCTGGACCGACGCCGCCGGGCACGGCCAGTGGGTGCCGGTCCTGCGCAGCGTCCACCTGCACGGCACGCGCGCCCGGCTGCACGCCGCCGCGGAGCTGGACGCCGCCTCCACCGTGGACGGTGCGCTGGCGGAGACGGCGGCGAACTTCGGCACGGTGCGGGCGGCGCTGGCGGCCGCCGGCGCGCCGGCGCGGACCGGCGCGGTCCCGCACGCCGCCTGACCCGTCACACCCGGGGAGCGGCACCGGCCCCCGTCACCGAGGGGCCGGCGGTCAGTCGAGCTCCACCACGGTGACCGGCAGGGGCAGGGACTCGGCGGTGAAGGTGGTCTGCTCGGAGAAGGGCACCCCCGCCTCGTCCCGGCCGAAGCACAGGGCGAGCACCTCCCCCGGCTCGGTGCCGGCCATGAGGGTCCAGTGCTGGCCGGCCGCGTCCACGGCGTGGGCCTGGTGGTCGAGGTCCGCCTCGCCCTCGACGTCGGCGAAGCGGGCCCGGTAGGCCTCCAGCTCCTCGGGGGTCTGGAGCACCCCGGCGGAGACGACCGCCTCCTCGTCGCCGGTGACGGCCGGGGCCACCGGATAGGCGATGCGGAACGGCGGCTCGAGGACCTCCAGCAGCTCCCGGGCGGGCGTGGCGTCGTCGCCGCGCAACCACAGCCGGCCCGTGCCGTCGACGAAGCCCGTGTACTCCTCGTCGTTGGGGTAGAAGCAGAGGAACCCCGAGCCCGGGATGCGCGCGGCCAGCCCGGTGAGGTCCGCGGCGTGCTCCACGGTCAGGAAGCGGGTGAGGGGCTCCAGCAGCAGGGGTTCCACGGGTGATGTCTCCTAGCGGGGCGGCGGGGCGGTGGGACGACGACGGGGCGGTCGCGCCCGGACGCTCTACGCTACGCCGCCGCCGCCCGGTCGTGGGACGGTCCCGTCCTCCTCACCGGCCCGTGGGCCTGTCGGCGGCGAGTTCCCGGGGCAGGACCCGCCGCAGGACGTCGGAGAGGGTGATCACTCCCACGAAGCGGCCCTCGTGCACGACAGCCGCGAACTGCTCCCCGGCCGCGCGGATCCGGGCCAGGGCCTCGTAGACCGGGGTGTCGGCGTCGAGCACGAACGCGGGGCGGGCCAGGTCCCGGACGGGCCGGTCCGGGGGCTCGAGCAGCGTGTCGCGCACGTGGACCACTCCGGGCGTGCCGGCGCCGGGGTCCTCCACGAGGATCCGCAGGTGCCCCGAGCGGGCGGCGGCCGCCTGCACGTCGGCCGCGGTGGCCCGGACCGGCACGGTGGTCGGCGTCGCGCCCGGTGCGACCAGCGCTTCGACGGTGAGCTGCTCGAGCTCGAGCACGCCGGAGAGCTGGGTGCGGAAGGACGGGTCGAGCGCGCCCACGGAGGCCGAGTGCTCGACGAGGTGCCGGATCGTGTCGACGTCCTGGCCGCCGACGGCCGCCCGGTCCACCGGGGTGACGCCGCTGGCCGCGACCAGCCGGTTGGCGATCGCGTTGACCCACACCAGCAGCGGCCGCACGACCCAGATGAAGCCGCGCGAGGGCACGCCGATGAGCTTGGCCGAGGTCTCCGGGTACGCGATCGCCCACGACTTGGGCGCCATCTCCCCCACCACGAGGTGGAGGAACGTCACGAACAGCAGGGAGAGACCGAAGGCGGCGCCGTCGGCCAGCCCCTCGGGCGCGCCCCAGGAAACGAACACGGGGCTGAGCCACGCGTCGACCGCCGGCTTGGTGACGGCGCCGAGGGCGAACGTGCACGCGGTGATGCCCAGCTGGGCGCCGGCGAGCATGATGGTCAGCTCGTTGATGCCGCGCAGGGCGGCGCGGGCGGCGCGGTTGGTCGCCGCCTCGGCCTCGAGCCGGTGGCGGCGCGCGCCCAGCAGGGCGAACTCGACGATGACGAAGAACGCGCTGAGCACGATGAGCAGCACGGTCACGGCGGTGACGACCAGGGGATCGCTCATCGGTCCTCCTCCTTCTCGGCGCCGGTCCGGGCGGTGGTGTTCTCCGCGGGGTCGGCGCCCTCGGCGGTGGTCTCGACGAGCCGCACGAGCAGCTCGCTGGGCACGTGCCGAGAGAGCTCGAGCACCTCGACGTCGAGCACCCGGTGGACGGGCCGGTCGAGGACGAGATCGCGGGGGTCGTCGGGCAGCTCGACCCGCACCACCTCCCCGGAGACCGGGAGCTCACCGCGCTGGGCGATGAGCAGGCCCGAGATGGTCTCGTAGTCGCCCTCGGGCAGCTCGTGGCCGACCGCGCGCTCGACCTCGTCGACGTGGATGTCGCCGGTCATCCGCCAGGTGTCCCCGTGCTCGGGCGTGATGGTGGCGGGCGGCTCGTCGTCGTGCTCGTCGGTGATCTCCCCGACCAGCTCCTCGGCCAGGTCCTCGACGGTCAGGATGCCGGCGAAGCCGCCGTACTCGTCGATCACGCAGGCGAGCTCGTTGCGCGACTCCGTCAGCTGCGCCAGTGCGTCCGGCAGCGACATGAGCGTGGGCAGCACCAGCGGGGGCGCCATCATGGTCGAGACCGCGGCGTCATCGGGCACGCCGCCGCGCAGCAGATCGGCGAGCTGGACGACGCCGAGGGGCTCCTCGGTCGCGGAGATCACCGGGTAGCGGGTGTGCTCCTGCGCCATGAGGACGCGCAGCTCGCCCACGGTGGTGTCCGGGGAGACCGTGCCGACCTGCGACCGCGGGATCATGGCGTGCTCCACGTCCTGGTCGGGGAAGTCGATGATGCGGTCGATGAGCACCGACAGCTCCTCGGGCAGGTCCCCGCTCTCGCGGGAGTCGGCGACGATGCGCTCGAGGTCCTCCACGGTCGCGGTCGTGTCGACGTCGTGCACCGGCTCGATCCGGAACAGCCGGAGCAGCGCGTTGGCGGCGTGGTCGAACACGGTGATCAGCCACCCGAAGAGGCCGAGGTAGATCGTGGTGGAGCGGGCCAGTCCGCGGGCGAGCGGTTCGGCGTTGGCGATCGCCAGGTTCTTCGGGTACAGCTCCCCGAAGATCATCTGCACGACGGCGGCCACGACCAGCGCGCCCACCGTCCCCACCGAGATGCTCAGCGCGGCCGGCACCCCGGCGGCGCCGAGCAGCACGCCCACGGACTCCCCCACCATGGGCTCGGCCACGTAGCCGATGAGCAGACCGGTGACGGTGATGCCCAGCTGGGCGCCCGAGAGCATGAAGGAGGTGCGGCGCGTGACCTTCAGGGCGCGCTGGGCGGCCTTGTCGCCGGCCTCGGCGCGCGCGCCGAGCTTGACGCGGTCGACCGACATGTAGGCGAACTCCTGGGCCACGAAGTACCCGTTGGCGGCGATGATCGCCAGGATCACGACGATGCCGAGGAGCAGGGTGAGAATCGCTCCGATCATCGGGGGCTCACTCCTGGATCGGGAGAGCCGGGCCGGAGCCTGCGGCGGGGGTCAGCTGTTGCGGGAAAAGGACAACTGTCGCCCGGGTCGTCGGACGACCCGGGTCTCGCAGGCGATGGGCCCATCGGGCTGGTTCACGCTCTCCATGATCGGGGGTCTGGAACGCCTCACAGTCTATTTGCCGTCGGACGCCCCCACGTGACGACGCCCCACATTCCGGGCTGACGCACAGGTTCGGCGGTGGACGTGGGCATCTGGCCCGGGCCTACAGGAACACCGGCATCAGCAGTCCCAGGAGCACGAGGCCTGCCCCGCAGACCGCCAGCGCCCAGACCGGGCGGTGCGGGGTGCTCAGTCTCCACTGCTCGGGGTGCCGGGAGTGGAACCAGACGACCACCTCGGCCCCGGGCGCGGGAGCGGGCACCGGCGGGTGGTGCCAGGGCTCCTCGTGGATCTCGTAGCGCGTGGTGTGCCAGCGCAGGTAGCACGCCCCGTCCCGCAGGACGTGGATCGCCTCGGTCCGGTGCCACCGGGCGTGCAGGCAGCGGATGATCACGGCCGCCGCCACCAGGGCCAGACCGGCGTTGGTCGCGGCGGCGCCGAGCACCTCGAGCAGGGCCGCTCCACTGAGTCCGGTCACGGCCCGAGCCTACTGGCGGGCTGTGCCGGTGCTCGTGCGCCGGGCATCTTTCCCAGCCTTCTCCCGGTTGGGATTGCTAGATTTCCTGGTTCCCGCGGCCTGATGCTGGGCCGCCCTGTGCACGAGTGAGATACGGAGATCATGAGCGCCCACTGCGACGCGCCCTGTGACAGACCCTGGCCTTCGGGCCGTGCAGATGTGACGAGGTGGTGGGGCTGATGGAAGTCCTGTCGATCCTCCTCGGGGTGACCCTGATCGCCGCCTGCGGAGCCTTCGTGGCCGCCGAGTTCTCGCTGATCACCGTCAACCGCAACGACGTCGAGGCCGCCGCGGCCACCGGTGACCGCCGTTCGGGCGGGGTGCTGCGGGCGATGAAGACCCTGTCCACGCAGCTCTCCGGGGCGCAGCTGGGCATCACCGTGACGAACCTGGGCATCGGCTTCCTGGCCGAGCCGGCCATCGCCGCCCTGATCGTGGGTCCGCTCACCGGCGCCGGGCTGTCCCCGGTGGCGGCCCGCTCCACCTCCGTCGTGCTGGCGCTGGTGCTGGCGACCGGCCTGACCATGATCTTCGGGGAGCTGGTGCCCAAGAACCTGGCCATCTCCAGGCCGCTGGCCACCGCGCGTGCGGTGAGCGGGTTCCAGCGCGGCTTCACCAAGGCCCTGGCCTGGCCGATCCGGCTGTTCAACGGCAACGCCAACCGCATCGTGCGCGCCCTCGGGGTCGAGCCGCAGGAGGAGCTGGCCTCGACCCGCTCTCCCGAGGAGCTCGCCGGGCTGGTGCGCCACTCCGCCGAGCGGGGGGCGCTGGCCGCGGCCACCGCCGAGCTGGTCGAGCGCTCCTTCGCCTTCGGCGACCGCCGCGCCCACGACGTGATGACCCCCCGGGGTCAGATGACCACCCTGGCCCCGGACGCGTCCGTGCACGAGCTGCTGGCCGCGGCCAAGGCCTCGGGGCACTCCCGCTTCCCCGTCCTCGACGCGGACGAGGGCGCGGTCCTGGGCCAGGTGCACGTGCGCCACGGCCTGGCCGTGCCCTACCGCGAGCGGAACGCCGTTACCGTGGGAACGGTCATGGACGAGGTGACCTTCGTCCCGGACACGGTGGAGCTGGACGAGCTGATGGACACCCTGCGCGCCGGGGGCCTGCAGATGGCGGTGCTGATCGACGAGTTCGGCGACACCGCCGGGCTGGTCACCCTGGAGGACCTGGTCGAGGAGCTCGTCGGAGAGGTGCGCGACGAGCACGACCCCGAGCCGGAGCCCGTCACGGTGGAGCCGGACGGGTCCTGGGACCTCTCCGCGGCGCTGCGCCCGGACGAGGCGGCCGAGCACCTCGGCGCGGCGGTCCCCGAGCACGAGGACTACGAGACCCTCGCCGGGCTCGTGACCCTGCACCTGGGCCGACTGGCCGAGGTCGGGGACCGGGTCACGGTGGCGGCCGCCCCCGCGCCCGGTGAACCGGAGGCCACGATCACCTTCGAGGTCACCGCGCTGGACGTCCACCGCATCACCGCGGTGCACGCCCGCGTCCACCGCCCCGGTGACGGGACGGCACCCGAGGACGGCGCGGAGGACCGCGCCGTGGAAGTGCCCGCCCACCAGAAGGAGTCCGTCCGATGAGCGAGGTCACCGGCCTGATCCTGACCGTGGTGCTCCTGGGCGCCAACGCGTTCTTCGTCGGCGCGGAGTTCGCCCTGATCTCCGCCCGCCGCACCATCATCGAGCCCAGGGCGCTGTCCGGGTCCTGGGCCGCGAAGGTGACCCTGGGGGCCATGGAGAACGTCTCGCTGATGATGGCCGGCGCACAGCTGGGCATCACCATCTGCTCCCTGGCCCTGGGCTACATCAGCGAACCGGCCATCGCCCACCTGCTGGAGGTGCCCTTCGCCGCGATCGGCGTCCCGGAGGCCTTCGTGCACCCGATCGCCTTCGCGATCGCCCTGTCCCTGGTGACCTACCTGCACGTGGTGTTCGGGGAGATGGTGCCCAAGAACATCGCCCTGGCCGGCCCGGAGCGCATGGCCGTGGTCCTGGCCCCCGTCCTGGTGGGCATCGTCACCGCGCTGCGCCCGCTGCTGTGGGTGCTCAACGGCGTCGCCAACGTGATCCTGCGGCTGCTGAAGGTGGAGCCCAAGGACGAGGTCACCTCGGTGTTCACCCGTGACGAGGTCGCGGCCCTGGTCGAGGAGTCCCGCCACGGCGGTCTGCTGGAGGCCAACGACGAGCGGCTGCTGCTGGGGGCCCTGACCTTCGAGCAGCGCAGCGTGACCGGGATCGTGATCCCGCTGGACGGGGTCACCACCCTGCCCGCCGGGGTCACCCCCGCCCAGGCCGAGACGGTGGCCGCCGGAGGGTTCTCCCGGTTCCCCATCTTCGACGTCTTCGGGGAGCTCGCCGGGTACGTGCACATCAAGGACCTGATCGAGATCGACGAGGCCGCCCGGGACACCCCGATCGACCCGTCCCTGATCCGCGCGCTGCCCACGATCGACCGGGACGTGCCCCTGCGCCGGGCCCTGGCCCTGATGCAGAACTCCGGGGCCCACCTCGGCCTCGTGCTCGACGGGCGCGGCAGGACCGAGGGCATCGTCACCCTGGAGGACATGCTCGAGGAGCTCGTCGGGCAGATCCGCGACGACAGCCGCACGCTCAGGACCGTCTGAGCCCGCGGGCGGAAGCACCGGCCCCGCGTGCAGGCCCCGAGAGACCGGCGGCGGGCCCGGAGGTCGCCGGCCGTCCGGCGGGCTCAGCCGGCGGGGCGACGGCGGGGCAGGTGGATCCGGAAGCTGGCGCCGCGGCCGGGGCCGTCACTGGCGGCCTCCAAAGTTCCGCCCTGGGCCTCGACGAGGGCCCTGCTGATCGCCAGGCCCAGCCCCGAGCCGCCGCGGTGGGCCTCCCGGCCGGTGTTCGCGCGGTAGAAGCGCTCGAAGACGTGCGGGAGGCCCTCCGCGCTGATGCCCTCCCCGGTGTCGGTGACGGTGTAGGTGACCGCCTCGGCGGTGTGGTCGGTGCGCAGGACGATGGCGCCCCCGGTCGGGGTGTGGCGCAGGGCGTTCTCCAGCAGATTGCTCAGCACCTGGCCCATCCGCTCCGGGTCCAGCGGCACCGGGGCGGTCTCCGGGCCGGTGCTCACCGAGGTGATCGAGACACCCTTGCCGGCGGCGTCGGGCTCGATGGCCGCGACCGCCTGGTCCGCCAGGTGCCGGGGGTCCTGGAGGGTGAGCTGCGGCCGGGTCATGCCCTCTTCGGCGGCGGTGAGCTGGCGGATGTCGCGGGCCAGGCGCTCCAGGCGGGTGATCTGGGCGTTGAGGATCCCGGTGGTGTGCTCGTCGAGGGCGACCACCCCGTCCTCGACTCCTTCCAGATGGCCCTTGAGGCTGGCCAGCGGGGTGCGCATCTCGTGGGCCAGGTCGGCGAGCATCTGGCGCCGCGTGGTGTCCACCGCACTGAGCTTGGCGGCCATCCCGTTGAAGGAGCCGGCCAGGGCGTCGAACTCCGGCCCCAGCGCGGCGGAGGTCACGCGCACGCCGTAGTTGCCCGCGGCCACCTCTTCGGCCGCGGTGCTGAAGGACGCCAGGGACCGCCCGATGGTGCGGTAGAGGTAGAAGCTGAGCAGCCCGGCGATGCAGAGGGCCGTGAGCCCGCCGATGGCCAGGGCCATCAGACTCACCGAGCGGAAGGCGTCCTCCAGGTGATCCAGTCCGTCGGCCTCGTCGTAGTGACCGGCGTCGATGAGCTCTTCGTGGAACATGTCCGGCCCGACCAGGACCGCGGTGATCATCACGATCACCAGCCCGCTGAGCAGCACCGAGGTCTGTGCCAGCATCAACCGCACGGTCAGCGATCTCCATGACCGGGTCCGGGACGGGGCACTGGTGCTCACCGTCCGGCCCCCATCCGGTAGCCGACGCCGCGGATGGTCTGGATGAACTTCGGGCCGGCGGCCTCGTCGCCGAGCTTCTTGCGGATCCGCCCGATGTGCACGTCCACCAGGTGTGCGTCACCGGTCCAAGCGGCGTCCCAGACCATCTCCACCAGCTGCCGGCGCGAGAGCACCACCTGCGGGTGGGCCGCCAGGGCGGCCAGCAGGTCGAACTCGATCCGGGTCAGCGCCACCGGCTCCCCGCCCACGCGGACCTCCCGGGCGGCCTCGTCCACCACCAGGTCCCCGACCACGAGCTCCCGGTCCGGCCCCGCCGGGGCGGGTGCGGGGCCGGTGCGGGCCCGGCGCAGCATGGCCTGGACCCGGGCCACGAGCTCGCGCGGGCTGAACGGCTTGGTCACGTAGTCGTCGGCTCCCACCGACAGGCCCACGATCTTGTCGATCTCGTCGTCGCGGGCGGTGAGCATCAGCACGTGGCAGTCGGAGAAGGTCCGCACCTGACGGCACACCTCGACCCCGTCGATCCCGGGCAGCCCCAGATCCAGCACGAGGACCTGTGGCGCGAAGTCCCGCACGGCGGCCACCGCGTCGGTGCCGTCGTGCCGCACCGCGACGTCGAGTCCGGCCTTGCGCAGGTATCCCGCGACGAGCTGCGCCAGGTCGACCTCGTCGTCGACCACCAGCACACGACCCGCGGGAGGTGAGGACATCGTGGCTCCTTCGTCGGCGGCGCCCGCTCAGGTCCGGGCGGGGCCCGGGTCCACCGCGTCATGGTGCGGAGAGGCTGCGCCCACGGTGGTCCCCGTCGTCCTGTTCACGGTTCCCATTCTCCCCCACCGCGCCCGTGCGCGGTGGGGGACCGCCGGATCCGTCTCGGGACGGTCCATCACCTCGCGGGCGTCCCGGCGGAGGCGGCTGCGCAGCCCTAGGCGCAGTCCAGGGCGGTGCGCAGCGCCTCGAGGTTGTTGCGCATGACCTGCTGGTAGTCGGCGTTCTCGTCGGACTGGTTCTCCACCGGGTCCAGGACCGCCGTCTCGATCCCGTGCTCGGCCGCCAGGGTCTCGGCGACCTTCGGGTTGACCAGGGACTCCGAGAACACCGTGGTGACGCCCTCGGCCTCGACCACCTTGCCGATCTCGGCCAGCCGGGCCGGGGAGGGCTCGGTGTCGGGGTCGAGCCCGGCGATGGCCACCTGCTCGAGGTCGTACTTGTCCGCCAGGTATCCGTAGGCGTCGTGGGAGACCACGATGGTGTCCCGCTCACAGGTGGCCAGCCCCGCGACGAACTCCTCGTCCAGGGCGGCCAGCTCCGTGGCCAGCTCCTCGGCGTTGGACTCGTAGGTCTCGGCGTTGTCCGGGTCGACCTCGGCCAGCTCGTGGGCGACCTCCGTGGCCACCGCGGCGAGCCGGTCGGGGTCCAGCCAGAAGTGCGGGTCCTCCCCGCCGTGGTCGTGCCCGTGGTCGTCCTCGGCGTGCGGCTCCTCGGCGGAGGCCTCGTCGCCGTGGGCCTCCTCGCTGTGCGCCTCCTCCGCGGCCCCGTGCTCCTCGGCGGAGTGGGCCTCCTCGCCCTCCACCCCGGCGTGCACCGCGTCGAGGGCGTGCTCGGGGGCGGCCTGGGCCACGGCGTCGTCGACCGCCGGCTGGAAACCGGAGAGGTACACCACGGCGTCCGCGGTGCGCAGTCCGTCGACGGCGGCCGGGGACAGCTCCAGGTCGTGCGGCTCGGCCCCGGCGGGGGTCAACGAGTCCACCTGCACGAGGTCCCCGCCGACGCGCTCGGTGACGTACTGCAGCGGGTAGAAGGAGGCCTGCACGCTCAGGGTCCCGCTCGATCCCCCGCCGGCGGCCGACGGGTCGCCCGAGCCGGAGGCGCAGGAGGACAGGGCGAGAGCGGCGGTCAGGGACAGCGGGACGGCGAGGGCACGCGACAGGGTCATGAGAACAATTCTCAGTCAATCTGAGAATCATTGTCAAAACGGCCGCGATGGGCCGACCCTCAGACGTCGTGCCGGCACGCCTCGCAGGTCCCGTGGAGCTCGATGGCGTGGGAGACCTCGGTGAACCCGTGCCGGCGGGCGGTCTGGGCGGCCCACCGCTCGACGGCGGTCTCGGCCACCTCCACGGTGCGGCCGCAGCGGCGGCACACCAGGTGGTGGTGGTGCTCGGTGCGCCGGCACCGGCGGTACCGGGTCTCCCCGCCGGGGGCGGCGAGGGCGTCGACCTCCCCGGCCTCGGCCAGGGCGCCGAGGTTGCGGTAGACGGTGGCGAGGGAGACGGACTCCCCCTGCTCCCCCAGCAGGGCGTGGAGCTGCTGGGCGGAGCGGAACTCCGGGGTCCGTTCGAGCAGCTCGGCCAGGGCGGAGCGCTGCCGGGTGGTCCGGGACACGGTCACGCCCCTCGCAGCTGGAGGTCGTCCTCGACGTCGTGGAGGCGATCCGGCGCGCCGTGGCGCCGGGCGCGCCCCAGGAGGGGGCGGAGGAGCAGCGCCAGCACGTAGCAGGCGATGGCCAGCACCACGATCGTGGCCCCGGGGGACAGCGGGTGGAAGTAGGTGATGGACAGGCCGGTGACGCAGACCCCGACCCCGACGGCCATGGCCGTCCCCATGGTCCCGGCGAAGGAGCGGGTGACCAGCTGGGCCACGGCCACCGGGACGATCATCACGGCGGAGACCAGGAGGACGCCGACCACGCGCATCGACACGGAGACGGTCAGGGCGGCCATGACGGCCACCATGATGTTCAGCGCCCGCACCGGCAGACCGGTGGCGAGGGCGAACTCCTCGTCGTGGCACAGGGAGAACAGCGCCGGGCGCAGTCCGAGCCCGAGGCCGAGGACCACCGCGGCCAGCCCGGCGGTGAGCCAGACGTCCAGGGGGGTGACGGTGGCGATGGACCCGAAGAGGTAGCCGGTGAGGTTCGCCGACGTGCCGCCGGCCAGCCCGATCAGCAGCACGCCACCGGCGATGCCGCCGTAGAACAGCAGGGCCAGCGCCACGTCGCCGCTGGTGCGCCCCTTGGTGCGCATCACCTCGATGAGCACCGCGCCGATGACCGCGGCGACCACCGCCCCGGGCACGGCGAGGGCGTCGTGCGGGGTGAGTCCGGCCGCCGAGCCGGCCAGCCAGCCCATAGCAACCCCGGTCAGGGCGACGTGGCCGATGCCGTCGCCGAGCAGCGCCAGGCGCCGCTGGACCAGGTAGGTGCCGATCACCGGCGCGGAGACGCCCACGAGGGCGGCGATCAGCAGGCCGCGCTGCATCAGCGGACTGGCCAGCATGGCGGCGAGGGTCTCGATCATGGTCACTGGGGCTTTCCGTGGAGATCGGGGGCGGTCGGGACGGCGGAGTGCTCGTCCCCGTGGGGGTGCAGGTGCTCGTGATCGGGGGCGTCGTGCCCGGGGGCCGGCAGCGGAGGGCTGCCGTCGTGGACGATGCGCCCGTGGCGCAGCACCACGGCGCGGTCCAGCAGGGGGGCCAGCTCGCCCAGCTCGTGGAGCACCACCAGGAGCGTGGTGCCGTCGGCCTGCAGCTGGGCCAGGATGCGGGCCATGGCCTCCTTGGAGACCTGGTCCACCCCGGACAGGGGCTCGTCCAGCAGCAGCAGCCGGGGCCGCCGCACCAGCGCCCGGGCGATCAGCACCCGCTGCTGCTGGCCGCCGGAGAAGATCGCCACGCTCTCGCGCGCCCGGTCGGCCAGTCCCACCTGCTCCAGGGCGTCGAGGCACGCGCGCCGGGCCCCGGGGCCGGGGCGGAGGCGCCGGTGTCCCGTCAGCCCCGAGGCCACGACCTCGAGCGCGGTGGCCGGCACCCCGGCGCCGACGCCGACGCGCTGGGGGACGTAGCCGATGCGCGACCACGGCACGGCCCGGCGCGCGCCGGTGACGTCGGCGCCGAACAGCCGGGCCTCGCCGGAGTCGACGGGCACGATGCCGAGCAGGGACTTGATGAGGGTCGACTTCCCGGAGCCGTTGCCGCCCATGAGTGCGACGGCCTCGCCCTCGGCCACAGCGAGGTCGACCCCGCGCAGCACCGGAGTGGCGCCGAGGACCACGGTGAGGTCCTCCGTGCGGATCGCCGAGCGGTCCGCGGGGGCCGGTGCCTCCGGCGTGGATCGAAGTTTCATGAGAGCCATTCTCAAGAAAATGAGAACGATGGTCAATTCGGCACCGGTTCCGCGGCGGACCGGTGCCGCCGGGATCAGCGCCGCGCCGGCTGCACGGCGGACCGCACGGCGTCCTCCCCCCGGCGCGGAACGGACAGCGCGGCAGGAGACGCCGTGGCGGCAGGTCCCGTCTCGGCAGGTCCCGCCTCGGCAGGCCCCCGCCCAGGACGGGCCGTCCGCCTCGCGACGTCGGCGCTGGAGAGTGAGACTGCCAGGACGGAGGCGAGCACCAGGGCACCCGCGGGCCCGAGCACGGTCCAGGGGGCGCGCTCGACGTAGCCGATGCCCTCGGCCAGCAGCAGCCCCCACTCCGGGGCCGGCGGCTGCTGCCCCAGGCCCAGGAAGCCGAGGCCGGCAATGGCCAGGGCGGTGCCGGGCAGGCGCAGGACCGCGTGCCGGGTCACCTCCGGCAGCAGGGTGGGCAGGACGGTCCCGGCCAGGATGCGGGTCCGGCCCACCCCGAGCAGGGGCAGCACCCGGACGTAGGGCCGGGCCGAGATCTCGGCCACGAGGGCGGCGGTGTGGGCGGCCAGCGGTGCCCAGCTCACCAGGGTGACGGCCAGGGCGGCTCCGGCCGCGGAGGGGCCGGCCACCGCCACGACGAGGATGCCGGCGATGATCGGCGGTGCCGCGTTGGTGACCTCGACCGGCCCGGTGGACCACGTCCCGGTCATCCCGACGGCCAGACCGATGACCAGGCAGGCGGCGACCACGACCAGGGCCAGGCCCAGGGTGTCCAGGGCGCCGTGGCCCACGCGCGCCAGCACGTCGCGGCCGGACGCGTCGGCCCCCAGCGGGAGCGCCCAGGAGGGCGCTTCGAGCCGCCCGTGGGCGGAGGCGTAGGGGTCCCGGAGCAGTCCGGCGACGACGAGCCACAGCAGCAGGGCCCCCGAGACGACCGGCACCGTCCACCACGCCCGGCGCCGCCCCGGGGGCGGCCCGGGGACGGGCAGGTCCCCGGAGCGGGCGGCCGGCCCCAGCAGCGCCCGGCGGGCCAGGGCGGCCAGGGCACCGCACAGCGCGGCGAGCACGAGCAGGAGCAGGATCCCCGCCTGCAGGGCGGGGATGTCCTGGGCCGCCGCGGCCCCGAGCAGGGTCCGGCCCAGGCCGGGGATCGCGAAGACCTCCTCGACCGGCACCGCCCCGCCGGTGAGCCCGACGACGACGAGAGCGATCTGCCCGATCACCCCGGGCAGGGCCCGGTGCAGCGCCGCGAGCGCGATCCGCGGCCGGGAGTGCCCGGCCACGGCCCAGGTGTGCACCCAGCGCTCGGTGAAGGCGCCGGCCAGGGCGGTCGAGAGCAGCCGGCCGATCAGCCCGCCCCCGGGCAGGCCGAGCGCCAGGGCCGGGAGCACCACGTGCTCGGGCCCCTGCCATCCGTAGGGCGGGAGCCAGCCCGCCCAGACGGCCACGACGATCAGCAGCACCGCCGCCAGCAGGAACTCCGGCAGCGCGGTCAGCGCGGCGGCCGCCGCCCCGGCCCCGCGGACGGGGCGCCCGGCGAGCCCGCTGCGGACGGTGGGCACACAGGTCACGGCGGCCACGAGCAGGGCGACGAGCAGGGCCGCGCCCATCAGCGTCAGGGACACCCCCATGGACTCCAGGACGCCGGGCAGGACCGGGCGCCCGCTGATCCAGGAGGTGCCGAGGTCCCCGGTGAGGACGCCGGACGCCCAGTCGGCGAAGACGGCCACCGGGCCGCCGTCCAGGCCCAGCTCGGTCCGGATCTGGGCCAGCACCTCCGGGGTGGCCGGCCGGTCCGCGTAGCGGGCGCGCAGCACCGTGTACTCCGGGCTGCTGCCCGAGAGCCACGGCAGGGCCCCGATCAGCAGGACGACGGCGGCGAAGGCCGCGGCGCGGGAGATCAGGGCCGCAGCCCCTCCCCGTCCCCTCACTCGGCCCGTCACTCGGCCCGTCACTCGGAGACGGCGGTCTCGGCCGTGATCAGCTCGCGCTCGCGCGGATCGCGGACCGCGCCCTCCACGCCGTCCTGCTCACCCTGGATGACGCGCTCGTGGAGCATCGGGATCGCCGCGTCCTCGGCCAGGATCGCCGCTTCGGCGGCCATGATCGCCTCCTGGCGCTCCTCGCCGGGAGCGGCCTGCTCCGCGGCGGTCAGGGCGTCGTCGACGGCCCCGGAGCAGAACCGGGAGAGGTTGAACGAGCCCTCACAGCCGAAGTCGCTCACCATGTAGGCCACTGGGTCGCCCGAGTCGAGCACCGTGGCGCGGGAGAGGACGAAGGCGTCGAAGTCGCCGTCCAGGGCGTCGGCCTCGATGTACTGGTACTCGCGCACCTCGAGCTCCACCTCGAAGCCGGCGGCCTCGAGCTGCTGCTGGAGCTGGACGGCGACCTCGGGCAGCTCGGCCCGGTCGGTGAAGGTGCCGATGGTGATCTTCCGCCCGGCCGGGTCCCCGGCCTCGGCGCGGTCGGCCAGCGCCTCGCGGTAGGCGTCGGTGCCCCGGCCCTCCGCGGCGTAGGGGATCGCCGGGCCCAGCAGTCCCGCGGCCGCGTCGGCCCGGCCCTCGTAGACCCCGTCCACGATGCGCTGCGGGTCCAGGGCCTCCCGGGCGGCGGCGCGCAGGGCGGGGTCGGCGAACGGCCCGTCCTCGGTGTTGAGGTAGAGCGTGTTGGTGCGCGGCATCGGCACCTCCTCGAGGAGGTCCTCCTCGACCTGGGCGGCCTGGCCCACGGGCACGGCCTCGACGACGTCGGCCTCGCCGGTGCGCAGCGCGGCGGCCCGGGCGGTGCCGTCGGGCACAAAGGACACGTCGATGCCGGCCGCCGCCGCGGCGCCGGCCCAGTGGTCGTCGTAGCGCTCCAGGGTGGCCCCGGAGGTGCCGTCCACGGCGGTGAGCTCGAACGGACCCGTGCCGTGGCCCACCGGGGTCACGGCGGTGCCCTCGTAGGCGGCCGGGGCCAGGACCGACAGCTGCGGGCTGGACAGCCGCTGCGGGACCAGCGGGTCTGTCCCGGCGGTGGTGACCCGCACGGTGTCGCCCTCGGCCGCCACGCTCATCTCCACCCCGTCGAGGATGCGCGGGGCCGGCTCCGCCTCCACCGCCCGGGCCAGGGAGGCGGCGGCGTTCTCCGCGGTGAGCTCGGTGCCGTCGTGGAAGGTGACGCCGTCCCGGATCGTGAAGGACCAGGTGGTGTCGTCGAGCTGCTCCCACGCGGTGGCCAGCATCGGCTGGGCGTCCCCGGCCTCGTCCAGCCGGACCAGCGTCTCGGCGGTGGACCAGCGGGAGAGCTTGAAGGCGTCGTCGCTCAGCGGGGACAGCCCCGAGCGCGGCGGCTGCAGCATGGCGAGCTCGATCCGGCCGTCGGTCGAGCCGCCGGCTCCCCCGGCGGAGGAGGTGCCGGAGCCCTCGGCGAAGCAGCCGGTGAGCAGCAGCAGGCTGACCGCGGCGAGGCCGGTGCGGCGAGCGGCGGGACCGGGAGCGGAGGGGCGGGGTGGCATCAGGAGGCCCTTTCGGTGTGGTGATCGGTGGTGGGTGACAGGGATGGTGCGGCCGCCGGCTCAGGGGGCCAGGTGCGGAACCGCATCCACCAGCTCCTGCGTGGTCGGGTGGCGCGGCGTCTCGAGGAGCCGGTCGACGGGGCCCTCCTCCACCACCTGCCCGTGGTCGAGCACCAGCGCGCGGCGGCACAGGAAGCGGACCGCGGTGAGGTCGTGGGAGACGAACAGCAGCCCCAGTCCCTCTTGGACGTGCTGCTCCTTGAGCAGGTCCAGCACCTGGTGGCGCAGCGGCAGGTCGAGGCCGCTGACCGCCTCGTCGGCCAGGAGGATCCGCGGCCGGGTCACCAGGGCCCGGGCGATCGCCACGCGCTGGGCCTGACCGCCGGAGAGCTCGTGGGCGCGCCGGTCCAGGTGCTCGGCGCCCAGGCCGACCCGCTCCAGGGCGTCCCGGACCATTGGGGCGTGGTCGCCCGCGATGCCGAAGCGGCGCAGCGGTTCCCGCAGCTGGCGTTCGACGCTGCGCCGCGGGTCCAGGCTGGACGCGGGGTCCTGCGGGACGTACTGCACGGCCTGCCTGGCCCGCCGGAGCTGCTGCCGGCCGGTCAGGGGAACGCCGTCGAAGAGGATCTCGCCCCGGTCTGGGCGCTCGACGCCCAGCAGCAGGGACAGCAGCGTGGACTTGCCCGATCCGGAGGGGCCGACCAGGCCCAGCGACTCCCCATCGCGCACCGCGAGGTCGACGCCGCGCACCGCGGCCACGGCGCCGGAGCGCGTGCCGTAGCTCCTGGTGAGCCCGACACCGTGCAGTGCGGCGGGTTCCGCCGCCCGGCTCACGAGGCCACGCCCAGCGGGGCGGCAACCGGCGGAGCCGCAGCGGAACGGAGACCGGTGCGGGCGGCCTCGACCAGGGCCGCCGTGAAGGGCGCCTGCGGCGATCCGACCACCTGCTGGATCGGACCGGACTCGACGACCCGTCCCCGGTCCAGGACGACGACGTCGTCGCACAGGTCGGCGGCGACCGCCAGGTCGTGGGTGACGAACAGCAGCCCGCCGCGGCCTGCGCCGGTGCACCGGCGCAGGGCCTCGACCACGTGGCGCTGGCTGATCATGTCCAGCGCCGTGGTCGGCTCGTCGGCCACCAGCAGGTCCGGTGCGGCGGCCATGGCGAGCGCCAGGCACACCCGCTGCCGCTGCCCGCCCGACAGCTGGGAGGGGTGGGCCCGCAGGATCCGCGCCGGGTCCTCGAAGCCGACCTCGCGGAGCAGATCCGCCACGACCCGGCCGGCGGCCGCCGCACCGAGCCGGCGCCGGCGGGCCACGGCGGGCAGCAGCTGCCGGTCCAGGCGCACCACGGGGTTCAGCGCGGCCTGGGAGTCCTGGAAGACCGCGGCCATTCCCGGACGCCGCCCGGGAGCCTGCCGCCACGGCAGCTCACGGCCGGCGGCGCGCAGGGAGCCCTGCACGCCGAAGTGGTGTCCGAGCAGACCCAGCAGGGCCAGGACCGTCAGGGACTTCCCCGAGCCCGAGGCGCCGAGCAGGGCCACCCGCCGACCCGGGGGCACCTGGAAGCCCACACCCTGCAGCAGCGGCCGTCCGGCCAGGGCCACGTCGAGCCCCCGCACGTCCACTCCGGTCGCACCGCGCATGCTTCCCCCTTGCCAAAACCGGTCTCAACGAGTTCTTATGGTAATGAGTTTCATTCTCAACAACAAAACCGGCGGCAGCGCGTTTAGGAGCCGCCGGCCCGCCACCTCGTTCGCCGACCCAGGAGGGCACCCGATGACCCGCAAGAGCGCCCCGCGCAGGACCAGCACCGACGCCAGCGGTCCCCTGGTCGCGGTCTGCCAGGGTCACCGGTGCGCCGGCCTGCGCCGGATGACCGGGACCGCCGAGCAGGCGGAGGACCTCCAGGAGGTGGTCAGGGGCACGGCCGGGGCCGTCCTGATCTCGTCCCCGTGCCTGGGCCGGTGCGAGATGGCCGCGCTGGTCGCCGTCGCACGGCGGGACGGGCCCAGCGGGCACGTGGGTCCCACCGTGTGGCTGAGCGGGCTGGAGGACGTCCAGCGGGCGGAGGCGCTGAACCGCTGGGTCGCCTCCGGCGGTCCGCAGCGGATCCACCAGCCCGAGCACGGCGCACCGCCGTCCTTGCGGGACGCCGTGAGCGGCTTCGGCCCCCCGCCCGCCGTGTCCCGCCGCACCCGCTGAGCCGTCAGCGCGGCGGAGGCGGGACGCTCGGCTCGGCGAGGCCGGAGCACGCGCCGGAGACGGAGAGACGGCCCCGGCGTGACCGGCAGCGGCGGCCGGCGCCGACCGGTTCGTCCGCCCCCTCCGTGGCCGGGGGTTTCTTCACGGAATCTTCAACGCCCAGGACTTCACGACGCCGGATCGGCAGTTTACTGTCGGTTGCACGGCGGTCCGGTTCCGACCGGTCCGCACCACGGCAGGACGGACGAAGGAGCGAGACCATGACCCACGTGACCTCGATGCTCGAGACCTACCCGAAGGACCTGGGGAACATCGACCGGCAGAAGCTGGCCGAGTGCATCGCGGCGTGCTTCGAGTGCGCCCAGACCTGCACCGCCTGCGCCGACGCCTGCCTGGCCGAGGACATGGTCGCGGAGCTGACCGAGTGCATCCGCAAGAACCTCGACTGCGCCGACGTCTGCGCCGCCACCGGCAAGGCACTCTCCCGTCAGACCGGCAACAACGCCGAGGTCGGCCGGGCCCTGCTCGAGGCGTGCCGCACCGCGTGCAAGGCCTGCGGGGACGAATGCGCCGAGCACGCCGAGATGCACGAGCACTGCAAGGTCTGCGCCGAGGCCTGCCGCCGCTGCGAGCAGGCCTGCGCCGACCTCCTCACCTCGATGGGCTGAGCCCGGCGGGGCGCCGGTCCGGGCGCGGCGCGGATCCGCGCACCGGGCTTCCCCACTCTCGCCGGGCCTCAGCGGGCCTCAGCGGACCTCAGCGGGCCTCGAGGGTGCCCATCATGCCGAGGTCCTCGTGGTCGAGGATGTGGCAGTGGTAGACGCTGCGGCCGGCGAAGTCGTCGAAGGCCACCCGGACCGTCACCTCCCCGAAGGCCGGGACGTTGACCACGTCCTGCCACCGCGGTCCGGAGACCTCCTGGCCCGCCTCGGCCACGACCTGCATCGGCCACACGTGCAGGTGCACCGGGTGGTCCATGGGGCTGGAGTTGGTCAGGGTCCACTCCTCCACGGTGCCCACCCGGACCCGCTGGTCGGTGCGCCCGGCGTCGAACTCCCGGCCGTCGATCGTGAAGGACATCATCTGCCCGGGACCGCGCATGCCGCCCATCATCCCGCCCATGCCCATGCCCATGGCGAAGTCCAGGGTGCGCCGGGCCTCGACCGGCTCCTCGCGCAGGTCCCGCAGCGCCGGCCCCGCGGGCACGGGCCCGGCCGGCTCGACCGGGTCCCCGGCGACCTCCAGGGTGAGCAGCTCGACCGGACCGCCGGAGCCGGGACGGTCCCCGCCCGGGCCCGTCATGCCGTTCATCATGCCGTCCATGCTGCCGCGGTCCACCGGGGTGGCCACCAGGACGGAAGTGCCCGCCCGGGCGTCCACCAGCAGCTCCACCCGGTTGCCCGACGCCAGGGTCACGTCGGTGACCTCGAGCGCCTCGGGCAGCCGGCCGACGTCACGGCCGGAGAGCCGCAGGCCCTGCCCGTCCAGGCTCAGGCGCAGGAACCGGGACGGGCAGGCGTTGACGACCCGCCACAGCTCCCGCTCCCCCGGTGCCGCGGTGGCCCCGGGACGGACCTGACCGTTGACCAGCACGCTCTGCCCCTCCCGGCCCATCATCCGCTCCGGCGGGGACGCCTCGGCGAGGTTGCCGGAGGCGTCCAGGGTGAGGTCGGAAATCACCAGCACCCGCTCCCGGGCCACCGGGACGGGCTCGGGGTCCTCGACCACGATGGCCCCGTAGAGCCCGGCGGCGAGCTGGTCGGCCACGTGCCCGTGGTGGTGCGGGTGGTACCAGTAGGTGCCCGGCGGGTGGTCGCGTGGAAGGGCGAACGCGTAGTCGAAGGAGTCCCCGGGGGCGATGCTCACGAAGGGGTTGTCCCCGTTGTCCTCCGGGGAGACGTGCAGACCGTGCACGTGCAGGTTCGTCGGGGCCTCCAGGCCGTTGCTCATCGCCACCCGGAGCGTGTCCCCGGGGCGGAGGCGCAGGGTGGGCCCGGGCAGGGAGCCGTTGAACGCCTGCACGTGCGCGGTGCGCGCCCCGATCCGCACCCGGGCGGGGGCTGCCTCCAGGACCAGGTCCAGGGCACCGTCCCTGCTGGACAGCACCTCGGGCTGCAGCAGCTCCCGGCCGCCGCCGAGGGCCTCGCCCCCGCCGCCGGTCCACCACAGCCCGGCCCCGCCCACGGCCGCGGCGCCGGCCCCGGCCGCGCCCAGTGCCAGCAGCTGCCGGCGGGTCAGGGGGCTCACCGGTCGCCCTCCTCCAGGGTCCGCAGCCGCTCCCGGAACTCCTCGGTGCTGATCTCCCCGCGCGCGTAGCGCTCCTCGAGGATCTCCCGGGACCGGCGCGGGCCGGCACCCGTCGGCGGCGGGGCGCTCCCGCCCTGCCGGGTCCCGCGGCCCGAGTTCCCGGTCAGCAGCTTCACGAGCACGACGACCAGTACGACCGTGCCCACCACGAGCAGCAGCCAGAACAGCCACATCCAGCCCATGCCCCCTCCCATGCCGTCGCCCCACATCATCGCGGTCCTCCTTCGATCGGTCGGTCGGCTTTTGCCGGCGGCCGCCCGTGGGCGACGACGCCGGTCACCGGGGCGGTCAGGAACCGTCCGGCAGCTCCTGGAGCATCCGCTCCATCTCGGCGATCTCCGCCTCCTGGTCCTCGACCACCTGGCGGGCGAGCTCGACGGCCTGCGGGTTCTGCCCCTGCTCGATCTGCTCCTGGGCCATCTCGACCGCGCCCTCGTGGTGGACGGTCATCTGCTCCAGGTACAGCTGGGCGGCCCCGGCGCCCTGGGCGTCCTCGAGGGCGGACATGTCCTCCTCGCTCATCATCCCGCTCATGCCCGCCCCGGAGCCGTGGTCCATGCCGTCCATCTCGCCGGCGTCGGCCAGCGGCTCGGCCTCCCAGGCGGTGAGCATGTCGTTCATGCGCTCGATCTCCGGGGCCTGGGCATCGATGACTCCCTGGGCGAAGTCGGCGACCTCGGCCGGGACCTCGTCCTTGGCCAGCAGCGTCTCGCTCATGTCCACGGCCTGCTCGTGGTGCGGGAGCATCATCTGGGCGAACATCACGTCCGCGTCGTTGTGCTCGGCGGCGATCGGCTCGCCGGAGGCCGCACCGGTGCTGGTGGCCGCAGGGGCGGAGGCCGCGGGGGCAGCGGTCTCCGCGTCCGTGCCGGCGCCCTCCTGGGCGCCGCTGGTGCCGCAGCCGGCCAGGGCGAGGGCCGAGGCCAGGGCGAGGGCGGTGAGGGTGGTGGAACGCTTCACGGTGGGTGTCCTTCTCTTCGGTTCGGGGGTTCGGTCTCGGGGGGTCGGGGTGGTTCAGCGGGCGGGGACGGTGTCGGCCTGCTCGGGGGCCCGGCGGTCCTCGGTGCCGACGGAGGCCAGATGGGCCGGGGCGAGGTCGAGGCGGCGCAGCAGCTGGGCGTTGAGCGCCACCACGATGGTGGACGCCGACATCAGCACCGCGCCCACGGCCGGGGACAGCACGATCCCGATCGGGGCGAGCACCCCGGCGGCCAGGGGCACGGCGACGACGTTGTAGCCGGCGGCCCAGACCAGGTTCTGGATCATCTTCCGGTAGCTGGCCCGCGACAGCTCGATCATCGACAGCACGGACCGGGGGTCGTTGCCGGCCAGGACCACCCCGGCCGACTCCATGGCCACGTCGGTGCCGGCGCCGATGGCGATGCCGACCTCGGCCCGGGCCAGGGCGGGGGCGTCGTTGACGCCGTCGCCGACCATCGCCACGGTCATCCCCCGGGACTGGAGCTCGACGACCTTGGTGTCCTTGTCCTGCGGGAGGACCTCCGCGAAGACCTCGTCGATGCCCAGCTCGGCGCCCACGGCCTCGGCGACCTGGCGGGCGTCGCCGGTGATCATCGCCACGCGCACCCCCCTGTCCTGCAGGGCGGCCACGGCGGCGCGGGACTCGGGACGGACCTTGTCCTCCAGCGCCAGGGCGCCGATGACCGCTCCGTCCCGGAGGACGTGGAGCACCCCGGCGCCGCGCGCCACCCACTCACGGGTGGTGCCGGCGATCGTCGCCGGCGTGGACAGGCCGAGCTCGCGCAGCATGTTGGGTCCGCCGACCGTGATCTCGGCGCCGTCGACCGTGGCGCGGACGCCGCGGCCGGTGGCCGATCGGAGGTCGGTGCCGCGCAGGCCCAGCCGCTGCGCCTCGGGGTCCTGGGCGGCCGCGGTGACGATGGCGCGGGCCACGGGGTGCTCGCTGTCGGCCTCGGCCGCCGCCGCGAGGGCCAGGAGCTCGCCCTTCGAGGTGCCGGGGACCGGGGCGGCGCCGGTGACCGCGTGGGCGCCCTCGGTGAGGGTGCCGGTCTTGTCGAAGAGCACCACGTCGATGGTGCGCATCCGCTCCAGGGCCAGCCTGTCCTTGATCAGCACCCCGGCCTTCGCCGCGCGCTCGGTGGAGATCGCGATGACCAGCGGGATCGCCAGGCCCAGGGCGTGCGGGCAGGCGATGACCAGCACGGTCACGGTGCGGATCACCGCGTCGTCCGGGCTGCCCAGCAGCGTCCAGGCGACGGCGGTGAGGATGCCGGCGGCCAGGGCGAACCAGAACAGCAGCGCGGCGGCACGGTCGGCCAGGGCCTGGGCCCGGGAGGAGGACTCCTGGGCGGCCGCGACCATCCGCTGGATCCCGGCCAGGGCGGTGTCGGCGCCGACGGCCTCCACCCGCACGCGCACGGTGGTGTCGGTGGCCACGGTCCCGGCGACCACCGTGTCGCCGGGTGCCCGGCTGACGGCCTTGGACTCACCGGTGATCATGGACTCGTCGAACTCGGCCGTCCCCGCGACGATCTCCCCGTCGGCCGGGACCCGGGCCCCGGGGCGGATCAGCACGACGTCGCCCACGGCCAGCTCGGCGACGGGCACGGTGACGGTGTCACCGTCGACGACCTTCTCGGCCTCGTCGGGCAGCAGCGCGGCCAGGGCGTCCAGGGCGGAGGACGCCGCCCCGAGGGCGCGCATCTCCATCCAGTGGCCCAGCAGCATGATGACCACCAGCAGGGCCAGCTCCCACCAGAAGTCGAGGTCGAACCCGCCGATCCCCAGGGTGGTGACCCAGGAGGCGACGAAGGCGACGGTGATGGCCATGGCGATCAGCAGCATCATCCCCGGCTGCCGGCTCTTCAGCTCGGTGAGTCCGCCCTTCAAGAACGGCGCCCCGCCGTAGACGAAGATGACGGTGCCCAGCACGGGAGGGACCCAGGTGGAGCCCGGGAACCCGGGGACGGAGTAGCCCAGCAGGTGCCCGACCATCGGGCTGAAGACCACCACGGGGACCGCCAGCACGAGACTGAGCCAGAACTTGTTCCGGAACATCGCCGTGGAGTGCCCGGCGTGCTCGCCGTGGGTGTGGACCTGGTGGTCCTCGTCCACCGCCGAGTGGGCGTGCTCGTGCGGCATGGCCTGTCCGTGGGTGCCGGCATCGGCGTGCTGCTCGTGGCCGTGGGCGTCCGCGGGCTGCTCCGGGGCGGCGGAGCGGCCGTGGTCCTGGTGCGGGGAGCTCATGATCTTCCTCCTGCGAGAACTGGTGTCCGCTCGGTGGGGACCGAGGTGGTCCTGCTCCTCCTAGGTATATACCCCTAGGGGGTATTAGGCAAGGGGGGTCATCGGCTGATCCCGGCCGGCGCCGGCCCCGCCCGCTGACGGGAGGGCAGCTCCACGGTGAAGGCCGTCCCGGCGCCGGGCCCGGGGGACGTGACGGTCAGCGTCCCGCCGTGGGCCTCGACCAGGGCCCGGGAGATGGTCAGGCCGATCCCGGAGCCGCCGTGGTCGCGGTCCCGGGCGCTGTCCCCGCGCCAGAAGCGCTCGAACACCCGGGGCAGGTGCTCGGCGGCGATGCCGTCGCCGGTGTCGGCGACGGTGACGGCCACCTGCCCCGAACCCCGCCGGGCGACGCCGAGGGCGACCTGCCCGCCGGGCGGCGTGTGGCGCAGGGCGTTGGTGAGCAGGTTGCCCAGCACCTGCCCCATCCGCTGCCGGTCCACGTCCACCACCCCGGCGTCGTCGTCGACGTCCAGGACGAGCCGCACGCCCTTGGCGGCGTACGCCTCCCGGTGGGCCTCCGCGGCGGAACGGACCAGGTCGCCGGCCGGCTGCGAGGCGCGGTCCAGGTCGATCCGGCCCTCCTCGGCCCGGGAGACGTCGTGGATGTCCTCGACCAGCCGGGTGAGGCGTCCGAGCTGGTCGGTCACGAGCTCGCCGGTGGCCTCGTCCCACTGCGCCACCCCGTCCTGCAGCGCCTCGCAGTAGACCGTGAGGACCGAGATCGGGGTGCGCATCTCGTGGGCCAGGTCCGAGAGCATCCGCCGCCGGAGCTCCTCGGTGCGCTCCAGCCGCTCGGCCATGGCGTTGAACGAGGCCGCCACCGCGTCCACCTCGACGCCGGCGCCGAGGGCCGGGACCCGGGTGTCGTAGCGGCCGCGGGACACGCCCCGCGCCGCCTCGGTGAGCGCGGCGAGGGGCCGCCGGAGGCGGCGGGTGAACAGCCAGGTCACCGCCGCGGCGCAGATCACGGCGGTGCCCAGGGCCACGCCCAGGACGATGAGACCGGCGTCCCGGTAGGCCCGCTCCACGTGGAGCAGCTCGGGGGAGTTCTCGGCGTGCCCGGCCATGATCAGGTGCTCGTGGAAGATCGCGGGTCCGGCCAGGGAGGCGACCGCCACGGCGGCGAGGATGCCGGCGGCCACCACGATGGCCTGGGCCAGGAAGAACCGGGAGGCCAGGCCGCGGGGGCGCCGTCGCCGGGTCATCGCGCCACCATCCGGTAGCCGACCCCGCGCACGGTGTCGACGAAGGCGGCCTGGTCCTCCCCGAGCTTCCGGCGCAGGTGCCCGATGTGCACGTCCACGATCCGCTCGTCACCCACCCATGAGGGCCCCCACACGGTGTCGATGAGCCGGCGGCGGGTCAGCGCCTCGTGCGGCCGGGCCGTCAGGGCGGCCAGCAGCTCGAACTCGGTGCGGGTCAGCGCCACCGCCTCCCCGCCCACGCGTGCCTCGTGGGCCGCGAGGTCGACGGTCAGCTCGCCGAACTCCCGGGCGGGCTCGACCGGGGCCACCGTGGTGCGGGGCCGGCGCAGCACCGCGGCCACCCGGGCGACGAGCTCGCGGACGCTGAAGGGCTTCGTGATGTAGTCGTCGGCCCCGGCCGCCAGCCCGGCCAGCTTGTCCTCCTCGTCCCCGCGGGCGGTGAGCATCAGCACGTAGCACTCAGAGAAGCCCCGGATCCTGCGGCACACCTCGATGCCGTCCAGCCCCGGCAGCCCCAGATCCAGCACCACCACGTCCGGGCTCCGGTCGCGGGCGGCGTCCACGGCGTCGGGGCCGGTGTGGACGGTGGCGACCTCGTAGCCGCCGCGGGCCAGGTAGGTGGCGACCATCTGCGCCAGCGGCTTCTCGTCATCCACCACCAGCACCCGCCCGGCCGCCGCGTCAGTGCCAGGATTCATGACTTCAGTGTCCTCCCCCGCCGCGGCGCGGCGGCACCCGGGGGCGGTCAGCGCGGGAATCTTCGCCAAACCTTCACGGACCACGCCGCGGGCCGGGGCGCCTTGGCCGACTGCCGTCCGTCCGGAGAACCGGTGACCGATTCCGTCACCTGCCCGGCGGCCCTGTCTCCCCCGGCGCCGGATTCCTAGAGTCGTGCCATGGGGACACGACGGAGCGCGGCGGCTGGCGCCCGGGGGGCCAGCGCGACCTGGGTGTGGTGGGACGCCCGCCGGGCCCACCGCAAGGGTCCGGAGGCGCTCCGCCGGCGGCAGCGGGAGCGGCTGGCCGAGCTCGTGGCCTTCGCGCGGGAGCACTCCGCCTACTACCGGCGGCTCTACCAGGGCCTGCCGGGGCGGGTCGAGGACGTCACCTCCCTGCCGGTGACGGACAAACGGCAGCTGATGGCCCACTTCGACGAGGTCGCCACGGACCCGGCTGTGACCCTGACGGCGGTCCAGGAGTTCGTGGCGGACCCGGCCAGGATCGGTGAGCGGTTCGCCGGGAGGTACCTGGTGGCCACCACCGCCGGCACCACCGGCACCCGGGGTCTCTTCGTGCTCGACGACCGGTACCGGGCGGTGACCTCGGGGATGATGGCCCGGCTGTCCGCGGGCTGGCTGTCCGGGCGGGACCTGGTGCGGCTCACGGTGCGCGGGGGCCGGTTCGCCGCGGTCGTGGCCACCGGCGGGCACTTCCTGGCCGTGGCCACCAGCACCCGGGAGATGCGGGAGCGACCGCGGCGCCACCGCCGGCTCAGGATCCTCTCGATCCACCGGCCGCTGCCCGAGCTGGTGGCCGAGCTCAACGCCTTCGGCCCGCTCATGCTCGGCGCCTACGCCAGTGTGCTGCGCCTGCTGGCCTCCGAGCAGGAGGCCGGGCGGCTGCGCCTGCGCCCGGTGCTGGTGCTCAGCACCGCCGAGGGTCTGCCGCCGGACGAGCGCACCCGGATCGAGCGGGCCTTCGGGGCGCCCGTGCGGGAGGTCTACGGGTGCACCGAGATCGGCTACGCGGCCTCGAGCTGCGCCCGGGGCTGGCTGCACCTGGTCGAGGACTGGGTCGTTCTCGAACCCGTCGACGCCGAGCACCGTCCCGTCCCGCCCGGGACCGTCTCGCACACGGTGCTGATGACGAACCTGGCCAACCGGGTCCAGCCGATCATCCGCTACGACGTCGGCGACCGGGTCCTGATGAAGCCGGAACCGTGCGACTGCGGGAACCCGGCCCCGGCCCTGCGCGTGCAGGGCCGGGCCTCGGACGTCCTCGCCTTCCCCGACGACGACGGGCGGGGCCTGGTCGCGGTGCCCCCGCTCGCGCTGGGGACCGTCATCGACCGCGTCCCGGGCGTGGAGCTGTTCCAGGTCGTGCAGACCGCCCCTGCCGGCCTGCGGGTGCGGCTGCTCCCGGCGGCCGGCGAGGACCCCGAGCAGGTGTGGGCCGCCGCGCTGAGCGCCGTCACCGATCTGCTCGGCGACCTGGGCCTGGGGCACGTCGCCGTCGACCGGGCCCCGGAGGCACCGCAGCAGAGCACCGGCGGCAAGTACCGCACCGTCGTCCCGCTCCCCGCACCATGACGGGTCCGCCGGACGGTCGCCTGGCGGGCCTCGCCGGACGGACGGGGATCGAGCTGCCCGGTGCTCGTCCTCGTGGCCCGCGTGCGCCTGATCAGGCCCGCGGGCTGCCGGCCCCCTCGGGGTGCGGGGCCGGCGTGGTGCGGGAGGACCGCGCCCCGGACCGGCCGCTCAGGGCGGGCAGCACCGCGAGGATCCCGAGCGCACCGGCCACGGCGAAGGCCAGGACCGGGGCGGCGGGATCGAACAGGACGCCCAGGAGGACCGAGCCGGCCGCCTGACCGACGGCGAGGGCGATGAACAGCACGGCGGTGCCCTCGGACACGCGATCGGGAATCACCCGCGCGGCCCAGACGATGAGGACGCCGGACAGGGCGGTGTAGCCGGCCCCGAACACGGCCGCGGAGACGAACGCGGCGAGAGGCGCCCCCGGCGCCGCGCCCAGGACGACGGTCGCGCCGGCCATGGCCACCGCGGTCGAGACCCACGCCGTCCGCAGGCTCCAGACCTGGACGATCTTCCCGGCGGCGGCGCCCAGCACGCCGAACGCCCCCAGGACCATCCAGGCCGCAATGGAATAGGACTCCTCGCCCGTGCCGGACTCGGCCATGGCCGTGCGCCCGAAGGTCCAGATCGCAGCACTCGAGGCGCCGGCGAGCGCCGCCGCGGCGATGGGCAGGGCCAGCGACACCAGGTCACGGACCCGCACCCGTGCAGGCCCCTCCGCGGTCGGAGACCGGTGCGCGGACTGGTCCGCCCGGAGGGTGGCCACGGTGGCCGCTGCCACCAGGACGGCGATGGCCGCCCATCCCAGGCGCCACTGGTCGATCGTGAGGAGCATGAGGAGGCCTGCGACGACGATGCCCGCTCCGGTGCCGGCGTTGACGACCGTCTGGGCGCTCTCCTGGCGCTCCGGAGCGAGGTTGCGCTCGATGAGCGTGACCAGGCCCGGGGTGGCGAACCCGGCGCCGGCACCGGCGAGCACCACACTCACCGCGAGGACGACCGCGGTGGGCGAGGCCGCCACGCCTGCCGTGCCCAGCGTGGCCGTCGCCCCCGCGCACACCACGACCAGGCGCGGGCGGGCGGCCAGGCGCGAGGCGAGCACCGCGGCGAGGCAGAAGGAGAGGAAGCTCCCGGCCTGGATGAGCCCGGAGACGGCCGAGCCCATCTGGAAGGTCTCGGTGAACCGGGGCAGGAAGAGGCCGTAGCCGAAGCGCGCCAGCCCGTAGGTCGCCGCGATCAGTGCCATCCCGCTGATCACCAGAGCTCGCATGGAACTCCCTCTCGCACGTCGCTTACCAGAACGATCGTAACGCTACACCAAAACGCTCGTTCTGGAACGAGGGATCGATACAGTGGTGGGGTGACCACCGTCCCGCGACTCCCCGCGCGCACCCGGCTGCTGCAGGCGGCTGACCGCGTGCTGTTCGACCGCGGCATCCGGGCCACGCCCGTCGACGAGCTGCTGCGCGAGGCGGAGGTCTCGGCAGCCACCCTGTACACGCACTTCGGCAGCAAGGACGCCCTGGTGGCCGAGGCGCTGCGGGTCCGGCTGGCGGACTGGCGGTCGGTCTGGGACCAGCACGTGGTCGCGGCCGCCGACGACACGGCGCGGCTGCTCGCGGTGTTCGATGCCCTGGCCTCCTACCGGCGGGACCAGCCCCACCCGGCGCGCTGGTGCGCCTTCCTGGCCGCGGCCACCGAGCTTCCCGAGGCCGCGGACGAGATCGGCGCCGTCCTGGCCGCGGACACCGCCCTCCTCACCGAGCGACTCCTGCACCTCTCCCGGCCCCTCGCCGGGGGACGCGCCCAGGACCTGGCCGACGAGGTCCTCCTGGCCTACGGCGGGACCCTGGCCGCCTTCCTCCGCGGCACCCCGCGCTCACCGATCGAGGTCGGCCGCCGCCTGGCCTCCGCCGCGGTCCGAGCCCACCGCCGCGCCTGACCCTTCACCAGCGACGGGCGGCTCCGGACCCCGACGCCGGGGCCACCTCGGTGCGGGCGTGCAGAGCGGGGCCTGGCGTCAGCGGTGGAGACGGACGCTCAGCCGGGGCAGCAGGATCTGGACCAGCGGGCCGATGGCCAGGGCGTAGAGCACCGTGCCCAGTCCCACGGTGCCGCCGAGCACCCACCCGGCGAGCACCACGACCACCTCGATCGAGGTGCGGACCACGCGCACCGATCCCCCGGTGCGCCGGACCAGGCCGGTCATCAGCCCGTCCCGCGGGCCGGCGCCCAGGTGCACCCCGATGTAGGCGGCGGTCGCCACGGCGTTGAGGAGCACGCCGGCGAGCACGAGCAGCACCCGCAGCGGCAAGGACTCGACCGGAGGCAGCACCGCCAGGGTCGCGTCGAGCACCAGCCCGACCACCACGGCGTTGCTGAGGGTGCCCAGCCCGGGCCGCTCGCGCAGCGGGATCCAGAGAAGCAGCAGCAGCACGCTGACCACGATGACCACCGTGCCCATGCTCAGCCCGAACTGCCGGGACAGCCCCTGGTGCAGCACGTCCCACGGGATGACACCGAGCTCCGCCCGCACGAGCATCCCCATGGTGATGCCGTAGAGCACCAGCCCGGCGAAGAGCTGCACGAGCCGCCGGGGCAGCCGGCGCGACCCCGGCCCGTCGATCGAGCGGGCGAGGGCGCGCGGACTCCAGTTCATGCGGATCATCTTCGCACCGGCGGGGCCCTCCCTGCGCACGGGCCGGAATCGCCGGCGAGGCCGCCGCCCGCCCGGCACGTCGTCGGCCCTCCGCGCGGCCGAGGACCGGCCGGCTTCAGATCCGCCGGGTGCTGGTGATGCCGCCGTCCACGTGGATCTCGGCGCCGTGGAGGTAGGCGGCGTCGTCGGAGACGATCCAGGCGACGGCGGCGGCGATCTCCTCCGGGGTCCCGGGACGCCCGGCGGGAGTGGCGGCCGTGATCCGGGCGATCACGTCGTCGGCCGGGGCGTTGACCGGGGACCGCGTCGCTCCGGGAGAGACGGTGTTGACCCGCACACCGTGCGACCCGAACTCCGCCGCCCAACTGCGCGCGAGCTGGATCTGCGCCGCCTTCGTCGCCGAGTACAGCCCCACGACAGGGCTGCCGACGTGGGCCATCCACGAGCCGATGACGACGATTGCCCCGCTGCCGTTCTCGACCATCCCCGGCGCCAGGGCGGCCGTGAGCACGTGCGGGGCACGCACGTTGACGGCGAGCGCGGCCTCGAGATCCGCGTCGGTGAGGGAGAGGGTGTCCACGGCGGGGCACACGGCGGCGTTGTGGACCAGCGTGTCGACGTGACCGCCCAGGGTCTGCGCGGCCGCGCGGGCGAAGGCCCGGAGGTCGTCCGCGGGGGCGGTGAGCTCGGAGGCGATGAAGTCCGCCCGCCCTCCGCGGTCGCGGATCCCGGCCACCACGCCGTCCCCGCGGGCGCGGTCACGGCCCGTGACGCCGACGTACCACCCTCGAGCCGCCAGTGTCCGTGCGGTGGCGGCACCGATGCCGCTGGTGGAGCCGGTGACCAGAGCGGTGCGGGTTCGTCCCAGTGGTGTCATGACCCCATGCTCGCCGGGGCGAGCCCGGATGGCCACAGCCGGCTCGAGCAGGACGGGCAGCACGCCGTTCCCGACGACGTCGTCGTGGCGCTGCGGCGCCCGCTGCACCCGGGCAGGATCGAAGCAACCCCTCTGCACGACCCGGCCGCTCCTCCGCGCCGCGCCCGCCCGGGATCCGTCCGCCCGGCTCAGGCCTTCCTGACGGTGAGGGTGACGTTGGGGCAGGAGGCGGCGATCCGGGTCAGGGCGGCCTTCTCCGTGCTGTCGACCTTGAGACCCCAGCGGATCTTCACCGCCACCCACTCCCCGACGTAGCCGCAGCGGTTCCGCGGCGGCATCCAGGCCTCGGGGCCCCGGGCCTGCTTGGCCGAGTTCAGCGCGGAGGTCTGGGCGCTGAGCGTGCGGTGGTCGCCGAGGTCGTTGTAGAACGCCACGCGCTTGGCCTTCGTCCAGTACCGCGCCCCGGAGCCCCAGGCCTCGTGGACGGGCACCGTGTGGTCGATCTGCACCGTGGTGGCCGAGGTGTGCACCCTCCCGTCCCAGGTGGTGATCCAGCGCCCGCCCTTGACGGTGCAACGCTTGCTGGTGGTGAAGCTGATGCTCGCCCTGGACTCGTTCTGCAGCACCTCGGCGCGGGTGTTCTGGCAGTCGCGGTTGGCGTCGTTCCAGTCGCCGAACTGCCTGGCCCGGTCATAGCCGACGTTGTTCTCCCCGGCCACGGGCAGGGACTTCACTGCGGTGCGCAACGAGGCGCTGTAGGTCGTCGCCGCCTCGACGGGCATAGCACCACCGACGAGGACCAGACCGGCCACGACCACCGATGCCGCGGCAGTCCGGAGCGGGCCGCCGACAGTGGGCGAGCCGTCGCCGGAAGGGCGGGCACGGAAGAGCATGCTGAGGAACATCGGGGGTCTCCAGGAAGGGGGATGAGGCGCCGGCGCGGGCGTCACTCCATCCTGGCATCGCTATTGCAAATACATGCAACGTGTTGTGGTCACACTTTTGGGGACGACTCCCGGGACAGGGGGGACCTCTGAGAGCTGCGTCAGGCCTCGACAGGGGAGAGCATCGGCCGGTGCTCGTAGAAGGTTTGCAGCACCACGGTGGTGCGGGTGTTCACGGAGGCCACGTGGCGCACCTCGTTGACGAGGGCCTCGAGCGCCTTCGGCGAAGCCACCCGGACGAACAGCATGTAGGCGGAGTCCCCGGCCACCGAGTGGCAGGCCTCGATCGCCGTGATCGACTGCAGGAGCTCGGGGGCGTTGTCGGGCTGGCGGGGATCGAGGGGCGTGATCTCGATGAAGGCCGCGAGCGGCTTGCCGATGGCCTCGGGGTCGAGGATCGCTTGGTACCCGGCGATCACCCCGCTGCTCTCGAGCTTGCGCAGGCGCGCCTGCACGGCCGAGACCGAGAGGCCGACCCGCTCGGACAACTGGGCGAGGGTGGCGCGCGGGTCGTGGGACACCTCGGTTGCCAGTCGCACATCCATGGGGTCGTCCATGGGCCGAACGCTACCAGCTGATCCCGCCGAGAGGGTTGACAGCCTCACGACCACATGTGTATGTTCCTGTATGTGATCATCATCACCGGAAAATTTCCGCTGATCTACGACAGGAGGGTTTCAATGTCCACGTCTCTGCAGGCGGTGCAGGCCATCATCGGCGAACCTGAGGTCGTGGAGGATGCCCGCACCGTGGAGTCGAGCCCGGCCTGGCTCCGGCTCCGGTCGGCGGCCACCGCCCTGCAGGCCCTGCAGGTCAAGGACGGGTCGATCCCCGAGCTCGCCGACCACCCGACGGCGCGCGAGCACGTCGAGGTGATCGTGGCGTCGATCGCCGAGCTCGCCCCGCTCTTCCCGCACGACGCGGCGTACCTGGCGGCCCTGCCCCGCGACTTCGCACGCTGGGCGGACGGCGGCTTCGGGGAGCCGGACTTCCTCGACTCCCTCGTCGAGTTCCAGCCGCAGCAGCACCGCGTGGACGGCATCCGGCATCTCGTCGTGTTCCCCATGCACACCCAGAACGGCTCGGCGAACCGGCACGTCGAGGCCCTGATCGTCGAGGCGATCTGGCCGGAGTTCATCGCCGAGCTCGAGGCCGGGCACTACGGCAACAAGCTGTTCGTGTCCCTGCGGCTGATCGACTTCACCCCGGGCTACGACTCGAACTCCGCGGTCCTGTTCCCCGAGACGGTCGCCGTGCGGGAGATCCCGACGTTCACCTGGGGCGCCATCTTCCAGGACCGTGAGGCGGCACGCTACCGCCGCGTGGTCACCGCAGCCGCCGGCATCACGAAGCTGGACCTGCCCGAGGACGCCGCGGCGCTGCTCGCCGATCAGGATCTCGCCGAGAAGACCTTCGTGATGTGGGACATCATCCACGACCGCACGCACATGCGCGGCGACCTGCCGTTCGACCCGTTCATGATCAAGCAGCGGATGCCGTTCTTCCTGTACTCCCTGGAGGAGCTGCGCTGCGACCTGACGGCGTTCCGGGAGTCGGTGACGATCGAGCGTGCGCTCACGGCGCGGCGAGCGGCCGGCGAGGAGCTCACCGAGATCGAGGAGCAGACCCGCCGGCACGGGAAGCTCGTGCAGTACGCGGTGATCTTCGACCGGATCTTCCGTTTCGCGATCACCGGTTCGCGGGTGCGCAACTACGACGGGCTGGGCGGGCAGCTGCTGTTCGCCTGGCTCCACCGGAAGCACGTCCTGCAGTGGCGTGACGTCGAGCTCAGCTTCGACTGGGACCGGGTCGCGGACGCGGTCGTCGAGCTCGGCGAGGCCATCGACCAGCTGTACTGGGAGTCGATCGACCGGCCGAAGACGGTGCACTGGATGAAGGCGTACGAGCTCATCGCCTCCGTGGTCCCTCCGAACCCCGCATCGGTGTGGGCGGAGGGGCTCCCCCGCGAGGTGCTGGCCGGGCCGCCGCGAGGCTACACGGACCTGGTGCTGGACGACGAGTTCCCGCTGTCGATGTTCTTCGAGGCGCTCGACAAGAAGATGAAGGGCGTCATCGCGTCGACGGCCGGCATCCGCGCCACGGACGCCTGAGCGATGACCGACCTGACCGGGCGCACCGTCCTGATCGCCGGCGCCACCAGTGCGTCCGGTCTGGCGGCGGCGCGGACCCTGACCTCGGCCGGGGCCCGCGTCGTCGCCACGGGGCGCCACGCGGAGAAGCTCGTCCCCCTCGCAGCACTGGGGGCGCACCCGGAGACGCTGGACCTCGCCGACGAGCGCGCCGTGCTCGACCTCGCCCGCCGGCTGCACGACCGCGGCCGGCCGGTCGACGGGCTCCTCCACCTTGTCGGAGGATGGCGCGGCGGCGGTGGGCTCGCCGGGCAGACGGAGGAGGACTACCGCGTGCTGGAGACCTCCTTCACCGCGCTGCGCCACCTGAGCCGCGCCTTCGACGACGACCTGCGGGCCTCGCCGGCGGGCCGGCTGGCGATCGTGTCCTCGACCGCGGTGAACCGTCCCCTGGCGGGCGGCGCCAACTACGCCGCGGTGAAGGCCGCGAGCGAGGCGTGGACCCGGGCGGTGGCGCAGGGCTATGCGAAGGGCGCCCGCGAGGCCGGCGAGCCGCTGCGCGCCGCGGCCGTGATCTTCCGGGTGAAGGCCCTGGCCGGTCTGGAGGACCGGCTCGCGAACGCCTACGCCGGGCTCTGGGACGCCGAGGCCCCGGAACTGAACGACTCCACCATCGAACTCCAGGAGAATGGATGAGGCACCACATGAAGAGGTCCCACGACGCCGAGCTGAGGGGTTTCGCCTCGGACAACTACTCCGGGGTCCACCCGGAGGTGCTGGACGCCCTGGTCGAGGCCAACGGCGGTCACCAGATCGCCTACGGCGAGGACGAGTACACGGCACGGCTGCAGGACGTGATCGTTCAGCACTTCGGCGAGGGCGCCTCGGTGTGGCCGATGTTCAACGGCACCGGCGCCAACGTCGTCGGACTCCAGTCGATGCTCCCGCGCTGGGGCGCGGTGATCTGCGCGGACACCGCGCACATCCACGTCGACGAGGGCGGCGCGCCCGAGAAGTCCGCCGGCATCAAGCTCCTTCCCGTCCCCACGGGAGACGGGAAGCTCACGCCCGAGCTGATCGCCGCGGAGGCCTGGGGCTGGGGGGACGAGCACCGCGCCCAGCCGCTCGTCGTCTACCTCACCCAGTCCACCGAGCTCGGCACCCTGTACACACCGGACGAGATCCGGGCCGTCTCGGACTACGCGCACGCCCACGGCATGTACGTCTACCTGGACGGGGCCCGGCTCGCGAACGCGGCGGCCGCCCTGGGACTGCCCCTGCGCGCCTTCACCACCGACGTCGGCGTCGACGTGCTCGCCCTCGGCGGCACCAAGAACGGGGCCCTCGGCGCCGAGGCGCTGGTGGTCCTGAACGAGGCCGCGTCCCAGGGCCTGGTCTACCTGCGGAAGAACCAGATGCAGCTGGCCTCGAAGATGCGGTTCGTCTCGGCCCAGCTGCTCGCGCTCCTGGACGGCGACCTGTACCTGCGCAACGCGGGCCGTGCGAACGCGATGGCCCGGCGGCTCCGCGACGGCATCGAGGCGGGCATCGCCGACGGGTCGATGCCCGGCGTCGCCTTCACCCAGGAGACCCAGGTGAACGCCGTCTTCGCCACCCTGCCCGCCGGCCTCGCGGACCGCCTGCGCCGGCGGTTCCGGTTCTACGACTGGGACGCCGCGACGGGCGAGGTCCGCTGGGTGTGCAGCTTCGACACCACGCCGGAGGACGTCGACGCCTTCCTGGCCGCCCTCCGGTCGGAGCTCGTCCCGGTCGGCTGACCCCGGCGGGCGCCCGCCCGCTCCCCGACACCGTGCCCGCGGGGGCACGTTCCTGCCCCCGCCGGCCGAGCACACCCTCCTCCACCCGGCGAGCCTGCGCACCCGCAGCCCGCGCTCTGCCCTGCCCTGCTCCGCCGCAGGAGCCTCCCACCCGTGCCCGCGCCCACCCCTGCCCGCACCCACCCCTGCCCGAAGGAGACCCACCGTGACCGCCACCTCCACCCTGCGCGCCCGCGCCGGCACCGACCGGCCCGCCTACCGCAGCATCGACCCCGCCACCGGTCAGCTCGTGACCGAGGTCCCCACCGCCACCGACACCGAGGCCGAGGAGGCGCTCACCGCCGCGGGGACCGCCTTCCGCGACTGGCGCTCCCGTCCGATCGACGAGCGGGCCGCCGTGGCCGCCCGGGTCGGCGAGCTGTTCGCCGAGCGCGCCGACGAGCTGGCCGCCATCGCCACCCAGGAGATGGGCAAGCCGCTCTCCGAGGCCCGGGACGAGGTCGCGTTCTGCGCCGAGATCTTCGGCTACTTCGCCGAGCAGGGCCCGGCCCTGGCCGCCGACCAGGCCCTGCCCACCCCGCACGGGACCGGGTGGGCCGTGCTCCAGCGGCGCCCGGTCGGGGTGCTGCTGGGGATCATGCCGTGGAACTACCCCTACTACCAGGTGGCCCGCTTCGCCGCCCCCAACCTGGTGCTGGGCAACACGATCCTGCTCAAGCACGCCGAGTCCTGCCCCCGGGCGGCCCTGGCCCTCCAGCAGCTCATGGACGACGCCGGGGTGCCCGCCGGGGTGTACACGAACCTCTTCGCCTCCCATGCCCAGATCGCGGACATCATCGCCGACCCCCGCATCCAGGGCGTGTCCCTGACCGGGTCCGAGCGCGCCGGGGCGAAGGTCGCCGAGATCGCCGGGCGGAACCTGAAGAAGGTCGTCCTCGAGCTCGGCGGCTCCGACCCCTACGTGGTGCTGGACACCGACGACGTGCGCGAGTCCGCCCGGACGGCCTTCGCCACCCGGATGGGCAACACCGGCCAGGCGTGCAACTCCAACAAGCGCATGATCGTCACCGCCGGGATCTTCGACGAGTTCGTGGCCGAGCTGACCCGCCAGGCCGCCGCGCTGGTGCCCGGCGATCCGTCCGAGGAGGCCGACGGCACCTACGCCCCGATGGCCTCCCGCGCCGCCGCCGAGACCCTGGCCGCCCAGATCCGCGAGGCCGTGGAGGCCGGAGCGACCCTGCACACCGGCGGGACCCTCGCCGAGGGTCCCGGGGCGTACCTGGCCCCGGCCGTGCTCACCGGCGTCACCCCGGGAATGGCCGCCCACCATCAGGAGCTCTTCGGCCCCGTCGCGGTGGTCTACCGGGCGGCCGACGACGACGAGGCCCTCGCCCTGGCCAACGACACCCCCTACGGGCTCGGCGGGGCGGTCTTCAGCACCGACCCCGAGCGGGCCCGGCGGCTCGCCGAGCAGCTCGAGTGCGGGATGGCCAACGTCAACGCCGCCGAGGCCGAGGGCGCCGGCATGCCCTTCGGCGGGGTCAAGCGCTCCGGCTACGGCCGGGAGCTGGGCCCGCTGGGCATGGACGAGTTCGTCAACAAGCGCCTGCTCTACATCAACGACTGACCCGGGCCGGGGCGGTCGGACACCGCCCCGGCCTCCCCCGGCGTGCAGACCCGCCGCCTCCGAGGAAAGGTTCCCGTGGACACCATCGCACCGCCCCAGACGACCGCCCCGAGCGGACGGGGAGCACCGACTCCCGCCGAGGCGCACGCACGGCTGCGCCGCAGCCTCAAACCCCGCCACCTGACCATGATCGCGATGGGCGGGGCCATCGGCACCGGCCTGTTCGTGGCCTCGGGCAACACCATCGCCACCGCCGGTCCCGGTGGGGTCCTGCTGGCCTACGTGGCCATCGGGTTCATGGTCTTCCTGCTCATGCAGTCCCTGGGCGAGATGGCCACCTACCTGCCGGTCTCCGGTGCCTTCGAGGAGTACTCGACCCGCTTCGTCAGTCCCTCCTTCGGCTTCGCCATCGGCTGGAACTACTGGTACAACTGGGCGATCACCGTGGCCGCCGAGCTCGTGGCCGCCGCGCTGATCATGCGCTACTGGCTCCCCGACGTGCCCTCGTGGATCTGGTCGGCCCTGTTCCTCGCGATCCTCTTCGGCCTCAACGCCCTGTCCACCCGCGCCTACGGCGAGAGCGAGTTCTGGTTCTCCCTCATCAAGGTGGTCACCATCGTGGTCTTCCTCGTCCTGGGCGTGCTCATGATCGTGGGGATCATCGGCGGCAGCTCCCCCGGCTTCGACAACTGGACCACCGGGGACGCCCCCTTCGTCGGCGGCGGGGCCGGGATCCTGGCGATCTTCATGGTGGCCGGCTTCTCCTTCCAGGGCACCGAGCTCGTCGGCGTCGCCGCCGGTGAGGCGGAGAACCCGGAGAAGAACGTGCCCAGGGCCATCCGCACCGTGTTCGTGCGGATCCTGCTGTTCTACGTCGGGGCCATCGCCATCGTGGGCTTCCTCATCCCCTACACCAGCCCCTTCCTGCTGGGCAGCGGGGTCGAGGACATCTCGATCTCCCCGTTCACCCTCGTGTTCGAGAACGCCGGGGTGCTCGCGGCGGCCTCCGTGATGAACGCGGTGATCCTCACCGCCATCCTCTCGGCCGGCAACTCCGGGCTCTACGCCTCCACCCGCATGCTCTGGGCCCTGGCCGACAGCGGCAAGGCCCCAAAGTTCCTCGCGAAGGTCAACCGCCGCGGCGTGCCCATGAACGCCCTGCTCGCCACGACCGCCGTGGGAGCCGCCTGCTTCCTCACCACCCTGATCGGCGACGGCGCCGCGTACGTGTGGCTGGTCAGCGCCTCGGGGCTGGCCGGGTTCATCGTGTGGATGGGCATCGCGTGGAGCCACTACCGCTTCCGGAAGGCGTACACCGCCCAGGGCAAGGACCTCGCCGACCTGCCCTACCGGGCGCGGTTCTTCCCGCTGGGCCCCATGATCGCCCTGGCCCTGTGCGCGGTGGTGATCCTCGGGCAGAACTACCAGGCCTTTGTGGGGGACATCGACCTGCTCGCCGCCCTGTCGGCCTACATCGGCCTGCCGCTGTTCCTGGCCCTGTGGCTGGGCCACCGCCTGGTGACGGGTTCCAGGATGGTCCGCTACGAGGACGCCGACCTCACCCGGGCCACCGACTGACCGCACCGCTCCAGGGTCCTCGTCGCCCGCCGCCCGGGGCGGGTGACGGGGACTGCTGCCGGGTCAGGCGGCTCCGCCGGCGGCCGCCGGGGCCCCGGAGTCGTGGCCGTGCCCGCCGTCGCCCACGTGCTCCCGGGCCACGAAGTTCTCCAGGTCGAAGAGGTTCTCGGCCCGGCGGGCCACGTTCACCAGGGTGGTCATCGAGGCGACCTCCTCGACCTGCTCCTTCAGGAACCAGAGCATGAACTGCTCCCCCAGCGCGTCCCCCTCGGCCCGGGCGGCGGCGAACAGCGCCTTGATCTGCTCGGTGACCTCCTGCTCCTGGGACAGCGCCAGGGCCAGGGGTTCACGGACGTCGGTGAAGTCGTTGCGCACCTCCCCCACCCCGGGAATGGTCAGCGGCAGGTCCCGGTCCAGGATGTACTGGACGATCATCATGGCGTGGTTGCGCTCCTCCAGCGACTGCCGGTAGAAGTGCCGGGCCAGCTGCGGGAGGTCCTGGCTGTCGAACCAGACCGCCACGGCGATGTACTGGTGGGAGGCGGCGAACTCGTGGCCCACCTGGCGGGTGAGCAGCTCGTCGAAGGTCTCGGGGGCCATCAGGATCTCCTGACATCAGTGGGTCCCCAGGGCGGACGACGCCCCGGCCGCTCCACCGGTGCGAGCCCGGGGCGGGGCCGGCAGGAATCGTCGCTCGGGTCTGGAGTTCGAGCGTAGCGCGGTGGGACGGCCGGGTGTAGGCCGGTCACCGGAAACTTCCCCCCGACACGATGCTCCCGGTCGCCCTACCCGTCAGACGACGCGCACCGCGGTGAGCTCGTAGACCCTGGCCGTGCTCGTGGCCGGTCCGTGGCAGGTCAGCTGATGCGGCGGGGCGGTGTGGGACCGCAGTTCGACGTCGACGAGGCCCGGCCGGGGCGGGCGGCCGGTGAGACGGATCCGCCAGCGGTCGCCGTCGCGAGCCGACTCGGTGACCGTCCAGTCGTGGCGGCCGGCCGGGCCGAAGCGTTCGAGCGCGGCCGCGACAGCGGCCTGCTGCGGCGGGAAGAGATCGGTGTACCCGCGCAGGTGCTCCGCGTGCACCCGGCCGGCGAGATGCTCCTCGACCGTGGTGACGGCGGACTCCGCGTCGAGCCCTCCGTAGTAGACGCCGTCCGGGACGACGACGACATTGGCGGCGAACCGGTCACCGCCGACATGCGAGCACTCCCAGACCGAATCCGGCCAGCGCTCGCTCAGGGCACGTCCCACGGGCCGGCCGCGCACCGCGCAGCAGGGGTCGTGCTGACCGTGGGCGCAGACCAGGAGGACCGGGGGGTGGCCGGTCTCACCGGGGACGCCGAGGGCCGTGGCGATCTCCGCGAGGTCCTCGTCGCGGCTCCACGTGCCCCAGTGCTGACGGCCGTCGCCGGAGTCGTCGTGGCGCAGCACGGCCCACTGGCGGGGGCCCTCACGGCTGCGGCGGCCGTGGCGCCTGATCAGGAGGATGCGAGCCCGCGCTGCCTGCGCGGCGGAGAACACGAGGGCCTTGGTCTCCGGCTCGAGCTCGAGACCGTCGAACCCGTTGACCGGCCATCCGCCGCGGTGCTCGATGAGGACCCAGACGAGCCCCCGCGGGGCCGTCCCCGCCATCGGGTCGCCGCGCCCCCGGGCTCCGTCGGCGCACCAGAAGCGGCACGAGGCATTCACGGTGGCGGTGTCACTGGTCACAGGGAACAAGAACCCCCGCCCGCAGCAGTCGTTCGACGAGCTCGACACCGAGCTCGCCCGCGGTGTGGACCTCGCCGTCGAGCAGGCACGAGACGGACGGCAGATCGGTCTCCGGGAAGTCGAGCCACCCCACACGTGTGCTCAGCCGCGGGCCCTCCAGCCGTGCCTCCAGGGCACCGCGCAGCCGCACGGGGGACCCGGGGCCCAGGTCCTGGACGGCCGCGAGCTGGGCCAGCGGCCCCAGCGGGGCCGGGCGCCCCTGCCCTCGCCGGGTGCGCTGGAACCGCGGTGTGGGATCGGCCGCGGCCAGCGCGGCGACCAGGCGCTCCCGGACGGTGTCGAGCTCCCCGCCCGGTCCGTCGACGCCCAGGGGCAGGGACCCGCGCATCCCCGGGTCCTCGGCCAGCAGCGACAGCGCCTCCTGGACGAGCTGCTCGGCCAGGCCGTGGCGGGTCCAGGTGTGGATCCCGAGCGTGAGGTGGATGGAGACCGCCCCCTGCGCCTGGGCCGCGTGCAGCCAGCCGCGCGGCAGGTAGAGGGCGTCGCCGGGTTCGAGCACCACGTCGAGATGGGCCTCGCCCTTCGCCGCCTCGGCCACGGCGGAGCGGCGGTCGGTCCAGGGCTGGTCCCGCAGCGGGTCCGGGTGCACCGGTTCGTGCAGCACCCAGCGCTTGGTCCCCTCGATCTGCAGGACGAAGACGTCGTGGACGTCGTAGTGGTCGTCGAACCCGCGGTTCTGCGGCGGGGTGATGTAGGCGTTGGCCTGCACCGGGTGCCCGAGCTCGCCGCTCAGCGCGGCGCTGAAGTCCGCGACCGGCTCCCAGGTGCGGTGCAGCGCCTGCAGCACCAGCGTGGCGCCGTCGGCGAACTGCCGCCACAGCGCGGTGTCGTCGAGCTGGTCCGCAATGGTGGCGCCGACCCCGGCGGGGGACGTGAAGGTGGAGTCGGGGAACGTCGACCCGTCCTTGGCGACGCGCAGGAAGGGTGTGCGCAGCCCGCGGCGCGAGATCAGCTCGTCGACGGCGTCGGCGGAGAACAGGTCGGTGAAGCCGCCCGCCCGGCGCGTGAGCAGCGGTGCCCGGCCCCAGACGTCGCGGGCGAACCGCTCCCGGCCGATGTCGATCAGGCGGGTCTCCAGGACCCCGGCGCCGTCAGCGGCGCCGGGGTCCTGCCCGTCAGCACGGACGACGTCCACGCTCAGAGGCCTCGCGCTCCGGCTCCTCCGTCGGCGCCGCCATCGGCACCGCCGTCCGCGCCACCGTCGTGCACCCCCGGAGTGCCGGCCGCTCCACCGTCAGCGGGGCCCTCGGCGCCGCCGTCCGCGCCGCCGTCGTGGACACCCGGAGTGCCGGCGGCTCCGCCGTCGGCCGGGCCCTCGGCCCCGTTGTCAGCACCGCCGTCGGCACCACCGTCCGCACCACCGTCGTGCACACCCGGGGTGCCGGCCGCTCCACCGTCGGCCGGGCCCTCGGCGCCGTTGTCAGCACCGCCGTCGGCGCCGCCATCGGCACCGCCGTCCTGAACGCCCGGAGCACCGAAGGCTCCGCCGTCGGCGGGACCTTCCGTCTGGTTCGGATCCTGCTGTGCATCAGTCATGTTGACCTCCCAGATTCGAGTGACCGGGCCGTCGCCGGCACCGGGTCACCAGGACAGGCGGTCCTTGAGCAGCACCGCCCAGCTCGAGGCTATCGGTGCGGGGCAGGTGAGGGAACAGCCGGCCCTCAGGTGATCCGGACGAGCCGAGGGAGCCGCGGGACGCGGACCGTCCTCGCCGGGGGCACGATCTCCGGGCGGCTTCCGGAGGTGGAACAATTCACCCATCCCCTGCTCGCGACCGGGAGGTGCTGGATGACCGGCCTGGAGCTCGCCGTCGTCGCGCTCGTGGTGAGCATCGCGTCCTGTCTGCAGGGAGCGATCGGCTTCGGCGTGGCCCTGCTCTCCGCCCCCGTGATCGCCCTGTTCGACCCCACCCTGCTGCCCGGTTCTCTCATCCTGGTGGTCACCGGGCTCACCGCGCTCGGCGTGCTGCGGGACCGCGCCGCCGTGGACGTCAAGGACGCGGGCTGGGCCGTGGCGGGGCAGGTCCCCGGCACCGTGGCGGGAGCACTGCTGGTGGCCGTCCTGTCCGCCCGGACGCTGGCCCTCGTCCTGGCGAGCACCGTGCTGCTGGCCGTGCTGCTCAGCGTGTGCGGCTGGCGGCCGCGGCCCCGGCCCGCGGCCGTCGTCGTCGCGGGGGCGGCCTCCGGGCTCCTGGGGACGGCCACGTCCATCGGCGGCCCGCCCATGGCGCTCGTGTGGCACGGGTCCTCGCGGGCCCGGATGCGCGGCACGATGAGCGCCTTCTTCCTGGTCGGCGCCGTGATGGCCCTCGTGGCGCTGACCGTGGTGGGCTCGATCGACCGCCGGACCGTGCTCTTCGCGGCCGCGCTCCTGCCCGCCATGGTCCTGGGCTTCGCGGTGTCCGGAGCGGTCAACGCGCGGATCAACCGGCGCATCGTCCGGCGGGTGGGCCTCGGCGCCTCGGCGCTGGGCGCCGTGCTGGTCCTGCTGCAGGCGCTCTGAAGCACGTCCTGCCGGGCCCCTCCGGCCGGCCTCAGAGCTGGTCGATCCGCCGGTACCGGGACGGCGTGGTGCCGGTGGTGGCTCGGAAGTGCCGGTTGAAGTTGGAGAGGTTGGTGAAGCCCACCCGGTAGCAGATGTCCGAGACGGGCAGGTCGGTGCCCCGCAGCAGCCGGCAGGCCTCGGTGAGCCGCATCCGGGTGACCGTGCGATTGAAGCCCACCCCGGTGGCCTTGGCGAACAGCCGGGAGAACGCGTCCCGGCTCAGGCCCACGGCCTCGGCCACCTCGGGCACGAGCATCCGGCCGTCCAGGTGCTCGGTGATGTAGCCCAGCGCCCGGTTGAAGACCTCGGCCTCGGACGCGTCCAGGCGGTAGGTGCCGCCGCGGCTGTCCAGGTAGCGGCGCTCGCTCTCCGGGGACTCGGCGAGGACGGCCAGCAGCTCGGCCACGGCGGCCAGCCGCCGGAGCCCGAACGTGCCGTTCACCGCCTCCATCGCCGCCGCGCCCTGGACGGCGGTGCGGCCGGTGAACTCGATGCCCCGGGCCGCGGCGTCCAGGAGCGGGCGCAGGGCCTCGAGCTCGGGCAGCGTCCCGGCGGCGGCGAAGAACCGCTCCTGGTCGAACTGGAGCACGGCGTCCCGGTTGCGGACCACGGCGCTGTCGTCGCGGTGGGAGATCCAGTTGTGCGGCAGGAAGGAGCCCATGAGGCTGAGGTGGCCGGGGCCGAAGGGCCCGGCCCAGTCGCCGGCCATCACCGTCCCGGAGGACTCCCGGATCAGGTGCACCTCCACCTCGGGGTGGTAGTGCCAGCGGGCCAGGGGGTGGGGCCAGTCGTGCTCGTGCCACCGCACGGAGCTCGACGGGTCCGGGATCACCAGCTCCCGGACCGGGGAGGTGGCGTCCTCCGGCGTCGTGCTCCGTGCGGCGGCGACCACGGTCAGGCTCCGGCCACGCGGATCTGGATCTTCGTGTCGGTGGGCCGGCCCTCGGCGCCGCGCTCGAACGCGGCCACGGCGTCGGCGAACGGATAGGTGGCGCTGATCAGGGCGCCCAGGTCCACGGCCGGGGAGGCGGCGAGCTCGATGGCCCGCTGGTAGGAGTTGGCGTAGCGGAACACGGTCTCGATCCGCAGCTCCCGGGCCTGGGCCGCGGCGACGTCCAGCGGCACCGGGTCCACGGGGATGCCGACCAGGACCACGGTCCCGCCGGGCGCGGGGAGCTCCCACAGGTTTCCGAACACGTGCGGGCTGCCGCTGGCCTCGAAGACCACGTCCGCGCCCCAGCCGTCGGTGGCCTCCCGCACGGCCTCGCCGAGGTCCTGGCGGGAGACGTCCACGGGGTGGATGGTCGGATAGGCCTCGATCTTGGCGAACTTCTCCGGTGCCACGTCCGAGATGTACACGCGGGACGCCCCGCTCGCGGCGGCCGCGATGGCGGTGAGCACCCCGATGGTGCCGGCACCCACCACCACCACGACGTCGCCCGGCGCCAGGCCGGCCTTGGTCACCGCGTGCACCGCCACGGCGAAGGGCTCGATCAGGGCGCCCTCCTCCAGCGAGAGCTGCTCGGGGAGCTTGTAGGTGAAGTCGGCCGGGTGGATGATCTCGGGCTGCAGGCAGCCGTCCACCGGGGGCGTGGCCCAGAACTGCACGTCCGGGTCCACGTTGTACATGCCCAGGCGCGCGGCCCGGGAGCGCGGGTTGGGGATGCCCGGCTCCATGCAGACCCGGTCCCCCACGGCCAGGTGGTCCACGCCCTCCCCCACCTCCAGCACCGTGCCGGAGGCCTCGTGGCCGAGGACCATGGGGTTCTCGACGACGTAGGGGCCGATCCTGCCGTGCGTGAAGTAGTGGACGTCGCTGCCGCAGATGCCCACGGTGTGCACGCCGATGCGCACCTCGCCGGGGCCCACCGGGCGCAGCCCGGGGACGGGCCGGACCTGGATCTCGTGCTGGCGTTCGAGGACGACGGCGTCCATGGTGCTCTCCTGGGTGCTCGGGGGCTTCGCGGCGGTGGTCGTGGGGTTCGGGGCGGTGAGCGTGGTGGGGTTCATGATCTCAGGTCCTTTCAGGCGGCCATGGCGAGGCGGTCGCGGCGCGGGAGCATCCGGCCGTCCTCGGTGGTGAGGCCGGGCTGGGGCGGGTGGATGAAGAAGGTGGTGAGGGTGCCGAGGAGCATCAGGCCGGCGAAGACCCAGCACACCCCGATCGGGCCGAGGACGGGCAGCAGCAGGGTGGCGATGCCGGGGCCGAGGAACGTGGTCAGCCCGGAGGCGAGGTTGTGGGCGGAGATCGCCGCGCCGCGGTGCTCGGGGGCCAGGGCCGGGAAGATGGCGCCCATCGGGACGAACGCGGTGACGGACAGGGCGAAGAGCACGGCCGCCCCGACCATGGCCGGGAAGCTGGGGCCGAACCACACCGGGACGTAGGCGAAGGCGAGGACCGCGAGGGCCATGCCGCCGAAGCCGAACCAGCGCATCTGGCGCATCCAGCCGTAGCGGTCGCCGAGCCGACCCCAGACGATGTTGGCGCCGATGGTGATGGTGTTCATGATCGCCCAGAGCATCATCCACTCGGGCAGGGTGAACCAGGACTGCCCGCCGATCTCACCGGTGGTCAGGTACAGCGGCATCATCATGGGGAACGCGTAGAGCGTGAGGTTGCACAGCACGCGGATGACCACGGAGAGGGCGATTTGCCGGTTCTCCACCAGGATGGTCACCCCGCGCAGCAGCTCGCGGGTGCGCTCGGCGCCGTGCAGCTTCTGGGAGAGGTCCGTCTCGGGCGGGGCGCCGGGGACCAGGAAGGCGCACATCAGGGTGCCGGCCGCCACGAAGGGCAGGGACGCCCAGAGGGTGGCATACTCGCCGATGACGGGGACCAGGAGGCTGGGCACATAGGCGCCCATCACCCCGATGCCCAGCGAGAAGGACGCCCAGAACCACCCCATGGCCGAGGCCAGGCGGCTGGGGTGCACGGATTGCGCGATGAGCACCACGAAGGAGTACATGAACAGCGGGTAGGCGACCCCGCGCAGGGCGTAGATCAGGATCGTGCCGACCACGCTCTCCAGCCCCACGGTCAGGAACAGGACGTGCAGCACCATCCAGAGGACGCCGCCGAGGACCATGAGGCGCTTGGCGCCGACGACTTCGGCGAGCACGCCGGTGGTCCATGCCGAGATGGCGACCACCAGGCCGTAGACGGTGAAGACGAGGCCGGCCTGGGTAGGCGTGAAGCCGTTCTCGACGAGGAAGCGGGACAGGAACGTGAGCTCAAAACCATCACCGGTCATGAAAATGGCGAGGGCGAGATAGCCGAAGAGCAGGCGGCGGGGCATGCCGAACATGCGGGTACTCCTTCGTGGACACCAAGGGGAAGGCACCTGGCGAGCAGAAGAGCGGTCGGCCGGTGCGCGATGCCCTCAACGCTACGGAGGTGTGACGCGGGCCACTAGTCGATTAATCCGGCGTACGCTGATACTTCTGTGCACATGTGGGCGCCGTTCCGTAGGACTCAAACGCCCTGCCCTGCCCTGCCAAAGCTCCATGCCACGCAACCTGGCAGGTCGACGCAACTTTCGGCGCGACGCGTCACGTCTACAGATGCGACGCTCATCGTTCCGTGATGTCGGCGACCTTAGGCTGCCACTATGGGTCAATCGCAAAATGCCAACGTCGACCGTCTTTCCCCCGGCTTATATGAGCTCCTGGAAGACTCCGTGTTGGCGATGGAACTTACGGAGTTGCCGGAAGGCAGTGCCGCTCTCGATACTGTGGACCCAGCTGACACCTCTCACGTTCTCGCGCGGTATCTCAACGACCACATCCTGTTCCACTTAGAGGCCGTACCCGCTGCTAACCGTGTGGACGAAGCCAATCGCATCTTGGCAGCCGTTAACGATGGAATGCGGAATTCGGCGTGCATCAGCGAAGGTCCGCGACAGCTCGTGGCGATTGCGCCGAGGGTTGGCGCCGCAGCACGAAAGCCAGCAACGCCACTATCTGACGCTGCTCTGCTCACCAATACACCGCATGAGCCGCAGGTCGGACGCGAGATCGCCAAGGAGCTCGAAAGCGCCGATCGTGTGGATCTTCTCATTGCTTTCATCAAGTGGTCCGGTCTGCATGTCATGGACAAAGAGCTCCAGTCGTTGAAGGACCGCGGCATTCCGTTCCGCGTCCTGACCACCGTCTACATGGGTGCCAGCGATGCCAAGGCAATCAACGCGCTGGCGCGTAAGTACGGCGCGGAAGTTCGAGTCAGCTACGAAACCCGCAATACGCGCCTGCACGCCAAGGCGTGGATGTTCCACCGCAAGACCGGCTTTAGCACGGCCTATGTCGGCAGTTCGAATCTGTCGCACGCCGCCATGCTGGACGGGCTCGAGTGGAACGTGCGCCTGTCCTCCGTCGCGACGCCGGCACTCCTCCATAAGTTCGAGGCGACCTTCGAGAGCTACTGGGCGTCGGAGAGCTTTGAGTCCTACAACCCGGATGATGACGGCGAGCGCCTGGCGAGGGCGCTCGCCGAAGGAGGCGGACGGGTGTCTTCGGAGGTCTCCATTGCGCACCTAGATGTCCAGCCCTATCCCTACCAAGCTCAAATGCTCCAGGAGCTGGAGGCCGAGCGTGTTATTCACGACCGCCACCGGAATCTCGTGGTCGCCGCGACGGGCACTGGAAAAACCATCCTCGCGGCTTTGGACTATCGCAGGCTGCAGGCCGGTACCCCTGGTGAGCTATCACTGCTTTTTGTGGCCCACCGCCGAGAAATTCTCGAGCAAGCACGCCAGACCTATGCCACAGTTCTGCGTGACGGCGCCTTCGGTGAGCTCATGGTCGACGGCTATCAGCCAGTCAGAGGCAAACACGTTTTTGCGTCGATTCAATCTCTTAACGCCAAGAGCCTGGACCGCTTCGCCCCTGAGTCGTTTGACGTGGTAGTCATCGACGAGTTCCACCATGCCGATGCTCCGACCTACCGCAAGATCATTGAGCACTTCCAGCCTCAGGAACTCCTCGGACTCACCGCCACTCCGGAGCGCGGCGACGGCGTCAACGTCGCAGAGAAGTTCTTTGGAGGCCGCATTGCGAGCGAACTGCGCCTGTGGGATGCCCTCGATCAGCAGTTGCTGACGCCGTTCCATTATTTCGGCGTCTCAGATGGCGTCGACCTGTCTTCACTTCAGTTCCGGCGGGGTCGGTACGAGGACAAAGAACTGGATGCCGTCTACACGGGCAATGACGCACGCACGGCCAAGGTGTTGCAGGCTCTCAACGACAAGGTGCTCGATCCGCATCGCATGAAAGCCATTGGCTTCTGCGTCTCCGTCAAACATGCGGAATATTTGGCACGGAAGTTCACGGCGGCCGGGCTGCCGTCCGCGGCACTGTCCGGGGAGAGTTCCAGCGACGAGCGGCGGACTGCCCTCAAGTCGCTGCAGCTCGGAGAACTGCGTGCCGTCTTTGCCGTCGATCTGTTCAACGAAGGCCTTGATATTCCGCAGGTTGACACCATTCTCATGCTCCGGCCGACGCAGTCCTCCACGCTGTTTCTGCAACAACTGGGACGCGGCCTGCGGCTAGCTCCCGATAAACCCGTACTAACCGTTCTGGATTTCATCGGATTCCAGCACCGAGAGTTCCGGTTCGACCTGAAATACCGTGCCGTGACGGGATCGAGCCGGACGCGCCTGGCCAAGGACCTGGAGGAGGGTTTTTCCTTCCTCCCCTCCGGAACGCAGGTCGTCTTCGATACTGTCGCCCAATCCGTGGTGCTCGACAACGTGAAGCGTCAACTGCGCCTGACGACCCGGCAAGTGGTCGACGAGATTAGGGATTTGGCGGCGCAGCAGCCGTCGCCCGAGTCGTACACCCTGCGTCAGTACCTGACAGATTCCCTCTCAGAGGCATCGGACATCTACCGACGGAACAAGTTTGACGGTCGGCCGACGACCTGGAACACCTTGCGTCGTGCCGGTGGACTGGTCCCCGATGTTCTGTGGCCCGCCGAGGATCAGGAGACGGAGGTCCTCGTTTTGCTACAGCGCGCCAAGGCGTTTTTGAACGTGGATGACCCCGCCCGGCTACGGTGCTACGAGGATTTGCTTCGCCCGGATGCCCCGCCGGTGTTGTCTCTGCCGCTCAGAGAGCAGCGAATAGCGCGCATGCTCTACTACTCCTTCTGGCCACAGGGTCGGAAGAGCGGCGGTCCGGGCGAATTAGAGAGCGGCCTCCAGCTGCTCCGGTCGCACGCCATCCTGCGGAACGAGCTGACGCAGCTCATCGACGTCACCGCCGACGGCGCACGCAACCTGCCGCGTTCACTGGGACAGGACTACGCCGACATTCCCCTGCAGACACATGCGCACTACACCCGGGAGGAACTTCTGGCCGGTCTGGGCATGGGAGAAGAAGGGCAGCGCACTCCCGGCACAGTGCGCGAAGGCGTGTCCTGGATTCCGTCATCACGCTGCGAGGCGCTTCTCGTCACGCTCCATAAGTCGGAGAAGGACTTTTCGCCCAACACCATGTACAAGGACTACGCCGTCTCCGAGACGCTCTTCCACTGGGAGTCGCAGAACCAGACGACTCCGGAATCCGCAGCGGGACAGCGTTATCAACACCACACCGTACAGAACAGCCACATCATGCTGTTTGTCCGTGAGTCCCCGACTCAGGAGGCCGGCACCTCGCCGTACGTCTTTTTGGGACCTGTCGATTATGTGTCGCACGAAGGGTCCAAACCCATGTCGATTATTTGGAAATTGCGCCGTCCGATGCCGTCCCCCGTGTTCTCGGCCGCGAGCACGGTAGCGCCTCTCAGTTAGAGCCGCGGACGGCGGGGCTTAGAACTCGATCACCTGTCGCACCGCCCGGCCCGCATCCAGCTCGTCCATCGACTCGTTGATCTGGTCCAGCGTGATGTGCGAGGTGATGAGCTTCTCCAGCGGCAGCACGCCGTCCCGCCACATCTGCTCGTACTTGGGGATGTCCACCGCCGGCACGGCGGAGCCGAGGTAGCTGCCGATGATCTGGCGGGCCTCGGCGGTGATCTTCAGCGGCTCGATCTGGGACATCGCCCCCGGCGCGGGCAGGCCCACGGTGACGGTCACCCCGCCCACGGCGGTGGCGTTGAAGGCGGTCTCGAACGCCCGGGGGTGCCCGGCGGCCTCGATCACCACGCGCGGCTTGTCCTCGAGCGCCACGAGCTCGTCCGGGGTGAGCGCCTCGTCCGCGCCGAACTCCTTGGCGAGCTCCAGCTTCTCGGCCAGCGCGTCCACGGCGATCACCCGGCGGCAGCCCACGGCCTTGGCGACCAGCACCGCGGCGAGTCCCACGCCGCCGAGGCCGACCACGGCCACGGCGTCGTCGGGGGTGGCCTGCGCCGCGTTGATCACGGCTCCTCCCCCGGTGAGCACCGCGCAGCCCATGACGGCCGCGATGGGGCCCGGGACGTCCTCGCCCACGGGCACCACGGAGCGCCGGTCCACCACGGCATGGGTGGCGAAACCGGAGACCCCCAGGTGGTGGTAGACGTTCCCGCGGGTCTCGGAGCGCAGGTGCATCGAGCCCTCGATGAGGGTGCCGGAGGCGTTGGCCTTCGAGCCGACCGTGCACGGCAGCAGCCCCTCGGTCTTGCACGCGGCGCACTCGCCGCAGCGCGGCAGGAACGCCATCACCACGTGCTGGCCCACGGCCAGGTCGGTGACCTCGGCGCCCACGTGCTCGACGACGCCGGCGGCCTCGTGTCCCAGCAGCATCGGCAGGGGCCGCGGCCGGTTGCCGTTGACCACGGAGAGGTCGGAGTGGCACACCCCGGCGGCGGTGATCCGCACCCGCAGCTCGGTGGGCCCGGGCTCGCCGAGTTCGAGCTCCTCGACGCGCAGCGGCTGCGACTCGGCGTACGGGGCGGAGGCCTCCATGGTCTCCAGGACGGCTCCACGAATCTTCACGACGACCTCCGGTATCGGTGCACGGGTGTGACGCCGTTCACGGTACCTCCTGCTCCGCCGGATCTCCCCTCCGCGAAGGTGGTGCGACGCCCCGGTCACGCGCCGGGTGGCCGTCGGAATTCACCAGGTGCTCGGCCCCGTGTCGAGGGCCGTGCGGTGCATGCGGAGGTGAACTGTTCCGCATTCCCAGGTGAATCACTGTTGAACAGGTTACGAATCGGTACTAGGGTTCTATGCACCCGAGAACGGTTTGATGTCAAGGGCGTTCGGCGACCACGCGCGCACCTGGAACGCGAGGTGGTGCCATGTCCGATCGAAATCTTCACGTGATCCGCCGGGTCGGCGCTGTTCTGGTGCACGTCCTGGTCTACGTCCTCATCTGGGCGGGGCTCGCGCTGCTCATCGCCGCCGCCGGCATCCGGTACTACTGGGGCGAGATCTCCGTGGGCCAGATGCTCCTGAACCTCGTCTCCGTGGAGATGGACGGCGGGGGCGGCGCCATCGTCTGGATGGGCATCCTGGGGATCGGCGTGGTGCCCCTGCTCCTCACCGCCGGGATCGCCCTGTGGCAGCACGTCCGGCGCCGCAGGCGCCGCCAGCACGACCAGGACCCTCGTCCTCGTCGCACACGGTGGATCATGCGCACCCTCACCACCGCCCTGGTGGGCACGCTGGTGGTCGGCGGCACCACGGCCTTCGCCACCACGGTGGGCGTGCGGGACTACATCAGGGCGGGGAACTCCGAGTACGACCTCGGCGACTACTACACGGCGCCGGTCGTCACCGGGGATCAGGACCGGCGCAACCTGGTGCTAATCTACCTCGAGTCCGGCGAGCAGACCCTCGCCAACGACGAGCACTTCGAGAAGGACGCCTTCGCCCCGCTCAAGGAGGTCACCGAGGCCTCGGACGGCTGGCAGAGCGTGGCGGACCTCCAGCAGTACCGGGGCGGGGGCTGGACCATGGCCGGTCTCACCGCCACGCAGTGCGGCATCCCGCTGAAGGGCATGGGCTCCGCCGCGGACAGCGGCGCCCTCAACGAGCTCGGCGGGGACGTGGAGACCTACCTGGGCGGCACAACCTGCCTGGGCGACGTCCTGGACGAGCACGGATACCGCAGCGTCTTCCTGGGCGGCGCCAACGCCTCCTTCGCCGCGAAGGACACCTTCCTGAGCAGCCACGGCTACGACGAGGTCAAGGACCTCTCCGACTGGCGCGCCGCCGGTGACCCGGAGGAGAGCTTCCGCGGCGACTGGGGCCTGAGCGACGGACGCCTCATGGCCCACGCCGCGGACAAGATCGACGAGCTGCACGCCGAGGCGGAGGAGACCGGCCGGCCGTTCAACCTCTCCGTGCTGACGCTGGACACCCACGAGCCGGTGCACATCTACGACTACTGCACCGTGGACACGCAGAACGAGGTCACCTCCGCGTTCTTCTGCTCCATGACCCAGGTGGCCGGCTTCGTCCAGCACATGGAGGAGCAGGGCTACCTCGAGGACACCGCCGTGGTGATCATGGGCGACCACCTCAAGCACATGAGCGCCGGCGACGCCTTCCACGAGCAGCTGGACCACCACGACAACCGCACCATCTTCAACCGGATCTGGGTCCCGGGCGCGGACGGGAACAGCACGCCGCGCCCCGGCGTGGACCAGCTGAGCATGTACCCCACGCTCCTGGAGGCCGCCGGCCTGACCCTGCAGGACCGCGCGGCCGGGCTGGGCGTGTCCGCGTTCGCCCCGACGGTCCCGGAGGACTCGGCGCAGGCCATGCAGCCGGAGCTCTACGCCGAGCTGCTGGACTCCCGCTCCGCGCCGTTCTACGCGGAGGCCTGGGCAGGCGAGACCGGCGCCGAGTAGCGCTGCCCGGCCCCCTGCCCGGCGGCGGAGATCCGTTCCGTCATCTGTCCGCGGCCCTGGGTGGCCCGCCCGCCCCGGCCTAGACTGGTGGCCCGGGAGGGGTCGCATTCCAAGGAGCGTGCATGATGGCCTTCATCCAGCTGATCGAATACACCACCTCGAAGCCGGAGGAGGTGGCCGAGGTCGTCGCGGAGTGGGAGCGGGCCTCGCAGGGCAACCGCACGGCCCGCCGCGTCCTGCTGACGCAGGACCGCAAGGACCCGAGCCGCTACTACGAGATCGTCTCCTTCGACTCCTACGAGTCCGCCATGGAGAACTCCGAGCTCCCGCAGACCCAGGAGTACGCAGGGAAGATGCGCGAGCTCATGGACGGGGAGCCGACGTTCCGCGACCTCGACGTCGTGGAGGACCGCGAACTCTAGTGCCCCGGACCGCGACCCGTGGGCACCGCCCACCGGTCGCACCCGCCCCTCGCCGGCGGAGCGGCCCGTCCCCTTGCCCCGCCCATGCGATTGCAGGGCCCCGCGGCCCCTACTCGAAGCGGGTGGTGGTGATGGCGGTGTTCGTGCGGAGCATCCCGCAGGCGGCGGCGATCGCCACCAGCGCGAGCAGGAGGCTCGCGCCGAGGGCGGCGAGATAGGCCGGACCGGGCCAGCTGACGGTGCGGCTGTCGTCGAGACCGGTGACGAGCAGCCACGCCACGCAGAACCCCAGCCCGGCCGAGAGCAGCAGCACCGCGGCCAGGGGCACGGCGGCCTCGCGCACCACCACACCGCGCAGGGCGGACAGCGGCATGCCGATGAGGCGCATCAGCCCCAGCACCCGCCGGCGGTCGATGACGGCCGCGGCGGTGGCCACGGCCAGGGAGATCCCGGCGATGACCACCACCACGAACGCCGCGGCGTAGGCCAGCACGGACAGACTCCGGACCAGCTCCGCGCCGCCGGTGGCGGCGGCGTCGGCCCGGGAGACCGCCGCGGTGGTGCTGAGCCCCGACGCGGTGAGCACAGTGCGGGCACGGTCGAGGGCCCCGGGGCTCCCGTCGGTGTCCACCACCAGCAGTGCCGGCACCAGCCCCTGCAGGTCCGTCACGGGGGCGGCGGTCAGCGAACGGGGCTCCTCGGTGTGGGCCTCGAAGAAGGCGGCGTCCACGGCGACCACCGGGGCGGCCGGGACGTCCTCGAACCCGAGGACGGTGGCATCGGCGTCTGTGAGCAGGATTTGGGCGCTGCCGCCGGGGTCCGCCGCGGGAGGAGTCCAGCCCACCACGGTGTCCCGGACCCCGTCGAGGCCTTCGGCCCTCCCGGCGAGCCCGGTCACGTCCGCGAGCGCCCGGTCCGGCTCCAGCCAGGTGTGCACGCTCGCGGGCGGGAGCATCCCGGGGCCGGCCGAGGGCGTCTCGTCCGGGCCCACGCTGCTGGAGGCGCCGGCGAAGACGGAGACCATGAACACCCCGATCACCAGTCCCGAGACGGAGCGGAAGGTGGCCCGGGGCGTGAGCCGGATGCGCCCGGCGGCGATCACGGCGGCCGCGCCGGAGGCGCGGGCCAGCCCGATCCGGGCGGCCAGCAGCGTCAGCCAGGGTCCGACGACGACGATGCCCACCGCGGTGAGACCGAACCCTCCGATCAGCAGCACCTCGAGCGCGCCGGGGTCGAGGCGCCCGGTGTCCGCGAGCAGGACGCCGGTGCCCATCGCCGCGAGCCCGGCCGCCAGGGGCACCGTCCGCCGTGCGGTGGGCGCCGGTTCGGCCTGGGCTCGAGTGGCACCCAGGGGGCCGATCCCGGCGCGGAGGGTGCGCAGGCCCGCCACGGCGGCGGAGGCGAGGACGACCACGGCGACCACCGCCGCGGTCGTGACCGGCCCGACGGCCAGGTCGGCCGGGTGAAGTCTCGTGCCGTTGACGGGCAGCTGGGCGGCCAGGGGGCGTGCTGCGGCGGCGGCCACGACCCCCAGCACGGACCCGAGGAGACTGGTGGCGGCGATCTCGACCGCCGCGATGCCGGCCACCGTGCGCGGGCTCGCCCCGATGAGGCGCAGGGTCGCGAAGCGCTCCGCGCGCTGGGCCGCGCCCAGGCGCGTGCTGATGCTGATCAGCAGCAGCACGGGGAAGAGCACGGCGATGCCGCCCACCACCATCAGGGTGCGGTAGTTGCCGGTGTTGTTGGCGAAGGAGTTGACCGAGAAGTCGGGGACGATCGCGGCGGCCGGCCGCTGCCGCAGCTCGGCCTCCTCGGCTCCCGTGACCGCCACCAGGGAGTCCGGTCCGGCCAGGGCCGTGTCCTCGATCGCGCCGGCGAGGGTCCCGAAGCGGTCCCCGAGCTGATCGGCCGGGACGGACTCGATCAGGTCCTGCAGGGCCGGGGAGGCGTAGTACGTCCCCGGCTCCGGGGGCGCGCCGATCCCGGGGATCCGCACGGCGGAGTCCTCGGTGACGGCGACCTCGCGGCGCTGGACGAGCTGGTCCCGGAACACCTCGTCGGCGCGGTCCACCAGGGCCGTGTCCGCGGTGAGCGGCACCGGCCGGGCCTCCTCGGTCGCGGCGGAGCCCTCGGCACCGGCGGCGGCGACCACCGCGGGCACGCGGTCCGCGTCCAGCCACAGGGCGCGCGCATCGCGCTGGATCATGCCCTGGCCCGCTCCCCACACCAGCAGCAGCAGGCACACCCCCACCGCCACCCCGCCCACGATCCCGGCCAGCCGGCCCAGCGAGGACCGGCTGCCCACCAGCGCGAGCCGCAGCACCGCCGGGTTCACGCCGCGACCCACTGGTCGGCGCCGATCATGCCGTCGCGCACGATGACCTCCCGGTCGGCGTAGGCCGCCGTGCGGGGGTCGTGGGTGATCATCACCACGGTGGTGCCGGCCTCCCGGACCAGCTCGAGCATCAGCTCCAGGACGGTCTCTGAGGCCAGGGAGTCCAGGGACCCGGTCGGCTCGTCGGCGAACAGCAGCGCCGGTTCGCCGACCATCGCCCGGGCGATGGCCACCCGCTGGGCCTGGCCGCCGGAGAGCTCCCCGGGCAGCCTGTCCTCCTGCCCGGACAGTCCCAGCCGTCCCAGCAGCTCGGCGGCCGAGCGCAGCGCCGCCCGGCGCCCGGTGCCGGCCAGCAGCAGCGGGACGGTGACGTTGTCCACCGCGCTCAGCTCGGGCAGCAGCTGCCCGTACTGGAAGACGAAGCCGAACTCGCGCAGCCGCAGGGCCGAGCGCGCCGCCTCGCCCAGCTCGCTGAGCACCACCGCCGGCTCGTGCCGGGCGGCGGGCCGGTCGGCGGATCGGTCGGCGGATCGGTCGAGGGGCCGGGTGTAGCTGACGGTGCCGCGGTCAGGGGTCATGACCCCGGCCATGCAGTGCAGCAGGGTGGACTTGCCGGAGCCGGAGGGGCCCATCACGGCCAGCACCTCGCCGGGGAGCACCTCGAGGTCGACGCCGCGCAGCGCGGGGGTGGCGCCGAAGTCCTTGTGCACTCCGCGCACCGACAGCAGGGGAACAGGGGTGGGGGTCATGCGTTCGTCAGCTCCTTCTTGAGGTGGGTGAGGCGGGCGCCGGTCAGCTCGATCCAGCGCAGGTCGGCCTCGATGTGGAAGAGCCCGTGGTCGCACATCAGGACCTGCAGGAGGTCGCCCTCGCGCTTGAGCCGGGTCAGCTCCCGCATCCGGGCCATGTGCTCGGCGCGCTGGACGTCCAGCAGCCGCTGGGCGTCGTCCTCGATCAGCAGGGCGATCACGGTCTTGGCGAACAGCTCGCTCTGCAGGGTCGGGGACGGCACATCAGGGGTGTGCAGCCACTGCTCCACGCGCTGCTGCCCGGCCGGGGTGATCTCGTACTTCTTCCGGTCCGGGCCCGCCCCGGGCTCCTCGCCCAGGGCCCGGATCAGCTCGTCCCGGATCATCCGGGCCAGGGTCGAGTACACCTGCCCGAAGGCCAGCGGCTTCTGCGAGCCGAAGTAGCGGTCGTAGGCGTGCTTGAGGTCGTACCCGTAGCTGGGCTCCCGCCGCAGCAGCCCCAGGAGGGTCAGCGCATTGTTCATGTCCCCATCTATACACCCAGTGCATAGTGGAACGCGACAGGGTCCTGTGGCCGGTGCACGTCGTGTCGGCCGCGGGGTCCCATCAAGGTGCGGCCGCGGCGCGGCCTCAGGCGGTCGCCGGCGGCACGGCCCGGCGCTGCAGCCCCCGCCTCCGGCCGAGCAGGATCAGCACGGCCGCGACGGCGGCGATGACGAGCATCGGCGCCAGCATGAACGGGCCGCCCACACCGGCGGAGCGGTCGACCGCCTCGCCCATCTGCCCCGTGAGCGTGGACACGAGGAACAGCACCACGTTGTTCGCCGCGTGCACGAGCGAGGCCGCCTCGAGCCCGCCCGTGAAGTGGGTCAGCAGCGACATCGCGACCCCGAAGACGAAGTAGTACGCGATGAGCCACCCGTCCGAGGCGAAGTGCGCGATCGAGAAGGCCGCCGCGCTCACGAGAGTGCCGAGCACGAGGGACGGGACCGCCCCGGAGACCCACGAGCCCGCCGCGCGCTGGATCACCCCGCGGAACATGTACTCCTCGGCCGCCGCCTGGAGGGGCGTGGTCAGCAGGACGATCGCGAGGAAGGCCCACGCGGTCGCGTCCAGGGCCAGCGGCCCCGGGGCCTCGAGGAGCGCCACCACCGCCGCGTAGCCCACGAACAGGGGGACGACGACGACGGCCGCCCGTCCCAGCCAGCCCCACCGGAAGCGACCCTCCACCGCGTGCAGCGTGCCGACCGGCTGCCGGTGCAGGTACCGGTGCAGGACCACCGCGACGGCGGCCGAGGCGATCAGCGCCAGGTTGGTGGCCAGCAGCAGGACCGGGGTCATCCCGATCTGTCCGCTCGCGATCTCCTCCGTGCTCATGGTGCCCCGCAGGAGCTCGATCGCCACGGCGCCGAAGGACACCACGACCGAGATCAGCAGGATCGCCGCGCTCACGGCCAGGATGCTGATCAGGCCCTTCCACCAGCGGTTGCGGGGCGTGCGGTAGAACTCCGAGTGGGTGAGCGGCGCCGTCGTCGGACCGCCGGACCGCGGAACCGGAGACCCACCGCCCGGGCGGGCGGACGGGGCACCGGTCTGCCAAGGCGCCGGACGGGGCGGAGGGTACGAGGTCATGTCCACAGGGTAGTTCTCGGGTCGTCCCGGGGAATCCACCCGGAGGTGGACGCCGGGGGGCCCATCACCGTGGACCTGGGGACCGCCCCGGGCTCAGGCCTGCTCCTCCCCGAGGACGTGGCCCCGCTGCTCGGCGTAGAACTCCGCCTCCGCGGGCTCGGGCCGGTCCTGGCCGTTGAGCAGCCGGTGCCAGAGCGGGTAGTAGGCGGGCAGCTGAGACGCCGTGGTGATGCGGTCCCGGGCCTCCTGCGGCAGCGTCAGCTCGGCGGCGTCGAGGTCCTCCGTGAGGTGCTCGAACCTGCGCGCGGCGATCACGGTGCCGTCGATGCCCGGGCGGCCCAGGATCCAGGAGATCACCACCTGGGGGATCGTCCAGCCGAGCTCCCCGGCGATCTCGGCGAAGAGCTCGATCAGGTCGTAGGCGCGGTCCCGGTCCACCACGTGGGGCTCCGGCCAGCCGGTGCCCTGACGGGTGTCGGCCGGGGTCTCGGCGCCGCGGCGGACCCTGCCGTTGAGCAGCCCCTCGCCCAGCGGGCTCCAGCCGAAGGTCGCGATCCCGAGGTCCCGGGCGGCCGGGACGATCTCGTACTCGATCTCCCGGGCCTCGGGCGTGTAGTACGCCTGGTGCGCGATCGGGCCCTGCAGCCCCGCCGCCCGGGCCTCGTAGACCGTCTTGGCCAGCTGCCACCCGTTGTAGTTGGACACGCCCCAGTACCGGATCTTCCCGGCCCGGATCAGCTCGTCGGCGGTGGCGATGGTCTCGGTGATCGGGGTCTGGCCGTCCCACTGGTGGATGTAGAGCAGGTCGAGGTGGTCGGTCCGCAGCCGCTCGAGGCTGTCCTCGACCGCGCGGGTGAGGTGGAGGCGGCTGGCGCCGCCGTCGTTCGGGCCGTCCCCGGTGGGGGTCCGCGCCTTGGAGGTGAGGACGACGTCGTCCCGCCGGCTCCCCAGGATCTCGCCCAGGACGCGCTCCGAGTCCCCGGCGGAGTACAGGTTGGCGGTGTCGATGAAGTTCACGCCGCGGTCCAGGGCCTCGTCGACCTGGCGGCGGGCCTCGTCCGGGCCGAGGCCCGCGATCTTCTCGAACCCTCCGCCGGAGCCGAAGGGGATGGTGCCCAGGGCCAGCCGGGAGACGTAGAGGCCGGAACTGCCGAGTCGGGTGTACTCCATGGGGAACTCCTCTGGTCGTGATCGGTGCTGGTGGTGCCTGCCGGTGCTCCGGAGGCGGCCGGCGGACCGGGCCCCGGGGCACGGTGTGGCACAACGCCGGACCGGTGCTCAGGAATTCCTGGAGCGGGCCTCGGCGGTGGTGAGCGCGTGGGCCAGCGCGGTGAACTCGCGCACCGCCCCGGTCCAGTCGCCCAGCAGCGCCCAGAGGTCCAGGCCCTCGTGCCGGCGCTCCTCGAGCCGGTCCGCCAGGGCGGCGAGGACCGCCGAGCGCAGCTCGGTGTTGATGTTGATCTTGCCGATGCCCGCCAGGGGCGCGCGGACCAGCATGGTCTCGGGGATCCCGGAGGCGCCGTGCAGCACGAGGGGGGTGCGGTCGGCGGCCTCGCAGATCTGCTCGAGGCGGCTCCAGTGCAGGCGCGGGGTGCCCTGGTAGTGCCCGTGCACGTTGCCCACGTTCACGGCCAGCAGGTCCGCCCCGGACGCGGCCAGGAAGGCGGGGACCGCATCGGGATCGGTCATGCCGCCGGCCGCGGAGGTCCGGGCCGTGTCCTCGTCGCCGGGGAGGCCGCCGAGCTCCGCCTCGACCACCACGCCGGGGCCCGCCAGCTCGCGGGCGCGGGCGACGAACGCGGCGTTCTCGGCGTGGGGCAGGGCGGAGCCGTCGGCCAGGACGGCGTCGGCGCCGGCCGCCACGGCCTGCTCGACGAGCCCCAGGTCGACGGCGTGGTCCAGCTGCACGCACACGGGGGTGGCGGCGTCGTCGGCCAGGTGGCGCAGGGCGGTGACGAGGCGCCGGCCGCCGGTCCCGGCGGCCGCCTTGGGCGGGACCAGGAGGATCACGGGGCGGTCCGCGCGCTCGCTGGCGGCCACCACGGCCTGGGCCGTGGTGAAGTCGTAGGTGCTCAGCGCCGGCACGGCGGTGCGGGCGTCGAGGGCGGAGGTGACGACGTCGAGCAGGTTGGCGCGCACGGGCACAGTCCTTCGTCAGGTGTCGTTCAGCGGTCGGCCGGGGAGAGGTCCCCGAGCACGTAGGTCTTCAGGTCGGCGAGCGTCTGCTGCATGTGCTCGTCCATGGCCTGGCGGGCCCGCACCGGGTCGGCGGAGCCCAGGGCGGCGACGATCCTGCGGTGCTCGGCGATGGCGTGGGCCTGGATCTCGGGCACCCGGGAGGTCTGGGCCCGCCGCTCCTCCAGCACCCGGTGCAGCGGTGCGAACAGGACGGCGATGAACACGTTGCCGGAGGCCTGCAGGATCCGCTCGTGGAAGCGCAGGTCGGCGGTCACGAAGGCCGCCACGTCCTGGGCGCGGTGGGCGTCCTCCATGGCGTCGGCGTCCCGGGCCAGCCCGACCAGCTCCGCGGCGGACAGCCGTCCGGCCGCCAGCTCGCAGGCGCCGGTCTCCAGGAACCGGCGCAGCTCGATCAGCTGCACGGCGGCCGCCGCGTCGTCCTGCCCCTCGGAGACCGCCCGGATGACCGCGTCCAGGGACGCCCACTGGGACACGGGGTTCACGAAGGTCCCGCGTCCGCGCTCCACGCGGAGGATGCGCTGGGCGCCCAGGGTCCTGACCGCCTCCCGCACCGTCATGCGGCTGACCTGGTGCTCCGCGCTGAGGTCGATCTCGCCGGGCACCACCGAGCCCGGGGGGAGGTCCCCGGCGACGATCCGGTCGAGGAGGGCGTCGGCGACCTGGTCGACCAGGGACGGGCGGGCCATGGTGCTCCTCTGCGGTGAGGTGGACGGCGGAGGGCAGCTCCTGCGTGCTCCGCCCGTGACAGGGGATCCTATCAACCAGGGAATGTCAGATGTCCGAGCTGTCAAGGGACGACTCCCCCGGCCGCGCGCGGCATTCCTGCCGTTGACCACGTGTCCCACGACACATAGCATGTCAGACATCTTACAGGTGGAGTGTCGGTGCGGAACCGACCAGGACCTGAGGACCGTCCTGACCGCTCCCCGAGAGGAAGTCCCCGCATGACCGCTCCCCGGACCCTGCTCGTGCTCGACGACGACCCCACCGGCTCCCAGTGCGTCCACGACGTCGACGTCGTCCTCGAGCTCGACCCCGCCCCCGTGCTGGACGTCGTCCGGCACCCCGGGCGCACCTGCTTCGTGCTCACCAACAGCCGGGCCCGGCCCGAGGCCGAGGCCGTGGCGATCAACACCGAGCTCGTCTCCGCGGTGCTGGAGGCCCTCACCGCCGAGCACCTGCCCCTGCCCCACCTCGTCTCCCGCAGCGACTCCACGCTGCGCGGGCACGTCATCGCCGAACCCACGGCCCTCGCCGACGTCCTCGCGCGGCACGGGGTGGCGGTCGACGGGTTCCTCCTCGCCCCGGCCATGCTCGAGGCCGGCCGCTACACCGAGGACGACGTCCACTACGCGGTCCTGCAGGGCCGCCCGATGCCCGTGGGGGAGACCGACTTCGCCGCGGACGCCACCTTCGGCTACTCCTCCTCCGACCTCAAGGACTTCCTCGTGGAGCGCTCCGGCGGGACGCTGGGCCGGGACGCGATCCTCTCCATCGGCCTGACGGACATCCGCTCCGGGGGCGTGGACGCGGTCGCCGGCATCCTGCGCCGGGCCCGGGACCGGGCCTGGGTGGTCGTCAACGCCACGGAGTACGCGGACCTCGACACCGTGGCGCAGGCCCTCGCCGTCCTCGAGGCCGAGGGCCGCACGTTCGTCACCCGGTGCGGCCCGTCCTTCGTGCGGCCCCTGGCCGGGCTGACCGACTCGCGCGAGCTCGGCCCCGAGGACATCGTGGTGGGCCCCGGGCGCCTCCCGCACGGAATCGTGGCCGTCGGCTCCCACGTGGGGCTCACCAACCGCCAGCTCGCCGAGCTGCGGACCCGCCGCGACCTCTTCGAGGTCGAGCTCCACGTGCCCACCCTGCTCGACGACAACGCCCGCCCCGGCTACGTGGCCGACGCCGTCGCGCGGATCACCGAGGCGCTGGGGAGCCGCGACGCGGTCGTGTGGACGAGCCGCGAGCTCGTGCGCACGGACGACCCCGACGAGTCGCTGGCCATCGCCCGGTCGGTCTCCGACGCGCTCGTGGAGGTTGTGCACGGGGTGGCGCAGGCCCGCCCGGCGTGGGTCGTGGCCAAGGGCGGGATCACCTCCCACGAGGTGGCCCACCGCGGTCTCGGCATCCGCCGGGCCACCGTGGCCGGCCAGTTCTTCCCCGGCCAGATCTCCATGTTCCAGCCCACCGACGCCCCGGACACCACCCGGGGCGGGCCCTATGTGGTCTTCCCCGGCAACGTGGGCACCGAGAGCGCCCTCGCCGACGTCGTGGAGGTCCTCGACCGGGCCGCCGCACACACCCGCACCTCTGATCCCCAGGAGAACCCGTCATGAGCACACCCCTGTCCGTCGGCTTCCTCGGGCTGGGCGCCATGGGCGCCCCCATGGCCCTCGCCCTGGCCCGCGCCGGCTTCCCCGTCCGCGGCTTCGACGTCTCCCCCCGCGCCGGGGAGGTCGTGGGCGACGCCCTGGAGCTGCTGGCCGATCCCCGGGAGGCCGCGGCCGGCGCGGACGTCGTCGTCGTCATGGTCGCGACCGGGGCGCAGCTGCACGACGTCCTGTTCGGCGAGCGCGGCATCGCCGACGCCCTGGACCCGGACACGGTCCTGCTCGTGATGGCGACCGTCGGCCCCCAGGCCGTGGAGTCCGCCGCGCAGGGCCTCGAGAGCCGCGGCGTCCGGCGGGTCGTCGACGCCCCGGTGTCCGGCGGCACGGCGCGCGCCGCCACCGGGGACCTGCTCGTGATGGTCGGCGGCGCGGACCAGGACGTCGCCGCTGTCCGGCCGCTGCTGGACGCGATGGCCGCCAACGCCCCGCTCGTCGGCCCCCGGGTCGGCGACGGGCAGCGGTTCAAGGTGGTCAACCAGCTGCTGTGCGGGGTGCACATCGCCGTGGCGGGCGAGGCGCTGGCCCTGGCGGACTCCATGGGCCTGGACCCGGCGCAGTGCCTGGAGGTCCTCTCGACCGGGGCCGCCACGTCCTTCATGTTCGAGGACCGCGGGCCGCGGATGCTGCAGGGCGAGCAGGCCGAGGTCCGCTCCGCCCTGGACATCTTCGTCAAGGACATGGGTCTGGTCACCGACGCCGCCCGGGCGGTCGCCCAGCCGGTGCCGCTGGCCTCGGCGGCCGAGCAGCTCTACGTGCGCGGCCGCCGCGAGGGCCACGGCCGGCACGACGACTCCTCGGTCTTCGACATCCTCCGCTCCCGGTAGGGCGCGCTCCGCGGGGACGGCGGACGGCGCGGTTCAGTCCGTGTCCGCCGCCGGGGCGGCGATGAGCTCGTCCTTCATGTCGGCCACGGCCGCGCGGATCGCGGTCATGACCGCCCGCACGGCGGGCCGGCGCAGCAGGTCGGCGCGGGAGACCACCCAGTACTCCACGGGGAACCACAGCTCCTGGGGGAAGAGCCGGACCAGGTCCCCGGCCCGCTCGGCGAGATAGCAGGGCAGCAGCCCGACCCCGGCGCCCGCCCGGGTGAGCTCCACGTGCACCACCGAGGACGTCGCCCCCACGCCCTGGCGCATCCGCGGGAACCGCCGGCGCGGGATGTCCAGCTCCGCGACGTCCTGCATGGAGTCCACGAAGTAGATGAGCGGGTGCTCCTGCACCTGGTCGGGCGTGCGGATGGCCGGGTGGGCGGCCAGGTAGTCCCGGGAGGCATAGACGCCCAGGGAGTAGTCGGCCAGGTGGAAGGCCTCCTTGCGGGAGACCTCCGGGCGCCCGACGACCACCTCCAGGTCGATGCCCACCGGGTTGGTCTGCGCCCGCCGTGCCGCGTTGATCATCTCCAGCCGCACCCCGGGGTGCTCCTCGATGAGCCGCCGCATGGCCGCGCCCATCACCACGCCGCCGAAGCCGTCCGGAGCCAGCGCCCGCACCACGCCGTTGACGGTGCTGCCGCGCCCGCCCGCGCCGAGCGGGAGGGAGCCCAGCGCCGCCTCGATCTCCTCGCCGGCGGCCACGAACTTCCGGCCCAGCTCGCTGGGCTCCCACATCTCCCCGGTGCGCACGAGCAGCCGGGCGCCCACGGTCTTCTCGAGCGCCGCCATCCGCCGCGACACGGTCGTGTGACTGAGCCCGAGGTCCGCGGCGGCGCCGGCGTAGGAGCCGTGGCGGACCACCGCGAGCAGCAGCAGGAGGTCGTCGGCACCGTGCGACAAGGGGCTTCTCCTCCCGGGGGCTGGACCGGCCCGGGGGAACGCACACGTCCGGGCGGCATGTGCATTTTTGCACAGGTGCCGCGAGCGCATGGTCATTGTGAAGCGCACCACATATCCGCACACTGTAGGCAAACATTGTGACCACCGTCACCGTTTCCCCAGCAGGAGGAGAACCACATGAGCACCGAGGACAGGGTCGCCGCGTCGGCGGACCCGAACGACTCCCCCGAGAACCGGGGCGGGCTGAAGAAGGTCGTGGCGGCCTCGATGGCCGGCACGGTCGTGGAGTGGTACGAGTTCTTCCTCTTCGCCACCGCGTCCACCCTGGTCTTCGGCCAGCTCTTCTTCGTGGACACCGGCAACCCGCTGGACGGCATCCTCAAGGCGTTCCTGATCTACGCGGTCGGCTTCATCGCCCGCCCGCTTGGCGGCATCGTCTTCGGCCACTTCGGCGACAAGTACGGGCGCAAGCACCTGCTGCAGATCTCGATCGTCATGGTCGGCGCCGCCACCTTCCTCATGGGCTGCCTGCCCGGCTTCGAGCAGGTCGGCTACTGGGCCCCCGCCATGCTGGTGGTGCTGCGCTTCGTGCAGGGCTTCGCGGTGGGCGGCGAGTGGGGCGGCGCGGTCCTGCTCGTGGCCGAGCACTCCCCCAACAAGGAGCGCGGCTTCTGGTCCAGCTGGCCGCAGGCCGCCGTGCCGCTGGGCAACCTGCTGGCCACCGTCGTGCTGCTCACCCTGTCCTTCACCCTCTCCGAGGAGGCCTTCCTCTCCTGGGGCTGGCGCGTGGGCTTCTGGCTCTCGATCGTCATCGTGGCCATCGGCTACTACATCCGCACCCACGTGACGGACGCCGCGATCTTCAAGGAGGCCCAGCAGGAGGTCCGCGAGGAGAAGTCCGCCGCCTACGGCGTGGGCGAGGTCTTCCGCCGCTACCCCCGCGGCGTCTTCGGCGCCATGGGCCTGCGCTTCGCCGAGAACATCCTCTACTACGTGGTGGTCACCTTCTCGATCACCTACCTGTCCACCCAGCGTGACGTGGACACCAGCCGGATCCTGCTCCTGCTGCTGATCGCCCACGTGATCCACGCGATCTGCGTGCCGCTCGTCGGCCGGGCCACCGACAGGGTGGGCCGCCGCCCGATGTACGCCGCGGGCGCCTTCCTCGGCATCTTCTGGGCGTTCATCGCCTTCCCGATGTTCAACACGGACAACAGCTTCATCATCCTGGCGTCCATCACCATCGGCCTGATGATCCACGCGCTCATGTACGCCGGGCAGCCGGCCATCATGGCCGAGATGTTCCCCACCCGGATGCGCTACTCGGGCGTCTCCCTGGGCTACCAGGTGACCTCGATCGTGGCCGGCTCGCTGGCCCCGATCATCGCCACCGCCCTGCTGCGCGAGTTCAACTCCTGGGTGCCGATCGCGATCTACATCGCCATCGCCTGCCTCATCACCCTCTTCGCGGTGTGGACGCTGCGCGAGACCAAGGGCATCTCCCTGCAGGATATCGACGCCGAGGACCGGCGCCGGCTCTCCGAGGAGAAGTCCGCCGAGGACCGGACCTCCTGATCCCCGACCTCCGCACCCACCCGCGCCCAGCGGCGGACCGGCTCCCCGGTCCGCCGCTGGGCGCGCTGTGCACGACCCCCAGCTCCCGACACCCTCGACACCTTGCAGAAGGGACTCCCCGATGACCACCATCACCTGGATCGGCCTCGGCCACATGGGCAACCCGATGTCCGCCAACCTCGCCGGGGCGGGCTACGACGTCCGCGGCCACGACGTCAGCGCCGACGCCATGGCGGCCGCCCGCGACCGCGGCGTGCAGACCTTCGACACGCTGGAGGAGGCCCTCCAGGGCGCCGACGTCGTGTTCACGATGCTGCCCAAGGGCGAGCACGCCCGCGCCGTCTACCTCGGCGACAGCGGCGTCATCGCGCTCGCCCCGAAGGACGCGCTGCTCATCGACAGCTCCACCATCGACGTGGAGACCGCGGAGGAGCTCCACCGGGCCGCCGAGGACGCCGGCTTCCGCTTCGTGGACGCGCCGGTCTCCGGCGGGATCAGCGGCGCGGCCGCGGCCACCCTGACCTTCATGGTCGGCGGGAAGCCCGACGTCGTGGAGCAGGCCCGGACGTTCATCGAGCCCATGGCCCGCAAGATCGTGGCCACGGGCCACGCCGGCACGGGCCAGGCCGCCAAGATCGTCAACAACATGATGCTGTTCATCTGCCTCGAGGCCTGCGCCGAGGGCTCCGTGCTCGCCGACCGGCTGGGCCTGGACCCGCAGGTGTTCTGGGACATCGCCTCGGTGTCCTCGGGCAACTCCTGGGCGCTGCAGACCTGGTACCCCGTGCCCGGCATCGTGGACTCCGCCGCGGCGAACAAGAACTTCGAGGCCACCTTCAGCGCCGCCCTCGCCGCCAAGGACGCCGGTCTGGCACTCATGGCGGGCGAGCAGACCGGCGTGGAGCTGCCCGCCGCCAAGCTCGTGGCCGAGAGGCTGCAGCAGCTCATCGACGAGGGGCTCGGGGACAAGGACTGCTCCCTCATCACCAAGTACGCCGCGCCGGACGGGAAGATCCCGGGCTGGGACCCGGACAAGGCCTGAACGGCGCCAAGACCACCACGACCGAGGAGGACACCATGCAGAACACCAAGCAGGACGCCGAGGCCCGCGCGCAGCAGGACGCCGAGCGGGGCGCCCAGGACCCCCGGACCACCGGCGCGGTCATCGAGCACTTCATCGACGGGAAGCGCCACGGCGGGCCCGGGCGCACCGCGGACGTCTACAACCCCGCGACCGGGCAGGTGGCCAAGCAGGTGCTGCTGGCCTCCGCCGAGGACGTCGCCACCGCGGTGGAGGCCGCCGAGCTCGCCCTGCCCGGATGGCGGGCCACCGGACTGTCGAAGCGCTCGGCGATCATGTTCAAGGTCGAGAACATCATCCGGGAGCGCACCCCGGAGCTGGCCGCCATCATCACCGCCGAGCACGGCAAGGTCCTCTCGGACGCGGCCGGCGAGGTCGCCCGCGGGCTGGAGAACGTGCAGTTCTGCGCGGGACTCATGCACCACATGAAGGGGGAGTTCCTCGAGCAGGCCGCCACCGGGGTGGACGTGCACCAGACCCGCCAGCCGGTGGGCGTGGTCGCCTGCATCACCCCGTTCAACTTCCCCGCCATGGTCCCGCTGTGGATGATCACCACCGCGATCGCCGCCGGGAACACCGTGATCCTCAAGCCCTCCGAGCGGGACCCCTCGGCGGCGGTGTGGATCGCCGAGGCCTTCGCCGAGGCCGGGCTGCCCCCGGGGGTGCTCAACGTGGTGCACGGGGACAAGGAGGCCGTGGACGAGCTGCTGACCAACCCGCTGGTCAAGGCCGTGTCCTTCGTGGGCTCCACCCCCATCGCCCGGTACATCTACGAGACCTCGGCGCAGCACGGCAAGCGCGTCCAGGCCCTGGGCGGGGCGAAGAACCACATGGTGGTCATGCCGGACGCGGACCTGGACGGGGCCGCCGACGCCGCTATCTCGGCCGCCTACGGCTCCGCCGGGGAGCGCTGCATGGCGGTCTCGGTGCTCGTCACCGTGGGGGACGTGGCCGACCCGCTCATCGAGCGGCTGAAGGAGCGGATCGCGAAGCTGACCATCGGGGACGGCACCGACCCGGCCTCCGAGATGGGCCCGCTCATCACGAGGGCGGCCCTGGACCGGGTCAACGGCTACGTGACCGGGGCGGAGGCCGAGGGTGCGACCGTCGTGGTCGACGGCACGCAGCAGGAGTTCGACGGCGAGGGGTTCTTCACCGGCGTCTCGCTGCTGGACCACGTGAGGCCCGGCATGAAGGCCTACGACGAGGAGATCTTCGGCCCGGTCCTGTCCGTGGTGCGGGTGGACACCTACGAGGAGGCCGTGCGGCTGATCAACACCAACCAGTTCGCCAACGGGGTGGCGGTGTTCACCCGCGACGGCAAGACGGCCCGGCAGTTCGAGTTCGAGATCGAGGTCGGCATGGTCGGGGTCAACGTCCCCATCCCGGTGCCGATCGGCGCGTTCTCGTTCGGCGGCTGGAAGAACTCCCTCTTCGGCGACACCCACATGTACGGGCCGGAGGCGTTCAACTTCTACACCCGCCGCAAGCTCGTGACCACGCGCTGGCCCGAGCCCTCGGAGTCCCAGATCAACCTGGGCTTCCCGACCCACTGACGGGTCCGCCGGGGTCCCGGCCATGACGACGCCGGTCCCCGCCCTCGGTTCGGAGGGCGGGGACCGGCGTGCGCGCCCCGGTCAGTTCTTGAGGCCGTCGCCGATGTTGCGGGCGCCGGCTCAGGCGCCCCCGGGTCCGGGGTGCCGGCAGTCCTCGACGTGCTCGTGGAGCTGCCGCTCGTCGACGGCCTCGACCGCCTCGGCCATCGCGTGCAGGAAGGCGGTCACGGTGGCGGCCTCCTCGGCGGACAGATCCCGGGCGGCACGGAGCATCCGCTCGTGCATGGCGCCGAGGGTGGAGCGGACCTCGCAGTCGGCCTCCTGGGTGGCCACGATCACCAGCGCCCGCCGGTCCGTGGGGTGGGGGCGGCGGGCCACGTGGCCGCTGCGGGAGAGCCGGTCCAGCAGCGTGGTGGTGGAGGCCGAGGAGATGCCCAGCTTGCTCGCCAGGTCCCGGGGGCTCATGGGGGTCCCGGCGCGGTCGGCCTCCAGCAGGTAGCGCAGGGCCAGCACGTCCTTCTCCCCCATGCCCATGGAGTCGCGGGTGCGCAGCCGCATGGCGGACTCGGCCGCCCGGTAGGCCCGCAGGGCCTCGAGCACCTGCACGGCCGGAGGACGGTCGCCCTCGGCGGCGTACCAGTAGCCGGACGAGGTGCGGGGATGTGCGGTCATGCGTCCAGTGTAGGTGATCTACAAATCAAATGAACTGATAACTAGACAATCTAGTAATACTGCTGTTCGATGGGATCGTGTGGTCCTGTGAGGGAGCGCACGCCGTCGCAGAGGAACACCGCAGGGTACGTGAGGAAGAGGTCGGAAGATGAGCCAGCAGCTGCACCCCGGATCCACCGTAGAGACGACAGAGCACTCCCCCCTCCGGGCGGTCCGGAACGACCCCGGGGCGGTTCCCGCCGCCCCCGTGCACTGCGGCGAGCCCATGCCGGTGCGCACCCTCGACTTCGCCGAGGTGCAGGACCACGTCAACCACGCCGTGGCCCAGGCGGCGATCGACGGCCGGCGGGTGCACGCCTGCGCCTGCGGCTTCCTGCAGGAGACGCCGGTCCCCGGAGGCACGGTGCCCTCGATCGTCCCCGACGGCGAGGCGATGCTTTTCCGCCCGTTCTTCACCCGGCGCGTCCTCGCCGCGGCCGGACGGGTCGAGAACGCCGAGTGGTCCTTCGACCAGGCCCTGGCGGACGCCGGGCCTCTTGCCGCCCAGGACACCCAGGAGCAGGCCCGGCGCCTGTGCGCCTACGAGGCCGGGCTCGAGGCCGAGCGCTGGCGGCTGGACCAGGCCCTCGAGTCCCTGCGCGACGAGCTCCGCCTGGCCGTGCGCCACGGCGTGCCGATCACCCTCCTGGCCCGCGAGGCGGCCCTCGACGAGGCGGACGTGGTGGACCTGCTGCACCTGGGCGACATCCCCGCGACGTTCCCCGCGCACTCCTCCGCGCACTCTCCGGCGACCTCTCCCGCGGACGGGACCGGCCGCGCGCTCGCCGAGGCCTGCTGAGCCCCCCGGGCCGCGCGTGCCGGGCCGCTACCCTGGAAGGGCCCCGCAACGCCGCCGCGCCCCGGAAGGACGCCCGTGAAGTCGATCGTCGCGACCCTGCTCGTCCTGGCCCTGGTGCTGACCTCGGCCGGGGCGCTGCTGACCACCGTGGACGCCCAGGAGTGGCTGCCCGTCGTGGTGCTCGCGGCCCTCGCCTACCTCGGGACCTTCACCCTGTACCGGCGCGTGCGGGACCGCTGGGCCGAGCGCTACGCCGACCGCCGGGACTGATCCCGGCTGGAGCGGCGCCACGACCGCCACGCCCCGGTGGACCACAGAGCCCACAGCACGAGCAGCGGCTGGAACAGCAGCCGCACGGCCCGGGCGCGGTCGGTGTCCAGACCGAAGGCGTCCGTGCGCGTGAGGTACTGCGAGACGTTGCCCGGGAACACGGCCACGAAGAACGCCGCGGCGAGCCACCCGAGCAGCACCCGCCGCCGGGGCAGGACCACCAGCGCGGCGCCGAGGACGATCTCCACCACCCCGGAGCCCAGCACCACGGCGTCGTCGGGGACGGGCAGCCACTCGGGAACCTGGGCCGTGAACTCCTGGCGGGCCACCGTGAGGTGGCTGATCCCGGCGCCGAGCAGGGCGAGCCCGAGGAGCACCCGGGCGATCGTGCGCGGCAGGGAGGCGGCCGGTGCTGCCGGCCGGGCGGACGAGGTCATGCCCGCAGACTAGAGGTCATGCCCGCGAATCGACAGCGCGGGCTCAGGATCGGTCGAAGTCCGCCTTGCGGATCAGCCCGTGCACCCCCACGGTGCGGTCCACCACCTGGGAGATGGCGAAGTCCGCGGCGGCCGAGAGGTAGGCGTAGGCCACGGCGCGCTCCATGCCCTTGTCCTGCTCGAGGAAGTCGAGGGCGTTGAGCACGGCCCGGCGCATCGCCACGTCGAGATCGGAGTTCTGCCCCCCGCCGGCCGCGCCGTCCGGGTCGGAGAGCCCGATCGGGATCCAGTGCTCGTCCGTCTCCGCGAACGGGTAGGAGTGGGCCACGGAGGGCGCGTCCCCCTCCCCGGCCTTGCAGACCGTGAGCCGGAACGTGCCGCGCAGCGAGCCCTCCATCGCGGTGAGCGCCACCTCGCCGTCGCCCATGGCCATGTGCGGGTCCCCCACGTAGAACAGGGCGCCGTCCGTCTGCACGGGCAGGTAGAAGGTGGAGCCCACGCCGAGGTGGCGGATGTCGATGTTGCCGCCGCCCAGCGTCGGCGGGATCGAGTTGAGCAGGTCGTCGGTGGGCCCGGAGCCCTGCTGGTATGCGACGCCCATCATGCCCATGAACGGGCGCAGCGGGAACCGCACGGCCCCGCCGGCCATGACGCCCTGACCGTGCTCCACCGGGGTGAACGTGGAGACGTTGCCGTACTCCTGCGGGTTGCCCGTGGACCGGCCGTCCGTGCCCACCGTCGGCAGCACGTCCTCGACGAGGATGTCGGCCACCGGCCCGCCGCGGGCGGGGCCCGGCAGCGCGCCCTTGCCGTGGCGGCTCGAGACCACCCCGTACGGCACGCGCAGGTCGGCGTGCAGGGTCTCGATCTTCAGGACGTCCCCGGGCCGCGCCTCCTCGACGAACACCGGGCCGGTCACCACGTGCGGGCCGTCCCGGTCGAAGTCCCGCTCGGTGCGGTCGTAGTCGCGGGCGATCTCCACCGCGTCGTCCAGGACCCGGGCGCGGGAGACCCCCTGCGCGCCGAAGAACTCCACCGGGTCCCGGCCCTGGTCCTCGAGGATCCCCTCGTGGGAGACGGCGTCGATGGTGACCGTGCGCCCCGAGCGCATGCGCAGCGAGGGCTCGGCGTCCACGGACGGGACGTAGCCCCACAGCACACTGTCCACGTCCGAGGGCAGGTAGTGGTCCCCGGGGATCCTGCCCTTCCCGGGCTGCAGGACGGAGCCCCGGAAGCCGGGGCGGCCGCCCTTCGGGTGCTGGGCGCCCATCGGGACGGCCGCGGAGGCCGCGCCGGCCCCGGTGCCGGTGACCGCGCCGGCGGCGGCCACGGCGGTGGCCGCCCGGAAGAAGGTGCGCCGCCCCAGACCCCGCTGGAGTTCGTCGGCGGCGCGGCGGGCGAAGTGCTCACTCATGGGTGTCTCCTGCGGTCAGGGGCGGCTTTCTCGAACGCCTACGACCATAGGGAGAGCGTGTTTCCGGTTCGGGGTCCCCGTGTTTCCGGGCCGTGACGGCGAGCGCCGAGGGCGGGAGCGGGGGTTGGACAGGTCACCGGGCGCCCCGGCCGTGGTGCTACCGGCGGCGACAGCCCGACCTCGTTGTCGGGACCGCGCACGGACGCCCGCGTGACCTGCGTCACCCACAGTAGGGGTCACCGGGGGGTCCGGCATGTCCCATGCGAAATATGACGGTTACGAATGCACATCGATCGGGGCGGGTCGGCGGAACCCGTGGCGAGGTGCTGATTCAGCGGAAGTCGGCCTTGCGGATCCGGCCGTGGGCGCCCGCGGAGCTGTCCTCCAGCCGGGTGACGGCGAACTCCGCGGCGCTGGAGAGATAGGCGTGGGCGATGGGCCGGTCCATGCCGCGGTCCCGGGCCAGGAAGTCCACCCCGGCCCGCACGGCCTGCTGCATGGCCGCGGTCAGGCAGAACGTCTGCTCGTCGGCGTCCTCCGTCCCGGAGCGCCCGACGACGATCCAGTGCTCGTCGGTCTCGGCGAACGGCTGCCGGTGCGCCACGGCGGGCACGTCCTGGGCGCCGGTCCGGCACACGGTCACCCGGAAGGTGCCGCGCAGGGGCTGCCCGGCCGCGCCGAGGGCCCGGTGGAGCTCCCGGGGGCAGAAGGCGGTCCCGTCCGCACGGACCGGCAGGTAGGCGGTGCACCCGGTCCCGAGCGGACCGCCGGACGCGCCGGGGTCCGCGACCCGGAGCACCTCGACCTTGAGCGCGTCGCCGGAGCGGGCCGCCGGCAGGAGCACCGCGCCGGTGACCACGTGCGGGCCGAGCCCGTCGAGGGCGGGGACGTCGTGCCCCTCCTCCGCCCGGGGTGCCGCGGGGGTCCCGGCCGCCGGGCGTCCGTCCTGCGCGGGACCCCCCGGCTGCGGGCGCTGGAAGCCCGGGACGCCCAGGCCGGACGAGGGGTGGGCGGCCCGCGCGGCCGCGGCGCGGGCCCGGGCGGCGTCCTCGGGGTCCGGCTCGGCGCGGAGGGGCTCGGGGCGGGCGGGGGCGGCAGCGGTGCCGCCGACCACCCGGAGGACCGGCCGCCGGGCGTGCGGCACCACGGGCGCGGGTCCTGGTCCGGCGTGCTCGGTCATGGGCTGCTCCTTGGGGGCGGGGCGAGCGGTTCAGCTCCGACGGTAGGAAGTGCGTGTTACTGCATCGGGCACGTCGTGTTTCCGGAGCATGACGATCCTCATAACGAGACGAAGCATGCCACGGACGGGCGGGCAAGCCCCACAAATGACAATTGCGACGCCGGCACTCCCGTGCTGCCCCTCGGGCACGACCTAGTCTGGCCGGATGGAAGTCCACAAGGCCCTGGCGTTCCTCGCCGTCGCGGAGGAGCTGCACTTCGGCCGCGCGGCAAAGCGCCTGCACATGGCGCAGCCGCCCCTCAGCCGCCTGATCCGGCAGCTGGAGTCCGAGCTGGGCGCCACCCTGTTCGAGCGCAACACCCGCCACGTGACCCTGACGCCGCAGGGCGAGGCCCTGCTCGAGCCGGCCCGGGAGCTGGTGATGCTCGCGCAGCGCATGAAGGACGTGGTCCGCAAGTCCCAGGCGGGCGAGACCGGGCGGGTGCGGCTCGGCTTCGCCGGGGCCTCGGTGAACCAGGCGGTGGGCGAACTGGCGCGCCAGGTCCGGCGCCGTCGCCCCGGGATCAGCCTGGAGCTCTACAGCTCGCAGTTCTCCTACCTGGGCCTGGAGAAGGTCCTGGACGACTCCCTCGACATCGTGATCGGCCGGTGGGACTTCCTGCCCGCGGAGATCAGCTCCCGGCTGGTCGCGCTCGAGGAGCTGCTCATCGCCCTCCCGGAGAGCCACCCGCTGGCCGACCGCGAGACGGTCGACGTCGAGGACCTCGCCGGGGAGGCGTGGATCGTGCTGCCCGGCGGGGCGGGGGCCACGCTGCCCAACCGGCTCAACACCCTGGCGATGAACGCGGGGTTCGTCCCGCGCATCGTCCAGGTGGCCCCGGACTCCTGGACGCTCGTGGTCCTCGTGGGCGCCGGGATGGGCATCTCCCTCATCCTCTCCAGCGTCCGGGACAACGTGCCGTCCCGGGGCGTGGTCTACAAGCCGCTGACGCAGGAGCAGAAGCCGGTCGAGGTCCGCCTCCTGTGGCGCCGCGGGGACGCCAACCCGGCGCTGCAGTCCGTCATCGAGATCTCCGAGACGGTGTTCCCCGCGCCCGGGGGCCCGCTGCCCGCCCCGGCGCCCGGCACTCCGTGACCCCCGCCCCCTCGCCGAGGGGGGGATGCTCAGCTGAAGGCCGAGATGCCGGTGATGTCCCGGCCCACGAGCAGCGCCTGGATGGAGTCGGTGCCCTCGTAGGTGGAGACCACCTCCATGTCCGTCATGTGCCGGACGACGTGGTTCTCGAGCAGCAGCCCGTTGCCGGCCAGGAGGTCCCGGGCCTCGTTGCAGATCCACTTGCCCTTCTGCGCCGTGGCCATCTTCACCATCGAGGCCTGCGCGTTGGACAGCTGACCGCGGTCGGCGAGCTCGGCCATGCGGTCGCAGAGCAGCTGCATGGTGGTGAGCTCGCTGAGCATGTTGGCCAGCCGCGACTGGACCAGCTGGTAGCCGCCGATGGCCCGGCCGAACTGCTGCCGTGTCGCGGCGTAGTCGGCGGCGATCTCGAAGGCCGCCATGCCGTGGCCGACCGCCTCCCACGCGGCGCCGCCGCGGGTGGCCTGCAGCACCCGGGAGACGTCCTTGAAGGACCGGCAGTTCTCGAGGCGATTGCCCGCCGGGACCCGCAGGCCCTCGAGCACGATGTCGGCCTGCTGGATCGCGCGCTTGCCGACCTTGCCGGTGATCACCTCGGGCCGGTACCCGGCCGGGTGGTTCCCGTCGTCGTCCTTCTCCACGACGAACGCGTTGACCTTCCCGTCCTCGGTGTTGCGGGCGAACAGGACGACGACGTCGGCCGCGTCCCCGTTGCCGATCCAGCGCTTGTGCCCGTCGATCACCCACTCCTCGCCCTCGCGGCGAGCGGAGGTCTCCAGGGCCACCGAGTCCGAGCCGTGCTCCGGCTCCGTGAGGGCGAAGGCCCCGGTCTTCTCCAGCCGCGCCATCGCCGGCAGCCAGCGCTGCTTCTGCTCCTCGGACCCCAGCATGTTCAGCGCCCCCATGCACAGGTTGCCGTGCACGCCCAGGAACGTGTTGATGCTGCCGTCGGCCCTCGCCATCTCCCGGGCCACCATCCCGGCGGCCTTGCGGGACATCCCCGGGCAGCCGTAGCCCTGGATGGTGGTGCCGATGATGCCCAGCTCCGCCAGCCCGGGCACCAGCTCCCAGGGGAACTCGGCGCGCTCCCAGTAGTCGTTGATCACGGGCAGCACGCGCTGCTGGGCGAACTCGCGGACCCGGTCCCGGATCGCGATCTCCTCGGGCGTCAGGTCGTCGTCCAGCCGGAAGTAGTCGGAGGTCGCGGCGCCCGCGCGGACGGCGGCCGGGGCCTCGGTCGAGGGGGCGCTGGAGATGGTGGTCATGGTCGGTCCTTTCGTCGGCGGGTCCCAGGACCCGCGGTGGTCGGAGTGGTCGGTGGTGCCGGGCGTTCCCGGCGGGTGGCCCGCAGGATCGCGAGCAGTCCCAGCGCGGTCAGGGCGACCGCGGGGAAGACGAGGAGCGAGGCGCCGGTGGCCCACGCCAGGGAGACCCCGGAGTAGCCCACGGCCATCGCGAGGAAGCGGACCATGTTGTGGATGCCGATCGCGGTCCCGGAGCCCCCGGCGGGCGAGAGCAGGAGCTCCGTGGCCGCCGCGCTCTGGGCGAAGGCGATGCCGGTCCCGGCGAGCACGAGCCCCAGGACCACCAGGGACACGATCACCCAGTGGGCCACTCCCAGACCGGACGAGACCATGGCCAGCGTGACCACCGGGGCGGCGACCACGAGGATCAGGACCCCACGGCCGAGCTGGACGCCGCTGCCGTGCCGGCGGCCCACCCGCGCCGCGACGGGTCCCGCCGCCGTCATGGCGAGCGCCAGGGTGAAGACCACGGCGCCGATCCGGGCCGGGCCCAGGTCCAGGTCCGAGGCGAGGAACAGGGGCACGGCCACGATGGCCACCGCCATGGACCCCATCGCCAGCCCCGCTCCGGCCGCTGCCGTGAGGTAGGCCGGGTCCCGCAGCAGGGCCGGGTCCAGCAGGGGCCGCGGGGACGTCGCCCCGGACGCGGCCCGCCGGGCCCGGCGCCGGCAGAGGTGGGCGAACAGCCACCAGCCGAGCACCGCGCAGACCGCGCTCGCCGCCGCCCAGGACCAGGGGCCGGACTGCCCGGCCAGCACCACGGCCGCGGCCGTCGAGCCGCCGCCGAGGACGAGCCAGACCATCGCGGCCACGTGCATCGGCGGGCGCCGCCGCCCGATCCGGGGCATGAACGCCACCAGGAGGACCATCAGCACGAGCACCAGCCCGGCGTGCACCACGAAGACCCAGCGCCAGCTCAGCGCCTCGGTGAGGACACCGCCGAAGGGCGGGCCCACAGCCTGGCCCACGCCGATGGCGGAGGCCCACGCGCCCATGGTCTGCGCGGTCCGCTCCGGCCAGGTGGTGACCAGGGCCGCCTGCACGCAGGGCGGGATCGCGCTGCACGCCGCGCCCTGCACCATCCGGGCGAGCACGAGCGACTCCATGCCCGCCGCCGCGGCCGCCGTGAGCTCCGCGAGGACCATGACGCCCAGCGCCGAGATCAGGAAGGTCTTGACCCCGAGCCGGTCGCCGAGCCAGCCGGCGAGCGGGACGGCGGTGGCCATGGCCACCGTGAAGGCGCTCACGGCCAGCACCGACTGCTGGGCCGTCATGCCGAGGTCCGTCTGGATGACGTACAGCGGCGCGTTGATCACATTCGAGGACATCGTGCCCATCGCCGTGGTGGCCAGCAGCGCCGGATAGGCGATCCGCCGCGCCCGCAGGGCGGGCCGGCCCCTCCGGAACGCGGTCATGCACGCACGGTCACGGAGTCCGGCTCCGGCTCCGGCTCCGGGACGACGACGCCCTCCAGGGCGGCCCGCACCGACGCCGGCAGCGGGGTGGAGCGGCCCGTGGCCGGGTCCTTCTGCACGAGCACCGTCCGGGCGCGGACCGCGACCTGCCCGTGCTGGACCAGCTCGTAGGCCACCGTGTAGGACGACCGGCCGAGGCGGCAGACCCAGGCGCGGGCCGTGAGCTCGGGGCCGTGGTCGATGGAGCGCAGGTAGTCGAGCGTCAGGGAGACCACCACGCGCGGCCGGGCGGGGTCCGGGACGCCGTCCTCCCCCAGCCAGGAGGCGACCGCCGAGAGCCGCGCCTCCTCGATCAGGGTGACCACGCGGGCGTTGTTGACGTGCCGGTTCAGGTCCTGGTCGGACCAGCGCACGGGCAGCACGGTGGTGTGCACGGCGCTCACGACGCCTGCCGGACCGCGGGCTCGCCGCGCTCGAGCCACGCCAGGACTCGGTCCCGGTCCGCGTCGAGCAGCGGCGGGGCCTGCGTGTAGTCGACCGGGGTGCGGCTGAAGTCGACCGGGTGGCGGACCGTGGGGACCTCCCGGCCCCCCGTCCCGGCCAGCACCACCGGGTCCAGGCCGAGGCCCTCCGCGAACCGGACGCCCTCGTCCACCCCCAGGATCGGGGCGCAGGGCACCTTGACCGCCTTGAGCAGCTCGAACCAGTCCTCGGCGTCCCGGGCGGCGAGCCGCTCGATCATCAGCCGGCGCAGCTCCACCCGGTTGGCGTTGCGGGCGGACACCGTGGCGAACCGCTCGTCCTCGGCGAGCTCGGGCGCGCCGAGGCACCGGCACAGCCGCGCGAACTGCCCGTTGTTGCCCACCGCGATGACCATGTCCTTGTCCCGGGTGGGGAAGGGCTCGTAGGGGTAGAGGCTCGGGTGCTCGTTGCCCATCCGGGTGGGGACGCTGCCGCCGGCCACGTAGGCGGCGGACTGGTTGACCAGCCCGGACAGCGCCGAGCTCAGCAGGTTCAGCTCCACGTGCTGGCCCGTCCCGGAGGACTGCCGCTCGTGGAACGCGCCCAGGATGCCGGTGGAGGCGTGCAGGCCCGTGATGACGTCGAAGAGGGCCACGCCGGCCCGGTACGGCTCGCCGTGCTGGCTGCCGGTGAGGCTCATCATCCCGGAGAGGGCCTGGGCCAGGAGGTCGTAGCCGGGCAGGTCGGCGCCGCCGGCGGTGCCGAAGCCGGTGATCGAGGCGTAGACGAGGTCCGGGCGCCAGGCGCTGACGCTCTCGTAGTCGAGGCCGTAGCGCACCAGGCCGCCGGGCTTGAAGTTCTCCACCAGGATGTCCGCCCGGGCGATGATCCGCTCCACGACCGCGAGCTGCTCGGGGTCCGAGAAGTCCAGGGCGATGGAGTGCTTGTTGCGGTTGACCGAGAGGAAGAACGTGCTCTCGCCGTCCCGGTGGGGCGGGACCCATGCGCGGGCGTCGTCCCCGGCGGTGCTCTCGATCTTGATGACGGTCGCGCCCATGTCCGCCAGCAGCATGGTGCAGTAGGGGCCGGCGAGCACGCGGCTGAGATCCGCCACCACCACCCCGGCGAGCGGGCCCGTGCCGGGGCGGCCGAAGATCTCCTGCAGGGCGTGGGCGTCCTCGAACTGGCTCATGTTCTCTCTTTTCGTCGTCGCGTCTCGTCCGGGCTCAGCCGGCGTACTCGTACCAGCCGCGGCCGGTCTTGCGGCCGTACCGGCCCTGCTCGTAGAGCTTCTCCACGGAGGGGTGCGGGAGGTCGTCGGGGTCCCCGCTCTGCTCGTGCTGGGCCAGCCGGATCAGGTAGGCCACGTCGATGCCGACCAGGTCCATGAGCTCGAACGGCCCCATGGGGTGGCCCAGGGCCGTCCGCGCGGCCACGTCGATGTCCTCGAAGCTCGCCACGCCGTCGGCCTCGAGGCGCAGCGCCTCGTCCCGCAGGGCCCCGAGGAGGCGGTTGGCCACGAAGCCGGGGACCTCGTGGTGGAGCCGCACGGGCTGCTTGCCGAGCCGGCGGGCGAGCTCCGTGGTGGTCTCCGCGGTGGCGTCGGAGGTCTGCGGGTTGCGCACCACCTCGACGCAGGCCATGACCAGCGCCGGGTTGAAGAAGTGCATGTTGCACACCCGGTCCGGGCGGCCGGTCGCGTCCGTGAGCAGGGACGAGGGGATGGTCGAGGAGTTGGTCGCGAGGATCGCGTGCTCGGGGGCGGCCTCGTCCAGGTCCGCGAACAGCTGCCGCTTGATGTCGAGGCGCTCCACGGCGGCCTCGAGCACGAAGTCGGTGCTGCGGGCCGCCTCGAGGGAGTCGGTGGTGTACGCCATCCGGGCGAGGGCGGCGTCGACATCCGCCCGGCTCCGGCTGCCCTTCTCGGCGAGCCGGCCGAGGCGGCGGTGCACCTCGTCCCGGGACCGTTCGAGGGCGGCGGGGTCGAGGTCGCTGGTGGTGACGGTGTAGCCGGCGAGGGCGAAGACCGCCCCGATCTGGGTGCCCATGGCACCGGATCCCACGACCAGGACGTCTCGGACGGCGTCGATGCTCGGCTGGGGGTTCATGTCTGCTCCTCGGAGGTTGTGGTGGGACCCGTCGGTGGGGCCACAGGGTTCGGGACCGGGGCTGGGGCCGGTGGTCAGTCGTCGTCGCGGAAGCGGGCTGGGCGCTTCTCCAGGAAGGCGCTCGCACCCTCGGCCTTCTCGTCGGAGGCGTAGAGCAGGGACTGGGCCAGCCGCTCGAGCAGCAGCCCGGTGCGCTGGTCCGTCTCGGCGCCGTTGCGCACCACGAGCTTGGCCAGCCGCACCGCCAGGGGGCCCTTGGCGAGGATCGAGTCCGCGGTGGCGAGCGCCGCGTCCATCAGCTCGTCCGCCGGGACCACGCTGGTCACCAGGCCGATGCGCAGGGCCTCCTCCGCGTCGATGATCCGGCCGGTGAGGATCATCTCCTGGGCCCGGCCGAGCCCGACGAGCCGGGACAGCCGCTGGGTGCCGCCGGCGCCGGGCAGGATGCCGAGGTTGGTCTCGGGCAGTCCGAACCGGGCGCCGGCGGCCGCCACGCGGATGTCGCAGGACATCGCCAGCTCGTTGCCCCCGCCCAGCGCGAAGCCGTTGACCGCGGCGATCGTGGGCAGCTCGAGGTCCTGGATCCGGTCCCAGAGGCGCTGCATCCGGGCCCGCAGGCCGTCCCGCAGCGTGTAGCCGACCAGCTGGGAGATGTCCGCCCCGGCCACGAAGGCCTTCTCCCCCGCGCCGGTGAAGACGACGGCGCCGGCGTCCTCGCGCCGCTCCAGCGCGTCGAGCGCCGCCTCGATCCCGTCCAGCACCCCGACGTTCAGGGCGTTGCGCACCTCGGGGCGGTTCACGGTGACGACGGCGACCCTGCCCCTGAGCTCGGCCGTGACGGTGCCGGTCCCGGTGTCGAGGGCGGTGCTCGTGCTGTTGCCGGGCGTGGTGGTGGTGTCCGTGGTGGTGTCCGTGGTGGTGTCGGTCATGGCGGGTCCTTCCGGTCAGACGGTGGCGGTGGCGGGCGCAGGGGCCGGGGCGGGAGCGGCGTCGTCGTCGTCCGTGGGTCCGGTCCGCACGGTGAGGAAGGTCAGCAGCACGCTCCCGGCCACGAGGACCAGGCCGGCGACGGCGCTGAGCGGCGTGGGCAGGAACAGCAGGAACCCGCCGACCGCGGCCGCGACCCGGAACAGGACGGGCATCCGGCGGTCGAAGCCGACCGTCCAGCCCTCGATGGCGGAGGCCAGGGCGTAGACGCCCACGATGCTCAGGGCGAAGGCCAGCAGGATCCGGCCGGGCGAGTCCTGGGCGACCAGCGCGGGGTTGAGGGCGAAGCCGAACGGGACGATGTACTTCACCGCGCCGAGCTTCATGGCCGCCACGCTGGTGGCCATGGCGGGAGCCTTGGCCAGGCCCGCCGCGGCGAAGGCGGCGAGACCCACCGGCGGGGTGATGTAGGAGACGGACGCCCAGTAGATGACGAACAGGTGCGCCGCGAGCGGGTTGACGCCCAGGTCGATGACCGCCGGGACCATGACGATCGCCAGGAACACGTAGGCCGCGGAGATCGTCATGCCCATGCCGAGGATGAAGCAGGTGACGGCGCCGGCGACGAGGATGAGGACCACGTTGTCGCCGACCAGCGAGACCAGCTCGCGGGCCAGGGACAGGCTCACGCCCGTGGCGGTGAGACCGCCGACGATCAGGCCCACGCCGGCGATGATGCCGATGATGTTGCCCAGCGTCCGGCCGGACTCCACGAGGAAGTCGGCGAACTCCCGCAGCCCGAACTTCTGGCCCGGGCGCAGCACGGCCACGACCAGCAGCACCAGGATCACCCAGTACGGCACCTGGGTCTCGGAGTTCGTGAGGAACAGCAGCCCGGTCAGCAGGGCCAGGGCCAGGACGTAGGGCCAGCCCCGGACGAGCGTGGCGAGGGCCCGGGGCAGCTGGGCCACGGGCACGCCCTTGAGCCCCTTGCGGGCGGCGTAGCCGTCCACCTGCAGGTAGATGCCGAGGAAGTAGAGGACCGCCGGGATGGTCGCGGCCACCAGGATCTCCGTGTAGGGCACGCCCACGAAGGAGACCATCAGGAACGCCGCGGTGCCCATGATCGGCGGGGTGATGGACCCGCCGGAGGACGCCGTGGCCTCGATGCCGCCCGCGTAGGTGGGGCTGAACCCGGAGCGCTTCATGGCCGGGATGGTCATGGGCCCGGTGGTCAGGACGTTGGAGACGGCGCTGCCGCTCATCATGCCCATCGCGGCGCTGCTGGCCACGGACACCTTCGCCGCGCCGCCGCGGTACCGGCCGAAGATCGACATGGAGAGGTTGTGGAAGAAGTCCGCGCCGCCGGTGTGCTGCAGGGCCACCCCGAAGACCAGGAAGCCGATCAGGATGGTCGCCGCGGTCTGGATGGGCAGGCCCAGCACGCCCTCGGCGCCCATGATGTGCACCTGCGCCAGGGTCGGCAGGTCGTAGGTGACGCCCTGCAGGACGCCGATCGGCAGGTTCTCGGCGACCAGCGGGTACAGGGAGAAGAGCAGCGCGATGACCGTCACCGTCAGCCCGCCGGTGCGGCGCAGGGCCTCGAGCACCACGAGCCACAGCACGAACGCGGCGACCGTGGCGGTGGTGGGCGCCATGTACTCCCAGCCGAAGTCCTTGATCCGCGTCCCGTTGACCGCGAAGTAGCCGCACACGGCCGCCGCGACGACCATGAGCAGGACGTCGAACCACTGGACCCGGCGCTCGCGGACCGGGGCGGTGCTGCCGCCGGATCCGTGCTCCTGCTGGGCCTCCACCTGCTGGGCGAGCGGGATCCTGCGCAGGGGGTTGACGATGAACACGACCGGCAGGAACACCGCCAGGATGAGGTACAGGTAGGAGTTGGTCAGCAGGGACAGCCCGCCCACGTTCCAGAAGAAGACCTGGTTCATGGCCAGCAGCACGCCCAGGACGGTCAGCACGATCACCACCGTCCGCCAGAACGGTGTCACCCGGGTCTCAGTTCGCATCGTCGGTCTCCTCGCCGTCCAGCTCGTCGGTCTTCCAGTCCGTCCAGTTCTGCTCGAGCTCCTCCGCGGAGGAGGAGGACTCGACGACGCCGGGCCAGGCCTCGCGCATCCGCTCGCCGCGCTCGATCAGCTCGTCGTTCTTCCGCTCCAGCTCCTCGGTCCACACGCCGCGCTCCTCGAAGTAGCGGACGGTGCCCTCGTGGAAGGGGACCACCAGCGGCTCCTTGAGCACGGCGTCGAAGGCGAACTGCTTCGTGTCCGGGGTGGTGCCCTCGTAGTGCTCGTAGTTCTCGACCATCGACTTCACGAGGTGGTAGACCTCGTCCGCGTCGCGGGAACCCATCGTGGTCAGCGGGATCGTGTACTCGAGGACGCGGGCGCTCTCGCCCTCGTCCATCCCGGCGGCGTTCGTGACCTCGCCGACCGACACCATGGGCATGAGCTCCTCCCAGGTCTCGTAGCGGGCCGGGTCCGGGTCGTCGAAGCCCAGCCACTTGACGTCCGTGGAGGACGCGAGCTCGTCGATGTTGGAGCCGACCACGTTCTGGTACAGGGCGTCGATCTGGCCCGCCTCGAGACCGGCGATCTGCTCGCCGTAGGAGATGGGGACCTTCTGGACGTCCTCCCCGGTCAGGCCGCCGTAGTTGAGGAAGCCCTCCATCTTGTTGTTGATGGACGTGTTGGCGGTCAGCTCGGGGAACCGCTTGCCCTCGAGGTCCGCGAAGGAGTCGATGCCGCTGTCCTCGCGCACCAGCAGGCCGTAGTTGCCCAGCGGCGCCCACACCATGCGGATGTCCTGGGGGCCCCACTCCTCGCTGGCGTACTCGTAGTCGCCCTCGAAGGCGTAGTAGTACTCGTCCCCGGCCCGCGAGTAGTCCACGGTGCCGTTCACGAGGGGCGCCAGCCGGCCGATGCCGGTGTCGGCCGTCATCAGCCGCACCTGCACCCCCTCCTCGTTGGTGAGGGTGTTCGCGATGGCGGCGAGATCGTTGTAGGTGCCGGTGCCCACGTTGTAGGTGGACCACACCAGCTGCTGCGGCAGGCCGTTGGGGCCCACCGGCTCGTCCCCCTCGGCGCTCGCGCAGCCGGTCAGACCCAGCACCGCGACGGCGCCCAGAGCGGCGAGCCGTGACTTCGTTGTCCTCATGATGACCTTTCGACGTGCGGTGGGGGCGCTCAGCGCCCGGAGAAGGAGGGGACCCGCTTCTCGAAGAACGACTGCTTGCCCTCCAGGAAGTCGGCGGTGCCGAAGAGCGCGGGCTGGTGGTCCCGCTCGAAGTCCAGGGCCTCGCCGAGAGAGCCGGAGGCCTCGCGGATCCCCCGCTTCACGGCGGCGACGGCGAGCGGGGCCCGGCCGGCGAGCTCCGCGGCGCGGGCGACCGCGGCGCCGAGCACGTCCGGGTCCGGCAGCACGTGGTCGGCCAGCCCCGCGTCCAGGGCGGTGGCGGCGTCCACCGGGGCGGCCTCCAGCAGGATCCGCCGGGCGCGGGCCGCACCCGTGCGCTGGACCAGGGAGTGCACCAGCCCGCCGTCCGGGGCCAGGCCCAGGCGGGTGAACGGAAACAGGAACCGGGCGCTCTCGCCGGCCACCACCACGTCGCAGCAGCACACCAGGCCGACGGCCACGCCGGCGGCGGGCCCGGTCACCGCGGCCACGACCGGCTTCTCCAGCTGCGCGAGCTCCTGCACGAGCCCGGCCACCTCGGCCATCCGGGCGGCGGACTCGACCGGACCGGCGGGCGGCATGGAGGCGAGGTCGCCGCCGCCGCTGAAGCAGCCTCCCGCGCCGGTGAGCACCAGGGCGCCGATCCCGGGGTCCGCGGCGAGCTCCGCCAGGGCGGCCCGCAGCCGGGTGCGCAGCTCGGGGCCGAGCACGTTGCGGCGTCGTTCGTCGTCGAGCGTCAGCACGGCCACGGCACCGGTGCGCTCGATGCGCACCCGGGGCGGGACGTCGACGGCGCGGGGGGACGATCGGGTCACAGGAGTCCTCCGAGGGGTGGATGGGTGTCGTGCAGATCACATTCCCACGACCCACTGTGAAACCTCAAATACCTAATGTGCAGTTCAGTGATACCTAAAACTCAAATATCGAGCGAGGTGTGTTGCCCAGGTCACGCATGCGTCATCCTCGTCAGAGGCACCCCCGCACCCCGATCCCCAGGAGGACCCATGAACGCCGCCGCGACCGACCTGCTCGACGTCGAAGCAGACCTCAGCGCCGAGGAGCTCGAGACCCGGGACACCGTCCGCGAGTTCGTGGACCGGCGGATCCGGCCGAACATCGCCGGGTGGTTCGCCGACGCCGTCTTCCCGCAGGAGATCGTCCCGGAGATGGCGCAGCTCGGACTGCTCGGCATGCACATCCAGGGCTACGGGTGCGCCGGGAAGTCCGCGGTGCAGTACGGCATCGCGATGCAGGAGCTCGAGGCCGGGGACTCCGGGCTGCGCACGTTCGTCTCCGTGCAGGGCTCGCTGGCGATGTCCGCGATCGCCAAGCACGGCTCCGAGGAGCAGAAGCAGCGCTGGCTGCCCGGCATGGCCGCCGGCGAGATCATCGGGTGCTTCGGCCTCACCGAGCCCACCGCCGGCTCGGACCCCTCGACCATGGCGACCACCGCGGTGCGCGAGGGCGACGAGTGGGTCCTCAACGGCGCCAAGCGCTGGATCGGGCTCGCCTCGATCGCCCACGTGGCCGTGATCTGGGCCAAGGCCGTCGACGAGAGCGGGCAGGAGCGCGTCCGCGGCTTCCTCGTGCCCACGGACACCCCCGGGTTCACCGCCACGCCGATCGAGCCGAAGCTGTCCATGCGCGCCTCCATCCAGTGCGACATCGCCCTCGAGGACGTCCGGCTGCCCGCCGACGCGATCCTGCCTCACCACCCCGGTCTGCGGGGACCGTTCTCGTGCCTCAACGAGGCCCGCTACGGGATCGTCTGGGGCGCCCTGGGCGCGGCCCGCGACAGCTTCGACGCCGCACTGGCCTACTCCCAGCAGCGCATCCAGTTCGACAAGCCGCTCGCCGCCTACCAGCTCTCGCAGGCGAAGCTGGTGAACATGGCCCTGGAGATCCAGAAGGGGCAGCTGCTGGCGCTGCGCATCGGGCGGCTCAAGGACGAGGGCCGCCTGGAGAACCACATGATCTCGGTGGGCAAGCTCAACAACTGCCGGATCGCGATCGAGGTGTGCCGGGAGGCGCGCACGATGCTCGGCGGCAACGGGGTCACCCTCGAGCACTCGCCGCTGCGCCACGCCAACAACCTGGAGTCCGTGCGCACCTACGAGGGCACCGACGAGGTGCACACCCTCATCCTGGGCCAGCAGCTGACCGGGCACTCCGCCTTCCGCTGAGCACGCGCCGGCCGGGCGGGCTGATGAAGATCACACCGGGAGGCATGGGAGACCGGGGCGAACGCGCGTAGCATCGAAAGCCACCCCTCCCCTTTCCTTCGGGCTCGACGACGTGCTCGTTCCCCGTCCCTGCGCCCTCCCCGGAAGGACCCGCCGTGTCCGCACCCCGCACCGCCCTGCTCCAGGTGGTCAACGCCCCCGGTCCCGCCGGCACCCGCCTCGCCATCTTCGCCCTGGCGATGGGCGGCTTCGGAGTCGGCACCACCGAGTTCGCCTCGATGGGCCTCCTGCCGTTCATCGCCGAGGACTTCGGCGCCTCGATCCCCGCCGTCGGCCAGTCCATCTCCCTCTACGCCCTGGGCGTGGTGGTCGGGGCGCCGCTCATCACGTCCCTCGCCGCCCGGGTGGAGCGCAAGACCCTGCTGCTGGCGCTGATGCTCACGTTCGTGGTGGGCAACGGGCTCTCCGCCGCCGCGCCCTCCCTCGAGTGGCTCTACGTGGCCCGGTTCCTCGCCGGCCTGCCCCACGGCGCCTACTTCGGGGTCGCCGCGGTGGTGGCCTCCTCCCTGGTGGCCCGCGAACGGCGCGGCACGGCCGTGGCCCGGGTGATGCTGGGGCTCACCATCGCGAACATCGTGGGCGTGCCCTTCGCCGCGGCCCTGGGCGGGGCCCTCGGCTGGCGCTCCGCCTATCTCCTGGTGGTGCTCCTGGGCGCCCTGACCATCGCCGCCCTGGCCCTGTGGGTGCCGCGCACCCGCAACGAGGGCATGGCCTCGGCCGCCCAGGAGATCCGCGCCCTGGCCCGGCCCCAGGTGGCCCTGACGCTGCTCGCCGGGGCGATCGGCTTCGGCGGCATGTTCGCGGTCTACACCTACATCTCCCCGACCCTGACCGAGCTCACCGGCCTCGACATCGGCACCGTGCCGTGGGTGCTGGCCGTGTTCGGCGTGGGCATGACCGTGGGCTCGCTGCTGGCCGGCCCGCTCATCGACCGCTCGATCGAGCGCACCGCCCTCGGCGCCGGCGCCGTGTCCGGCGTGGCCCTGGCGTTCTTCGCGCTGTTCGTCCACGTCCCCGTCGCGGCCGTCCTGGGCGCGCTGTGGATCGGCATCATGGGCTCGATCTTCACGACCTCGCTCCAGGTGCGCCTGCTGCGCGAGGCCAAGGACGCCCCGTCCCTGACCGCCGCGATGAACCACGCGGCGTTCAACCTGGCCAACGCCGTGGGCGCGTTCCTCGGCGGTGTGGTCATCTCCGCCGGCTGGGGGTACCGCTCCCCCGCCTGGGTGGGTGTCGGCCTGGCAGCGGCCGGCCTGCTCATCCTGGGCTACGCGGCGCTGCGGCGCCGCAACGCGCCGGCCGAGACCCGGTAGCACCCGCCCGCAGGGCGGAGCGCTGGGCTCGGTCCGCGCGGCTCGATTCGCAGTGCTCGGCTCGGGCGCTGCCCGAGCCGCGCTGCCCAGCCGTGCGCTGCCCGAGCCGCACCGCCCAGCCGTGGGCTGCCCGGCCCGCGTGCTCAGCCCGGGCGCTGCTCGCGGGCGAGCACGCGCCGGCGGGTGGCGCGCACCAGGGCGGCCACCAGCCGCTCGAGGGGGCCCTGCCCCATGGCCTGGCGCCAGAGGAGGGCGAAGGCCATCGCCACGGCCACGTGGATCCAGAACCACAGCGGCTGGTCGTAGTGCACCTCGGCGGCCAGCGCGAGCAGGTGCGCCGAGTACACGGTGAGGGTCATCGCGCCCATCGCGCTCAGCGGCAGCAGCCAGGAGGCCCAGCGGCGGGCCAGCAGGAGGAACACGCCCAGGGCGGCCACCGCGGAGCCCAGGCCCAGCAGCAGGGCCGGCGGGGTGTTGGTGTACGGGCCGCCGACCGCCAGCCACCACCACGTGGTCGTCGGCAGCGTCGGGTCGGGCCCGAACACGATGACCTCGGTGACGAGCTCCTCGTCGAAGCCGGGGGTGCGGGTCACGAGCTGGTCGAGGCCGCCGGCCCGGTCGACGAGCACCCAGGAGGCCAGCGAGGCCCCGGCGGCCAGCAGTGCCCCGCCCAGCACCAGCCCGGTCTGGACCCGGATCCCGGCGAGGTCGAGCCGGCCGATGGCCAGGCCGGTCAGCAGATAGGCCAGGTACGGCAGGGCGGGGAAGGTTCCGGTCAGCAGCAGCCGGGCCGCGGTGGCCCCGGGGTCCCCGACGAGATCGAGGTAGTCCGGGTTGTAGCGCTCCACGACCGGCAGGACGTCCCGCAGCAGGTGCACCAGCGCGGGACCGGCCAGGGCGAAGACCCCCGCCCAGACGAACAGGGCGCGGGCGGGCAGGCGCAGGAACGGGATCGCCAGCAGGAAGAAGGCCCCGTAGTAGACGAGGATGTTGACGGCCGGGACCTCGTCGATCGTGCTCCCCGGCAGCACGTGGTTGATCGCCAGCCCCAGGCCCGCGATCAGCAGCGTGCGGACGGCCACCCCCGCCCGGTCGGCGGTCATCGCCCGGCCGGTGTGCGGTGTCCGGCCACCGGTGCTGAAGGCCAGGCCCACGCCCGCCAGGAGGGCGAACAGCGCCGCGGAGCGGCCGGCGAAGACGGTCCACTGCGCGGTGGGCTCGAAGGTCTCCGGGTCCCACGAGGGCAGGATGTGGATCGCGATCATCCCGATCAGGGCCAGGCCGCGGGCGGCGTCCACCCCGACGAGGCGGCGCTTGGCGGGTGCGGCGGCCGTGCCGGCGGTCGAGCTCGCGGTGGAACTCACGGTCGAGCTCGTGGCCGGGTCGGCCGTCGCGCGGTCGGTGGAGGGCTCGTCCGCGGGCGGAGTGCTCGCCGGCCGCGCGGGGACCGGCGCCCACGGCACGGTCCTCGGCGGGCGGCCCCGGGAATCGGTCATGGCAGCGGCCCCTCAGCGCGGCAGGACGGCGGACCCCCTGCCCGCCGGACCGGTCGGAGGACCGGTGCACACCCCACCTTTGCTGGCGCACATGTGGTGGGCTTTTCGGAATGCTGTGCTTCTGCTGTGACGCGGGCCACGCGACCGGTCCGGCGGGCGACGGGCCGCAGGACCTCCCGAGGTCTACACGGCCTCGGGGCGCCTCGACGACCGGAGTGCGCCGAGGACGGCGCGCACCCGGCGCGGCGCCGCAGCGGGAGCGGTGACCGGGGCCGCGACCGGGGCCGACGACGACGGCACCCCGACGGGGCGCTGGGCCGCCGTGTGCCGGTAGGCCATGGCCCGCAGCTCCACCACCGGGTACTCGAGGCTGCGCCGGGCGGACTCGCTGGGGCGGGTGGTGGCGAAGGCGGTGGCCGCGTCCTGCAGGGACCGCGCGGCGATGAACGGGGCGGCCGCTTCGACGTGGGGCCGCACCGCGTGGCGGTAGACGGCGCGGTCGGACTCGGCGCAGTCCTCCCACCGGGGTGCTCCGGGGTGGGCGGCCCGCTCGTACTGGGCGCGGGCGGCGGCCTCGACGGCGTCGGTGATGGTGATGGTGCGCATGTCCGCTCCTGGGTGTCCGGTGGGTGGCTGGCTCGAGTGGTTCCACTGTCCATCCGGAGTCTGTGCCGGAGCTGTGCCGACCGCCCCGGCCTGTCTGAGAATCCCGGTGGCACGGCACAGGCTGCGCACAGCTTCCACAGGACGTGCGCCTAATCTGGTGCGCAACAGTGGCAGTGTCACGTCCGCCCGGCACCGGGAGCACCCATGTCCTACTCCTCCAGCTTCTCCGTCCTCACCGAGGTCCTGCCTCGCCTGACCCACCCTGACGGCTCGCCGATCCGGGTGCTGGTGGTGGACGACGAGCCGGCGCTGGCCGATCTCGTGGCCATGGGCACGGGCATGTGCGGGTGGGACGCCCGGATCTCCCACGAGGGGTTCGACGCCGTCCAGCAGGCGCGGGACTTCGCCCCCGACGTGCTGGTCCTGGACCGGATGCTGCCCGGCCTGGACGGGCTAAAGGTCCTGGCCCGGATCCGCCAGTCCTATCCCGCGGTGCCGGTGCTGTTCCTCACGGCCAAGGACACGGTCCAGGACCGGATCGAGGGGCTCGCCTCCGGCGGGGACGACTACGTGACCAAGCCGTTCTCGATCGAGGAGGTGCTCATCCGGCTGCACCGGCTCGTGCAGCGCTCCGGGGTCGCCGCCCAGGACAGCGCCACCCTGGTGGTCGGGGACCTGGTGCTCAACATCGACAGCCGCGAGGTCACCCGCGCCGGGGAGCCGGTCGAGCTGACCACCACGCAGTTCGAGCTGCTGCGCTACCTGATGGAGAACCCGCGCCGTGTCCTGTCCAAGGCCCAGATCCTGGACAACGTGTGGCACTACGACTTCTCGGGCCAGGCCAACATCGTGGAGCTCTACATCTCCTACCTCCGCAAGCGGATCGACGCGGGCCGCTCCCCCATGATCCACACCGTGCGCGGCGCCGGGTACGTCATCAAGCCCGCGTCCTGATGCCGCACGGCCCGCTCCCCCCGCGCCGCCTGCGCCTGGCCACCCGGCTCATCGCCGGCGTGCTCGTCCTCCTGGCGGTGGTCCTCCTCGTGCTGGGCGCCACGATCGTGGAGCTCACCCGCCAGGACCTCGTCGAGCGGCTCGACGGGTCGCTGCGCCAGGCCACCGGGCGGGCGCTGACCTTCACCCGGGGGGACCCCGCCCCGGAGCGGGACCCCCTCGACGCCCCCGGCCAGCCGGTGGGCGTCCTGGTGGCCGTGCTGCGGGAGGACGAGGTGGTCACGGCGTCCTACCGCACCGAGTCCGGGGAGCCCGCGCCGCTGCCCGAGGAGGACGTCACCGCCCTGCGGGAAGCGGGCGCCTTCGCGGCCGAGAGCCCGGACGAGCGCGGCTTCGGGGACCCTCGGCGCTCCACGGGCACGGAGCAGGGGCGGCTCTCCGACGTGGACCTGTCCGTGGGCGAGTACCGGGTCGAGTCGGTCGCCCGGGACGGGCGCAGCGGCAGCCAGGTGCTGGTGACCGGGCTGCCCACCGCGTCGGTCGACGACACCGTGGCGGAGCTCGTCACCACCATGACCGCGGGCAGCCTGCTCGCGCTGGTGACCACGGCGGTGGCCGGGACCGTCGTCGTGCGCCGTGCCCTGCGGCCGCTGGAACAGGTCTCGGCGGCGGCGTCCCGCGTCGCCCGCCTGCCGCTGGCCTCGGGCGAGGTCTCCCTGGCCGACCAGCACGTGCCCGCCGGGCTGGCTCGTCCCGGGACAGAGGTCGGGGAGGTGGGCCGCGCCCTGAACTCCCTGCTCGAGAACGTGGACTCGGCCCTGGCCGCGCGCCAGCACTCCGAGACCCGGCTGCGCGAGTTCGTGGCGGACGCCTCCCACGAGCTGCGCACCCCCCTGGCGGCCGTGCGCGGCTACACGGACATGCTGCAGCTCACCGAGCCGCTGACCGGCACCGGCCGCGCCTCGCTGGCCCGGGTGGAGCAGCAGACGCTGCGGATGACCGCCCTGGTCGAGGACCTGCTGCTGCTCGCCCGCCTGGACGAGGGCCGCCCCCCGGAGCTGCGGGACGCCGACCTCGGCGAGCTCGTGCTCGAGGCCCTCACCGACGCCTCGGCCGCGGGCCCCGACCACGACTGGGCCCTGGACGTGCCGGCGGAGCCGGTGCCCGTGCGGGCGGACGTCGCCCAGCTCCACCAGGTGCTGGCCAACCTGCTCTCCAACGCCCGCAAGCACACCCCGCCCGGCACCGCGGTGACCGCCGCCGTGCGGGCCACCCGGGACGGCTGGGCGGAGGCCTCCGTGCTCGACGCCGGCCCGGGCATCCCGCGGGAGTTCCAGGCCAGGCTCTTCGAGCGCTTCAGCCGACTGGACACCTCCCGGCAGACCCGGGAGGGCAGCACCGGCCTGGGCCTGTCCATCGTCCGCTCGGTGGTGCAGGCGCACGGCGGCACGGTGGACGTGGAGTCCCGCCCGGGCCGCACGCTCTTCACCGTCCGGCTCCCGCTGGGCACCGGCGCAGCGGTGCCCGCCGCGCCCCGGTGACCGACGGCCGCGGGCGCCTCAGCTCCGACGACGACGGCGTCGTCGGCGGCCGAGCCAGCCCGCCGGGCCGCCGTGGACGAGCAGGTGCCGGGTGTGGGGATCCAGGAGCATCAGGTAGGCGGTGAACACCAGGGCGGTGACGAACGCGATCGTCGAGGCGTCCACCGTCAGCTCGATGAAGGGCCACACGGAGAGCTGGTCCTGGGCGCCGAAGATCACGAAGAAGGTGATCACGATGTACAGGGAGCGGATCTGCCAGTTGTCCCTGATCCCGGTCGCGGCGAGGAAGGGGAGGAACCACAGGATGTACCAGGGCTGGATGATCGGGGAGAGCAGCACCACGGCGGCGAACGCCAGGCCGAGCCTGCGGACCACCCGGTGGTCGTCGCCGCGGAACATCAGGAGCAGGACCAGGCCGATGGCGGCGTACTGCAGGACGTCGCGCAGCACGGAGGCCATGGCCGCGCCCGGCAGGCCCACCGCGTTCGCGAGGTCGCGGACCTGCTGGCCCAGGAAGCCGGAGGGCGAGTACCCGGTGTACCCCGGGGTGGGGTCGACCAGCGCCCAGACCCACCCGGTGCCCAGCTGGTAGGGGAGCCCGCTCAGCAGCAGCACCCCGAAGCTGATCGCCGCCGTGGCCGCCCACAGGGCGAACTTCCGCCGCCAGGACGCTCTCGGCCCCGCCCACAGGAGGCCGATGAACGGCAGCAGGAGGATGGTGATCGGCTTGATCCCGATCGAGGCGGTCACCAGGAGGACCCCGGTCACCGGGCGGCCCGTGGCCGCGAAGTACGTTCCCGCCACGGCCAGTCCGAGCATCAGCGCGTCGTTGTGCGCGCTGGCCACGAAGCTGATGAGGAACAGCGGGTTGGCCACCGCGATCCACAGCGCACGGGCCGGGTCGACCCCGTGCAGCCGCGCGAGCCGGGGCACGTACACGACGCAGAGGAGGACACCCGCGCAGGCCAGGATCCGGAAGAGCAGGACGGAGAGATCCGGCTGCGCGCCCGTGAGGGCCACGACCGCGCGCGCCAGCCACAGGAAGTACGGCCCGTAGGGCGTCCGGGCCTCGGCCCAGGTCGGGTCCGTGCCCAGCATGAACCAGTTCTCCAGGGCGGAGATGCCGGTCGTGTACGGGTTCTGCCCGGCCAGCATCAGACGGCCCTGGCCGACGTAGGCGTACACGTCCCGGGAGAAGATGGGCACGGCGAAGAACAGCGGCAGCGACCAGGCGCACACGGCCAGCACCACGGAGCGCTGGGCGCCCGCCGGCCCGCCCTGGAGCCGCTGCCCGAGCCGGAGCCAGGAGCGCACCAGCAGCATGGCGCCGACGGTCAGCAGCACGGTGCAGGCGTAGACGCCCCATCCCTCGACCCGCAGCGCGATGACGAGGGGGTGGCGGACCATGGGCGAGCCGTTGGCGATCCACCCGGTGCCGACCGAGCCGATGAGCATCATCAGGGAGCCGACGAACCCCTGCAGGACGGCGACGTGCGCTCGCGGGTCCGGGTGGGCGCCGGGCGTGTCCTGGCGGAAGGGGACGGTGCTGACGGCCCGGCCCCCGCGGCTCCGCGGCCCCTCCGGATGCGAACCCCCTGCCGTCATGACGTGCGCTGATCCCCTATGTGTGTCGCTGCCGGGCGGACAGGTGTGCTGAGCGCTCTCCAGGAGCGTGTTCCAGCCATGATGCCACCTCATCGCCCCGGCGTCCCGGGACGCCGCCGCGCCCTTCGGCCCGGGGTCGCTGCGCACGGATCATGACGCCCGGTTCCGGGCGGTCCGCGCCCGGCCACGTAGCATGGTGGGGCAGCGCCCTGTGGTCCTGCGACCCCACCCCCTTGACGAGGATTGACCCATGTCCACGGACACGACCTTCAGCATGCTCACCCGGTTCCGGAACCGCCTCGCGACCCCGCGGTGGCACGCCTGGTCGAGATCCCCGCGCGGACTGCTCGCCGGCTTCGTCCTGGTGCACCTCGTGTTCCTGGGATTCGCCCTGTCCCTGTCCCTGTCCGGCGCCGCCTTCAGCGACACCTACATCTACCGTGCGTGGGCCGAGGCCGGCTTCGACGAGCAGAACCTGAACGGGGAGCCCACCCCCTGGGTCTATCCGGTGCTGGCGCTGGTGCCCGTCGCGCTGGCCGGCGCGGCCGGCCCGGGGCCGTTCTTCTTCCTGTGGGTCCTGATGATCACCGTGCTCAACGGCTGGGCCGTGGGGAAGCTGACGGACTGGGGACGCGCCCGGCACGCCGTCCCCGCCGCGTGGTGGTGGCTGGCCTTCGTCTTCCTCATGGGGTGGCTGGGCTTCGCCCGCGTCGACGGGCTCACGGCCCCCCTGGTGCTCGTCGCCCTGGTCTACGGCGTGGCGCACCCGGTGGCCGCCTCGGTCCTGCTCAGTGTCGCCACCTGGATGAAGGTCTGGCCGGCGGCGGTCGTGCTCGCACTCGTCACCGTGGTGCGCCGGCGGGTGGCGGTCGTCGTCGCGGGCCTGCTGGTCAGCGCGGCCGCGGCCGGGGTCGCCGCCGCCATGGGTGCGCTGCCGAGGCTCTTCGACTTCCTCACCCAGCAGGGGGACCGGGGCATGCAGCTGGAGGCCACGTTCACCACCCCGTGGCTGTGGTCGTCCGTGCTGGGGGTGGGCGGGTCCCGGATGTACATGAACACGGAGATCAACTCCATGCAGGTCGACGGCCCCGGCACGGCCACGATGGCCGTGCTCATGCAGCCGCTGCTGCTGGTGGCCGCCGCCGCGGTGACCCTCCTGATCGCCCGGGGCCTGCGCAACGGCGAGCGGTCCGGCGAGACCGACCGGACCGAGCTGCTGCTGGCGGGGTCGCTGACCATGGTCACCGCCTTCATCGTGTTCAACAAGGTCGGCTCCCCGCAGTTCATGGTGTGGCTGGCGCCGGCCGTGGCCGTGGGGCTGACCCACCACTGGAAGGCGTGGCGGGTGCCGGCGGTCATGCTGATCGCCATCGCCGTGGCCACGTTCCTCGTCTACCCGATGTTCTACTACGAGCTGAGTCACAACGACCCGTGGATGGCCCTCGTGCTGACCCTGCGCAACGCCCTGCTGGTGGTGCTCCTGTGGTGGTCGGTGCGCCGCCTGTACCAGCTGGGCTCCCGGCGCCCCGCCAGCGCGCCCGCTACGGCACCCGCCCCCGCCGCGCCGGCGCCCGCCGCGAAGGAGGCCTGAGATCTCCGCCCCCTTCTTCGACCGGCTGACCCGCGTCCGCGACGCCGTCCTGCCCGCCCGCGCCGTGGCCTGGTTCGCCCGCCCGGCCGGCGTGTGGTGGGGCTTCGCCGTCGTCCACCTGTACTTCCTGGGCTGGATGATGTCCTTCGTCATCCACGGCGATGCCTTCAGCGACACCGAGCAGTACCGCCAGTGGGCCATGGCCGGGTACGACCCGGCCGATGCCGGGGACGGGATCAGCCCGTGGGTGTACCCGGTGCTGGCGCAGATCCCGATCCACCTGGCGGGGATCGCCGGCCACGGCCCCTACCTGCTGGTCTGGACGCTGATCGTCACCGTGCTCAACGCCGTCGCCCTGGTCTGCCTCACGCGGGGCCGGCGGGCCCGGCAGGGCATCGCCCCGGCCTGGTGGTGGCTGTTCTTCACCGTGTTCCTGGGCTACCTGAGCTTCGCCCGGGTGGAGGGCATCGCGGCCCCGATCGTGCTGATCGGACTCCTGTACGCGTCCGAGCGGCCCGTGCTCGGCTCCGTGCTCCTGAGCGTCGCCACGTGGATCAAGGTGTGGCCGGCCGCCGTCCTGCTCGCCCTGTTCATCGCCTGCCGGCAGCGCGTCCAGGTGGTGGCCGCCGGGGTGGGGGTCACCGCCGTGGTGGTGCTGGGCACGTACCTGACGGGCGGCCTGCCGCACATCGCGGACTTCCTGGTCAACCAGGGAGAGCGCGGCATGCAGCTGGAGGCCACCTTCTCCACCCCGTGGGTGTGGGCGAGCGTCTTCGACGTGGCCGGATCGCGGATGGCCGACAACGTGGCCATCAACTCCACCGAGGTCTACGGGCCCGGCACCGAGATCGTCGCGTTCCTGATGCAGCCGCTGCTCGTGCTCGCCGTCCTCGCAGGAGCCGTCCTGCTGGTCCGTGCACTGAAGCGCGGGGCCGAGCGGGAGGAGCTCTTCTACGAGGGGGCGCTGATGATGACCGCGGTCTTCATCGTGTTCAACAAGGTGGGGTCCCCGCAGTTCATGATCTGGCTCGCCCCCGTCGTCGTGGCCGGGCTGGTGCACGACTGGCAGCGGTGGCGGACGCCGGCGGCGCTGCTGATGGGCATCGCGGTCACCACGTTCGTGATCTATCCGCTGTTCTACACCCCGCTCATCCACGCGCACCCGGCGATGGCGGCCGTGCTGACCACCCGCAACGTGCTGCTCGTCGTCCTGCTGTGCTGGTCCGTGCAGCGCGTGGCCCGGCTGCAGCAGGTCCCCGCCCGGCCCGCGGAGCTGGCCACCACCTGAGCCCGCGGCCCGTCTCCGCGGCGGGACGACGACGTCACCGGCCCGCCGCCGCGCGGGGACCGGCGCCCAGGGCCAGACCGCGGGCGGCGCCGGCGGCCCGGGCCAGGAGCCGCTCCAGCGGGCCCCGGCCGAAGGCGCGCTGCCAGGCCGCCGCGAACAGCGCCGCGACCGCCACGTGGATGAGGAACCACAGGAGCGGAACCTCGTAGTGGAGCATGGCGGCCAGGGCCAGCAGGTGCGCCGAGTAGAGCGTCAGGGTCATCGACCCCATCGCGCTCAGCGGCAGCAGCCAGCCACCGGCCCGCCGGGCCACGAGGAGGAGAAGACCCAGCACGGCGGCGCCGGAGCCGAGGTCCTGGAGGATCGCCACCGGGGTGTTGGTGTGCGGGCCGGGGATCAGCAGCCACCACCAGGAGGTGTCGGGCAGGACCGGGTCCGGCCCCCAGACGATGATCTCGTCGATCAGGTCCTCGCTCAGCCACGGGGTGGAGCTCATGAGCTGGTCGTAGCCCCCGGCCTGGAGGACCAGCACCCAGTACACCAGCCACGCCCCCACGGCCAGGGCGAGCCCCGCCACCAGCAGCCGGCCCTGGACGCGCACGGCCCGCAGGTTCAGCCGGCCGATGGCCATCCCGGCGAGCAGGTAGGCCAGGTACGGGACCGCGGGATAGGTGCCGGTGAACAGCACCTGGGCCAGGACGGTCCCCGGCTCGGCGAGCACGTCGGCGAAGGTCGGGTTGTACACCTCCAGCGCGGGCAGCGCTCCCCGGAGCGCCTGCATCAGCACCGGCCCCACCACGGCGGCCGCGGCGGCGAGACCGAACAGCGTCCGCGCCGGCAGGTGCAGGAAGGGGATCGCGAGCAGGAAGAACATGCCGTAGTAGACGAGGATGTCGTAGGCGGGCGGGTCCGCCGGCATGACCTGGTTGATCAGCAGCCCCAGCCCGGTGATCAGCACGGCCCGGACGAGCAGCCCCACGCGGTCCGCGGTCATCGTCCGGCCCCGGTGCGGGGTGCGCCCGCCGGAGGAGAAGGCCAGGCCCACCCCGGCCAGGAGCGCGAAGAGGGCCGCGGCGCGGCCCGCGAACAGCTCCCACTGCAGCGTGGGCCCGTAGGTCTCGGGGTTCCAGGCGGGCAGGATGTGGATCGACATCATCCCGACCAGGGCGAGGCCCCGGGCGGCGTCGACCCCCACGAGCCGGCGCCTGCGGACCAGCGGCAGGACCGGGTCCTCATCTGCTGACCGTGCACCGGGTGCAGGGTGGTGGACGTTGACCATGGCGGCGGGTTCCTTCTGTCGGACGTGCCGACGAGCTCCCGCCCGCCGGCCCGGACCTCTCGGTCCTTCTCGTCCTCCAGCTGACCAGCCGGGATTGTGCCGCCGTTGTGGCGTCCCTGTGCCGGGGCTGTCGAAGTGGTCCCCCGGTCCCGGCTACCGCCGCACGGTCTTCTCCAGCCCGCTGACCAGCAGCACCGCGCACGTGGACCAGATCGCCCCGGCCGGGCCGAGCGGCGCGGCCACCAGGCCGGCCAGCAGGGGCATGGCGACCTGCCCCGCCCGGTTCCCGACCAGCCGCACGGCGAGCGCCGAGCCCCGCCACGAGGTGGGCACGGCGGTGGAGACCAGGGTCATGGTGATCGGCTGGCCCAGGCCCAGGCAGAAGCCGCCCACGAACAGGAGCACCGCGGCGAGCCACGGCACCGTGATGACGGCCGGCGGGACGGCCAGGGTGATGCCGGCGCCGTAGAGGCTGACCAGCAGCAGCGCCCGGCGGGACATCCGGTGCGCGAGCCACGGCAGCAGGACGCGCGAGACGATCGAGGCGCCGCCGCGCACGGCCAGCAGGACGCCGATCCACGCCGGGGAGACCCCGGCCCGCTCCCCCACCAGCGGCAGGAAGGCCGTGAGGATGTCGAGCATCGCGAGCAGGGCCAGGGACGCCAGCATGTGGGACGGGATGCCGGGGACCTCGAGGATCCGCAGCATCGACGCCCGCGGCGCCGTGCCCGGGACCACCTCGAGCTCACCGGTGGCGGGAGCCGCCTGCGCCGCGGCAGCGGCGTCGTCGTTCCGGGCGGGCGCCCCGGCGGCCCCGGACGCCGGCCGGCGCAGGAGCATGACGGGCACCACGAGGACCGAGAGCCCGGCCCCGATCCACAGGGACAGGGTGATGTCGGCGACCCGCTCGGGCGAGGCGACGTCGCTGCCCGTGCCCAGGAGCACTCCGACCAGCAGCGGGCCCACCAGCTGCCCGGCGGAGAAGGCGGCGGTGAACCAGCCGAAGCCCTTGTCCAGCTGGTCCGGCGGGGAGAAGCGGGCGACCGCCGACTGCCCGGCGATGGTGAACACCAGGTGCCCCATGCCCAGCAGGGCGCTCGCCACGGCGACGAGCGCCACGCTGGGCGCCAGGGCCAGCGCCCCCGCGCCGAAGGCCAGGACCAGGGCGCCGACGACCACCATGGTCCGCAGGTCCCGCACCCGGTCGGTCATCCGGCCCAGCCACATGGCCGTGACGAGCGGGACCACGGCGTAGGCGGCCGTGACCAGGCCGACCGTCACGGAGTCGGCGTCCAGGGACAGCAGCTTGTAGGTGGTGACCGGGCGCACCAGGTTCAGGGCGGTCTGCGTGAGCAGGGCCCCGGCCACGAGGAACCACAGCCATGCTCCGGACCGGGCCCCCGGAGCGGTCGAGGCCATGCCTCAGGAGCGCCGGGGCTTGACCGCGATCACCGGGGCGTTGGCCTCGAGGAGCACCTGCTGGGCGGCGCTGCCGAGCAGCAGCTTGCCCACGGGGCTGCGGTGCTTCACGCCGATCACCACGGCGGAGGCGTTCACCTGCTCCGCGGCGTCGAGGAGCTCGCCCACGGCGTCCCGGTTGCGGGTGTCGGGGGTGCGGAAGGTGACGGGCACGCCGTTCAGCTCGCTCCCCTCGGGGTCGAGCTGGGCGCCCTCGAGGTTGAAGACCAGCAGGTCCTCCTGGCGGCGTCCGGCCTCCTCGACCGCGGCCGCGAGCGCGGCCTCGCCCTCGGGGGTGCTGGTTCGGGCAACGACGACGGTCATGGGAGCCTCCGCGGTGGGGTGGGGAAATCGGGTGGTGGGAAAGGGGCGTACAAAACGAGGTCCACCCTACGGCCGAACGTGTGAGGGACGTCTCTTCCGGCGTGAGCAGAATGCGCAGAACCAGCACAACGATCAGTACGCACGAAAGATGGATCAACGGCCGACGCGTGACCCGGGTCACTTATCGTCGTCGGGAGAGGCTCGGACCGAGCCATGCACCCGCACCCTCCGACCCAGGAAAGTGGATCCCCGTGAGTTCACCACCAGATCAGGCCCAGCAGGGCACGCGACGCCGGCACCCGGTCGCCATGACGGTCTACGGCGTCGTCACCGCCGCCGTGATCGGCCTGGCCGCCTTCTTCTCGTTCCAGTCCGCCACGGCCGGCTCGGACATCCGGGCCAACATGACCCTGATCGCCCCGGCCGGTGCCGGCGGCGGCTGGGACACGTTCATGCGGGAACAGCAGCAGGCCATGCGGGTCAACAGCCTGGTCAACAACACCCAAGTGGTGAACATCCCCGGTGCGGCCGGCACCATCGGGCTCGGCCAGCTCTCCACCATGGAGGGCCAGGCCAACACCCTGATGGTCACGGGTGCGGGGCTGGTCGCCGGTGTCGCGCAGCTGGACTCGGCCGTCACGCACGACGACGTGCGCCCGATCGCCCGGGTGGTCGAGGAGTACGACGTCGTCGTGGTCCCCGCCGACTCCCCCTACGAGACGATCGACGAGCTCGTCGAGGACTGGCGGGCGAACCCCGCCGAGGTCGCCTGGACCGGCGGCGGCACCTTCGACCAGCTCGTCATGACCGAGCTCGCCCTCGAGACCGGCATCGACCCGTCCGAGACCACCTACATCCCGAAGTCCGGCGGCGGCGAGGCCACCCAGGCCCTGATCACGGGCACCGCGGACGCGGCCACCTCCGGGTACATGGACGTGGCCGACCAGATCGAGGCCGGGCGCCTGAAGGCCCTGGGCATGGCCGCCCCGGAGCGGCTCGAGGGCGTCGACATCCCGACCCTCACCGAGCAGGGATACGCCGTGGACCTGGCCAACTGGCGGGCCATCCTGGCCCCGCCCGGGATCACCGACGAGGAGTTCGCCGAGCTGCGGACCCTGGTCGAGGAGTCCATCGCCACCCCGGAGTGGCAGGAAGCCATCGAGCGCAACAAGTGGACCGAGGTGTACCTCGCGGGCGACGAGTTCGACGAGTTCATGGCCTCGGAGCAGGAGCGCATCGCCATGCTGGTAGAGGAGATCTCCTGATGAGCACCCCCACGTCCTCGCACACCGGCGCCGCCGGAGAGCACCTGACCGACGTCCGGCCCCCGGAGGCGCAGCGGCCGGACACCGAGAGCTCCTGGTGGAGCGGGCGCAGCGGCCTCGTGGTGCCCGCGGTGATGGCCGCCTTCAGCACCTACCTGCTGATCGGCGCCCTGACCATGGACATCCCGGAGGGCACCGACTTCCCCGGCCCCACGTTCTACCCGCTGATCCTCACCGTGGCCGGCTACGTCCTGGCCGCCCTGCTCACCCTGCACTACCTGCGCACCCCCGAGCACCCCGAGGAGCTCTCGGCGCGCACCTGGCGGAGCCACTCGGACTGGTCCGCGGTGCTCTGGTCCGCGGGCGGGTTCCTGGCGTTCGCGCTGACCCTCGAGGTGCTGGGCTGGATCCTGGCCGCCGCCCTGCTGTTCTGGGCCGTGGCCCGGGGCTTCGGCAGCCGCCGGCCCCTGTTCGACATCTCGCTCGCCCTGCTCGTGAGCAGCGCGATCTACCTGGCATTCACCGTCGGCCTGGGGCTCACCCTCCCTTCCGGCATCCTGGGAGGCGGTTTCTGACATGGACGCACTCAATCTGTTGATGGACGGGTTCGCCGGCGCGCTGACCCCCATGAACCTGCTGTGGGTGGTGGTGGGCTGTCTGCTCGGCACCGCCGTGGGCGTGCTGCCGGGCCTGGGCTCCTCCATGGCCGTGGCCCTCCTGCTCCCCATGACCTTCGCCCTGGACCCCACCGCGGCGTTCATCCTGTTCGCCGGCGTGTACTTCGGCGGCCTGTTCGGCGACTCGACGATGGCCATCCTGATGAACACCCCGGGACAGGGCTCCGCGATCGCCTCGACCTTCGAGGGCCACAAGATGGCCAAGGACGGCAGGGCCCCGCAGGCCCTGGCCACCGCGGCCATCGGCGCGTTCATCGGCGGCATGGTCGCCTCCGTGGTCGTGGTCTTCCTGGCGCCCAAGCTCGCCGACTTCTCCGCGAACTTCGGCCCAGCCGAGTACTTCGCCCTGGCCCTGTTCGCCTTCGTGGCCACGTCCTCGGTGGTCTCCGACTCCGCGGTCAAGGGCCTGGCCTCCCTGGTCCTCGGCCTGGGCATCGCCACCGTGGGCATCGACGCGATCTCCGGTTCGGAGCGCTTCACCTACGGCTCCGCCAACCTGTTCGACGGCATCTCGCTGGTCACCGTCTCGGTGGCGATCCTGGCCCTGGGCGAGGTCTTCCACGTGGCCTCCCGGATCCGCCGCGACCCGGCCGCCCACCAGATGAAGGTCACCGGGCGCCCCTTCCTCTCCCGCGCCGAGCTCAAGGAGGCCGCCCCGGCGTGGGCGCGCGGCACCGCGATCGGCCTGCCCTTCGGGGTCATCCCGGTCGGTGGCGCCGAGGTGCCGACGTTCATGTCCTACGACCTCGAGCGCCGGCTCGACCGCCGCCGCCCGAACCCGGTGTTCGGCAAGGGCGCGATCCGCGGCCTGGCCGCCCCCGAGGCCGCCGGCAACGCCACCACCGGCACCGCGATGGGTGCGCTGCTGGCCCTGGGACTGCCGGTCTCGGCGACCGCGGCGATCATGCTCGCGGCCTTCCAGCAGTACGGCCTGCAGCCGGGCCCGCTGCTGTTCGACCGGGCCCCCGAGCTCGTGTGGGCGCTGCTGGCCAGCTTCTTCATCGCGATGGTCGTGCTGCTGGTCATCAACCTGCCCTTCGCCCAGCTGTGGGCGAAGCTCCTGCTGATCCCCAGCCAGTACCTCTACGCCGGGATCACGGTCTTCTGCGGCCTGGGCATCTACGCGACCTCCGGGGCGATCTTCGACCTGCTGCTGCTGCTCGGGCTGGGCGTGCTGGGCTTCATCATGCGCCGCCACGGCGTGCCGGTGGCCCCGCTGCTGATCGGCATGGTGCTGGGCCCGCTGGCCGAGACCAACCTGCGCGACGGCCTGCTGTCCTCCAACGGCGACTACTCGGTCTTCGTCACCGGGCCCATCCCGCTGGTGCTCTACGGCCTGCTGTTCATCGTGCTGGCGCTGACCGTCCGCTCCAAGATCGTCAACCGCGCCCGCCAGGACGTGTAGTCCCCCGCCCTGCCCGCACGCCGGACCCCGGCGTGCGGGTGCCCACGATGCCCGCCCCTCACCACGCCTCCGTGTGGTCAGGGGCGGGCATCGTGGTCACCGGGCCGTGCGGCGCGGATCGGCTCGATCGGGCTCGGCCGGTGCGGAGAGCACCCGTGACGCCGCACCGTGGTGCTCAGTCGTAGCCGCCCACCACGGTCTGGTCCCAGTCGATCACCGACCCGGTGACCACGCCGCTGCGCGGGGAAAGCAGGTAGACGAGGAACTCCGCGATCTCGTCCGGGTCCCCGAGCCGGCCCATGGGCAGCCCCGCAGCGGCCCGCTCCTGCCAGTCGTCCCCGGCGCCGTGGGCTTCGCGCTGGATCCAGTCCTCGCCCTCGGTGGCCATCCAGCCGATGTTCACGCCGTTGATCCGGATCCGGTCCCACCGGTGGGCGTGGGCGGCGTTGCGGGTGAGTCCGGCCAGCCCTGCCTTCGCCGCGACGTACGGCGCCAGGTAAGGCTGGCCGCCGTGGGCGGAGAGACTGATGACATTGACGATCGCGCCGGGGGCACCACGGCTCCGGAAGTGCCGGATCGCCTCGGACATGATGAGGAACGGCGCCCGCAGGTTGACCGCCACGTGCTGGTCGAAGAGTTCCGCGGTGGTGTCCAGCATGGTCCCGCGCGTGGTGAGCCCGGCCGCGTTGACCACGGCGTCGAGCCTGCCGAACCGCTCCACCGTGCGCGGCACCACGGACGCGGCCTGCCCGGTGTCTGCCAGGTCCGCGCCCACGAACTCGGCGTCCGCGCCCAGGTCCCTCAGCCGCGCCACGGTGTGGCGCCCGGCGTCCGCGTCCCGGCCGGTGACCGCGATCCCGGCGGCTCCCTCGAGGGCCGCCCGGCGGCACCCAGACCGCGTGTTCCTCCCGTCACGAGCGCCACGGCGTTCTCGAGCTGTCCGCTCATGCTTGTCGTCCCTCCCGGCTCGTTTTCGCGGCCGTCGGTTCCGCCCCGATCCTCGTCCTGATCTCCGCCACCTCGACCCGCCGCCCCTCCGCCGCCGACCGCGTCGCGGCCTCGGCGAGCACGCTCGCGGCCAGCCCGTCCTCCAGGCCCGGGGAGCCGGTCTCTCCCCCGGACGGCCCGGACGAACCGGTGCAGCTCCGCGGCATAGGCGTCCCGGTAGCGCTCCAGGAAGAACGGCTCGCAGGGGTCCGCCCGGCCGCAGCCCGCCGGCCCTGACGCTTGCACCGTCGTCGGCAGCGGATTGCCCACGGTGAGCGTCCCGAGCGGCCCGGAGACCTCCAGCCGCTGGTCGTAGCCGTAGGAGCAGTGCCGCGAGTTCGTGATGACCACCTGCTCCCCGCGGGCGCCCTCGAGGACGGCCACGGCGGTATCGGCGTCGCCCAGCTCGGCGATCTCCCGGCTGAACACCGTGGAGCCGGAGGCCGTCACGCGCACGATATCGGGCACGAAGAACCGCGCCATGTCGAGGTCGTGGATCATCATGTCGCGGAAGATCCCGCCGGACCCGGCGAGGTAGCCCGCCGGAGGCGGGGCCGGGTCCCTGCTGGTGATCCCCAGCTGCTCCACCGGGCCGATCTCCCCGGCCCGCACGCGGGTCCAGCAGGCCGCGAAGTGGGGGTCGAAGCGTCGGTTGAACCCGATCATCGCCGGAGGCCTGTCGGCCGGCGGGTGCTCCCGCAGAAGGTCCGCCGCGCGGCGCACGTCCAGGTCGAGGGGCTTCTCGCACAGCACCGGGATTCCCAGGCGCAGGGCCGCGTCGACGAGTTCGGTGTGGGTGGGGGTCGGGGAGCAGACCACGCACGCGTCGATCTCCCCGGATGCCAGTGCCTCGAGCGCATCCGTGCCGTGCGCGGCGCCGTACCGGCCGGCCACCGCGGCGGCTGCGGCCTCCACGACGTCGACGACCCGCGTGAGGACCGTGTCCGGATGGACGGCGAGAGCGGCGGCGTGGACCTGGCCGATGCGTCCGGCGCCGACGAGGAGCACGGCCAGGGGCCGGGTGCCGGCCGTGCTCATTGCCGCACGCCGGAGCGCCGTCGCGCCATGGCGCGCAGGCCGTCCCCGACCTCGGCCGGCTCCGTGCCGGCCTCGAGGTGGTGCAGCACGAACTCGGCCTGGGTCCGAGGGGCGAGCCCGCCGACCGGCTGGTCGAGGTCGAGGTCCGCGGGGAACGCGTAACCCTCGGCCGAGGCGGCGACGACGTTGCGCAGCCAGCGCTCCGGCGCGCCCTCGGCACGCCGCCGGAGCAGCACGGGGTACAGGGCCGTGGACATCGCCGTGCGGTCCACGGTCTCCATGGCGCGCCCGAAGCCGGAGGAGATCTGGAGCAGGTTGGCCATCCGGCGGATGTTGCGGGACCGGTTGTGCCCGGCACCGTGGAAGAGCGCGGGATTGAAGAACACGGCGTCGCCGGTGGACAGCGGCAGCTGCACGTGGTGCCGGTCGAAGTACTCGACGAACTCCTCCTGGTGGACGGCGAGGTAGCCGGGAGCGTACTTCTGCGAGTGCGGGAGGAACATGGTCGGTCCGGACTCCACCGGCATGTCCCCGTGGGCGACCGCGCCCTGCAGGGTCAGCGCCGGGGAGAGCAGGTGCACGTGCGCGGGGTACCGGGCGGCCTGCTCTGCGGACATGAAGCCCAGGTGGTAGTCCCGGTGCGCCGTCTGGGCGGCCCCGCCCGGATTGACCACGTTGATCTGGGAGGTCACCTGGTAGCCGGCGCCCAGCCACGCCTCGGAGACCAGGGCGATGAGATCGTTCGCGTAGTAGTCGGCGAAGGCCTCTGGGTCGGCCAGCGCGAACTTGTCGGCCGCGCCCCACACCCGGTCGTTGGCGCCGGGAGCGGCGAAGTGGTCCCCGGCGGCGGTCCCGGCCTCCTTCTGGGCCCGGATCAGCCCCTCGAACGCGGCGGTCGCCCGGTCCACGACGGCACCGTCCGGGAAGGCGCCCTGCAGCACCACCACGCCGGGCCCGCGCTCCAGGGCGTGCGCAAGCTCGGCCTGGACCTCCCGCCGCCGCGCGGGGTCCTGGACCACAGCCTGCAGCCCGGGCCCGTACAGCAGCACGTTCTGCTCGACGGCGGTGGCGTGGGGATACTCGGCGGGATCGGTGACGACCTCCACGTCCTCGCGGAAGTCCTCGAGCCGGCAGTCGGCGGGGGTGAACCAGCGGGCCGCGCGGCGGGCGGTGGCGGGGTCCAGGGTCATGGCAGTTCCTCTCTCCGGCAGCCCTCGGTGCAGGGCCTCGTGCAGGGCCTCGTGCAGGGCCAGCCTTCCGCTTGCCGCGGTGCCGGGCAATGCCCATTTCCCTCAGGAATCCCTCAGTCCTGTACTCCGCGAGCCCGGCAGGGATAGGCTCCGGAACGGCCCGGCTCGGGACTGCTCCGGGCCGGTCGGTTCCCGAATGCTCCCGCACGAGATCAGGAGACCCGAAGTGCCCCACCGCTACCCGATCCGGGAGATCGCCCGCCAGGCGGGGGTCAGCGACGCCACGGTCGACCGCGTGCTGCACGGCCGAGCCGGTGTGCGGGCAGGAACCGCCGGGCTCGTGCACCAGGCGATCCGGGACCTGGACGCCCAGCGCACGCAGCTGGAGCTGACAGGGCGGCGGTTCATGGTCGACGTCGTCGTCGACGCCCCCACGCGGTTCACCGCAGCCGTCCGGCAGGGACTCGAAGCAGCCCTGCCCGGTCTGCGCCCGGCCGTCTTCCGGGCACGGTTCTCCTTCCAGGAGCGGTGGGACCCCGACGGCTGCGCGGAAGTGCTGCGGCGCATCGCCGACCGAGGCACCCATGGCGTGATCCTCAAGGCCCCGGACGTACCCGTGGTCAGCACCGCGGTGGCCGAGCTCGAGGCGGCCGGCATCCTGGTGGTCACGCTGGTGACCGATCTGCCGGACAGCCCCCGCCGGGCCTACGTGGGCTTCGACAACCGAGCGGCCGGGGCGACCGCGGCCTACCTGGTGGAGCAGTGGATGCGCGACCGCCCCGGTTCCGTGGCCGTGGTCGTGAGCAACGACTGGTTCCACGGCGAGGAGCAGCGGGGCAACGGCTTCCGGAGCACCCTGCGCGCGCTGGACCCGGAGCGGGCGGTGCTGGACCTGCCCGGCGGCGACGGCCTCGACCGCACCACCCGGGACTTGTTCCGCAGGGCCCTGACCGAGCACCCGGAGCTCGACGCCGTCTACTCCGTGGGCGGCGGCAACCGCGGGATCATGGCCGCCTTCGACGACGCCGGGCGCGCCCCGCGGGTCGTCGTCGGCCACGACCTGGCTCCGGAGAACGTGGAGCTGCTGCGGGCCGGGCGGATCCACGCCGTGCTGCACCACGACCTCGAGCAGGACCTGCAGCGGTGCTGCAGGATCGTCATGGAGGCCCACGGCGCGATCCCTCCGGAGGAACGCCGCCACCACTCGATGATCGACGTCATCACGCCGTACAACGTGCCCGCGGGCCTGTGATCGGCCGCCGGACGGTGCCGGTCCCCGCAGCGGAGTGGCCGTCCGGCGCCGATCTCACGTTCCGTCCGGTGCGGACGTCTACGAGGTGATGGACACGAAAGAGCCTTTCGAGACGCAGGTGACCCGGCACGGCCCCGTGGTGTGGCGGGTCTGCCGGGCAGTGCTGAGCACGTCCGCGGACGCCGAGGACGCGTGGTCGGAGACGTTCCTGGCCGCGCTGCGGGCGTACCCGGACCTGCCGGCCACGGCGAACGTGCAGGCGTGGCTGGTGACGATCGCCCACCGCAAGGCGGTCGACGTCGTCCGGGCCCGGTCCCGGGCGGCGGTGCCCGTGGCCTCGCTCCCGGAGCCACCGGCCCACCGGGACGCCCCGCACGAGCACGACTCCCCGCTGTGGGCGGCGGTGGCCGCCCTGCCGCCCAAGCAGCGGCACGCCGTGGCCTACCGCTATCTGGGCGGACTGCCCTACCGGCAGATCGCCGAGCTGCTCGGCGGCACCCCGGAGGCCGCCCGCCGGGCCGCCTCGGACGGCGTGGCCGCCCTCCGCAAGGCCCTCATCACGACCGCCCCCGCGAACGGCACGGGAACCCGCGCCGGGAACCACGCCAAGGCTCTCCCGGGGAACCGCGCCGGGAACCGCACGGGGCACCACACCCAGCTCGACCGGACAGGAGAGGACCGATGACCACGAACACCCTCGGCTCGACCCCGCGCTCCCCCCTGCGGAGCCTCCGCGCCGACCCCGTGCCGGAGACCGTGCTGCGCGGTCTGCACCGGCGCCTGGAGGAGGGGGCCGCCCGGGCGGGGTTGCTCGACGTCGCGTTCACGACCGTCAGCACCCCGGTGGGCGTGCTGCTGCTGGCCGCCACGGAGGAAGGGCTGGTGCGGGTGGCCTACGCGCGGGAGGACCACGAGGCGGTCCTGCAGGACCTGGCCCGCCGGATCAGCCCCCGGGTGCTGCACGCCCCGGTCCGCCTGGCACCGGCCGTCCGGCAGCTCGAGGAGTACTTCGCCGGGACGCGCACCGGCTTCGACCTCCCGCTGGACCGGTCGCTCTCGCACGGGTTCCGGCGCCTCGTCCAGGAGCACCTGCCCGAGATCGGCTACGGCCGCACGGAGAGCTACGGCGCGGTCGCCCGGTCGGTCGGGCGCCCGCAGGCCGTGCGGGCGGTGGGCACGGCCTGCGCCACGAACCCCCTGCCGGTGGTCGTCCCGTGCCACCGCGTGCTGCGCGGCGACGGCGGCCTGGGCGGGTATGTCGGCGGCCTGGAGGCCAAGGCGGCGCTGCTCGAGCTGGAGGCGGCGGCCTGAGCAGGATCGGCCGCCCCGGTACGACGTGCCGGCTCCGCGCCGCACCTCAGAGGCGCGGCGCGGCGTCCGCGTGCCGGGTGGCGTGGTCGTAGGCGCGGGCGGTCCGGAGCAGCTCGACGTCGCGCCCGTGCGCGGCGACGAGCTGCAGCCCCACGGGCAGCCCGCCGGGGCTGAAGCCGCCCGGCACCGAGACGGCCGGGCACCCGGTGGCCGAGATCAGGCTCGCCGAGCGCATCCACTCGACATATGTCTGCATCGGCATACCCGCGACCGTGCGGGGCCAGCGCTCCGCCGACGGGAACGGCAGCACCTGGGAGGTGGGGGTCAGCAGCACGTCCCAGCGGCCGAAGAACGCGCGCACCGCCTCGTGCAGGCGCGTGCGCGCCAGGGCCGCGTCCATGAGCTGCTCGGCGGTCAGCGCCAGGCCCTTCTCCACGTTCCACACGATCTCCGGCTTCACGAGCTCCCGGTGCTCCGCGACCACCTCGCGCAGATTCACGGCCATGTCGAAGGCCCGGGTCACGTCGAACACCTCGTCGGCGTCGCGCAGGTCCGGGACGGCCTCCTCGACCACGGCACCGAGCTCCTCGAACACCCGCGCCTGGGCGACCAGCACCTCGACGATCTCCGGCTCCACCGGGACGCCGAGGCCGAAGTCCGCGCTCAGCCCGATCCGCACGCCGGCCAGGGGGCGGGCCCCCGGGTCGGGCGGGTCCTCCGCCGCGAGCGCCCGGAACCCGGTCCGCGGTGCCGGGCAGTCCAGGGGGATCCGCGGGTCGGGGCCGGCCAGCACGGACATGGCCAGGGCGAGGTCGTCCACGCTGCGGGCCAGCGGACCGGAGCGGCCCAGCCACGCCCAGGCGTTGCCGGCCGGGGCCGAGGGCACGACCCCGGCGGAGGGCCGGAAGCCGGCGATGCCGCAGAACGCGGCCGGGTTGCGCAGGGACCCGCCCATGTCGGAGCCGTCGCCCAGGGGCTGGATCCGGGACGCGATCGCCGCGGCCGCCCCGCCGCTGGACCCGCCCGCGCTGCGGTCGAGCGCCCAGGGGTTGTGCGTGGTCCCGAAGACCTCGTTGAAGCTGTGGGAGCCCGCGGCGAACTCGGGCACGTTGTTCTTCCCGGTGCTGATCACCCCGGCCGCCGTGAACCGGGCGACGATCAGGTCGTCGTGCTCCGGGACGTGCTCGGCGAACACCGGGGAGCCGGACGTGGTGCGGATCCCGGCGGTGGCGTGGGTGTCCTTGTGCGTCATCGGCACCCCGTGCAGGGGCGGCAGCTCGGCGGCGGGTGTGGCGGCGGTGAGCTCGTCGGCGCGGGCGGCGGCCGCGTACGCCTGCTCGCGGACCTGCGTGACCACGGCGTTCACGGCGGGGTTCACGGCGTCGATCCGGGCGAAGTGGGCGTCGAGCACCTCCCGCGCGGAGACCGTGCGGGCCCGGACGGCCGCGGCGAGCTCCCGCGCGGAGAGCCGGCAGGGGTCGGTGGGGTCGGTGGTCATACAGGCACCGTACGCCGGGCTCCGGTCCCCGGAAGGGCGCCCGGCGGCGTGCCCCCGTAGCATTGGAGGATGCTCTCCCTCCACGGACCTTCTCTTCCGACCCCGTCCCGGCCCCGGAGCGGAGGTGAGCGCTGATGTGCGGCATCGCCGGTGAGGTCCGGTTCGACGGCGCCGGCGCGGACCCGGGCACGATCCACCGCATGACGTGCGCCCAGGCCGGCCGCGGCCCGGACGGGCAGGGCGCCTGGGCCCAGGGGCCGGTGGCCATGGGCCACTGCCGGCTGAAGATCGTCGACCTGAGCCCCTCGGGCGGGCAGCCGATGGTCGACTCCCGGCTGGGTCTGTCGATCGTGTTCAACGGGATGATCTACAACTACCGGCAGCTGCGCGAGGAGCTGCGCGGGATGGGCTACGAGTTCTTCTCCACCTCGGACACCGAGGTCGCGCTGAAGGCCTACCACCGCTGGGGCCGGGAGTGCGTGTACCACTTCCACGGCATGTTCGCCTTCGCCATCACCGAGCACACGAGCGGGCGCACCGTCCTGGCGCGGGACCGACTGGGCATCAAGCCGCTCTACGTCGACCACACGGGGGCGCGCCTGCGGTTCGCGTCCACGGTGCAGGCGCTGCTGGCGGCCGGGGACGTCGACACCTCGATCGACCGCACGGCCCTGTCCTACTACCTCACCTTCCACTCGGTGGTCCCGGCCCCGCGCACGATCCTCAAGGGCGTGCGGAAGATGCCGCCGGCGACCGTGCGCACGGTCGAGCCCGACGGCTCGGCCTCGGACCACGAGTACTGGAACCCCCAGTTCACCCGCGACGAGGACCGCTCGGGCTGGTCCGAGCAGGAGTGGCAGGACGGGCTCGTCGAGAAGCTGCGCACCGCGGTGAAGCGGCGCATGGTGGCGGACGTCCCCGTGGGCGTGCTGCTCTCCGGCGGCATCGACTCGAGCCTCGTTGTCGCCCTGCTCGCGGAGAGCGGGCAGGAGGACCTGCAGACGTTCAGCATCGGCTTCGAGTCCCGGGGCGAGGAGTCCGGGGACGAGTTCGAGTTCTCGTCCCTCGTGGCCCGCCGCTTCGGCACCGACCACCACCAGATCGCGATCGACGACGCCCGCCTGGTCCCGGCGATCGACCGGACCGTCGCCGCGATGAGCGAGCCCATGATCAGCCACGACTGCGTGGCCTTCTACCTGCTCAGCGAGGAGGTCTCGAAGCACGTCAAGGTGGTGCAGTCGGGGCAGGGCGCCGACGAGGTGCTCGGCGGCTACCACTGGTACCCGCCGCTGGCCGACGTCGCGCGCGACGACGCCCGGAAGACCTACTCCCAGTCCTTCTTCGACCGGCCGTGGTCCCGGCTGGCGAAGGTCCTCTCCCCCGAGTGGATGGCGACCCACGACGCGCCGACCGCGTTCATCGAGCGCCACTTCGGCCGCCCCGGCGCGGAGACGGCCGTGGACGCCGCTCTGCGCACCGACTCCACGGTGATGCTCGTGGACGACCCCGTGAAGCGCGTGGACAACATGACCATGTCCTGGGGCCTCGAGGCGCGGGTGCCGTTCCTCGACCACGAGCTCGTGGAGTTCGCCGGGCGCATCCCCCCGGAGCTCAAGCTCGCCGAGGGCGGCAAGGGCGTGCTCAAGCGCGCGGCGCGCGGCATCGTCCCGGACGAGGTGATCGACCGGAAGAAGGGCTACTTCCCGGTCCCGGCGATCCGCACCCTCGAGGGCGGGACCCTGGACCGGGTCGAGGCCGCCCTGACCGACCCGGCGGCGGTGCGGCGCGGGCTCTACAACTCGGAGGTCGTGGAGACCCTGCTGGCCGACCCGAACCAGCACCACACGCCGCTGCGCTCGAACGTGCTGTGGCAGCTGGGCCTGCTGGAGATGTGGCTGCAGGAGAACGGCATCTCCTGACGGCACGGGACCGGACCGGCGACGGCGCGCCCCGTCACCCGCTGCGGGTGACGGGGCGCGCCGTCGTCGCCGGGGACCTCCGCGTCAGTCGCGCCGGCCGGCGCCGACGAGCTCCCGTTCGGCGTCCGGGCCCGGCGCCGCGTCGCCCCAGCCGCTCGGCCCGGCCGCGGCGGCCGGGTCCTCGGGGGCGGGGGTGCGGTCGCGGCGCAGGGAGTCGCCCTCCACGTCCACGTTCGGCAGGATCCGGTCGAGCCAGCGGGGCAGCCACCAGGCCCGGTCGCCGAGCAGGTGCATGACCGCGGGGATCAGCGTCATGCGCACCACGAAGGCGTCGACGAGCACGCCGAAGGCGAGGCCGAAGCCCAGGGGCCGGATCATCGCCATGTGGGAGAACATGAAGCCGGCGAACACCGAGATCATGATGATCGCCGCGGCGGTGACCACGGCCCGGCCGGCCTGGAGCCCCTCCTGCACGGCGGCCCGCGCCGAGCGGCCGTGCACGAACGCCTCCCGCATCCCGGAGACGAGGAACAGCTGGTAGTCCATGGCCAGGCCGAACAGCACGCCCACGAGGATGGTGGGCAGGAAGCTCAGGACCGGGCCCGGCGCGTGCACGCCGAGCAGACCGCCCAGCCAGCCCCACTGGTAGATCGCCACCACCGCGCCGAACGCGGCGAAGAGGGAGAGCATGAACCCGGCGGTCGCCACGACCGGCACGAGGATCGAGCGGAAGACGAGCACCAGCAGCACCAGGGACAGCCCGATCACCACGGTGAGGTACAGCGGCAGCGCGTCGGCCAGCAGCTGGGAGACGTCGATGTTGCCGCCGGTCTGGCCGGTGACGCCGATGCTCACCCCGAGTTCGTCCTCCAGGGCGGGGGACAGGGCGCGCAGGTCGTTGACGAGCCGCTCGGTGGACTCGGCGGCCGGGCCGTCCACGGGCACGACCTGGAACGCGGCGGTCCGGCGGTCCTCCGACAGCCCCGCCGGGACCACCGAGACGACGTCGTCCTCCGCCATGAGCTCCTCGCCCACGGCGAGCTGCAGATCGGCGGCCCCGGACTCGTCCGTGCCCTCCGGCAGGTCGGCGACCACGAGCAGCGGGCCGTTGGCGCCGGCGCCGAACTTCTCGTCGAGGACCTGGTAGGTGCGGTACTGGGTGGAGTCCTCGGGCTCGGAGGAGGCGTCCGGCAGGCCCAGGCGCATCGAGGCCGCGGGGAGCGCGACGACGACGAGCGCGAGCACACCGGCCACGAGGGTCAGCACCGGGTGGCGGGTGGCCACCCCGGGGCGGGGCTCCCCGAGGTGGGCGGGCCGGCGGGCCGCGCGGGTCCGGGCGCGGGCGGAGAGCAGCCGCTCCCCCACCAGGGACAGCAGCGCCGGGGTGAGGGTCACGGCGACCAGCACGGCCACGGCCACGCAGACCGCCGCCGCAGTGCCCATGACGCCCAGGAACGGGATGCCGGTGACGTTGAGCGCGGCCAGGGCGATGATCACGGTCAGCCCGGCGAAGACCACCGCGTTGCCGGAGGTCCCGGTGGCCAGGCCGATGGACTCGTGCAGCTCCGTGCCGGCCAGCAGCTGCTGGCGGTGCCGGTTGAGGATGAACAGCGAGTAGTCGATGCCCACGGCCAGTCCGAGCATGACGCCCAGCATCGGGGTCACCGACATCATGTCCAGCACCCCGGAGAAGGACAGCACGCCGAGGGCGCCGACGGACACGCCGGTGAGTGCCATCAGGATGGGCAGGCCGGCGGCCACGAGGGTGCCGAGCATGACGAGCAGCACGATCCCGGCGATGACCACGCCGATCACCTCGGCGGGGCCGACGAGCTGGGAGATGTCCTGGGCGATCTCCAGGGAGTAGTCGACCTGCACGCCCTCGATCTCCGTGCCGTCCACGGCGGCCTGGAGGGACTCCTTCTCCTCGGCGGTGACCGCCTGCTGCTCGGCGGTGAAGGTCACCACGGCCATCGCGGTGGTCCCGTCCGCGGAGACCGTGCGGGTCTCCTCGGCCAGGGCCATCATCCGCTCGCCGCGGTCGAGCTCGGGCAGGCCGTCCGTGAGCTGCTCCCGGTTGCGCTCGAGCTCCGCGCGGCCGTCGTCGAGGGCCTCCTGGCGCTCGTCGAGCTCGTCGAGGACCTGGTCGGGGGCGTCGGCCCGCTCGGCCTGCTCCCGGGCGGCGTCGAGCTTCTCCTGGTTCTCGTCGAGCGTGTCCTCGGCGGCGTCGAGCTGCGCGCGGCCGTCGGCGGCCTGTTCGCGCCCGTCCGCGAGCTGCTGCTCCTGCGCCTCGCGCTCGTCCTGGGCGGCGAACGGGTCCAGGACGCCGTCGACGCCCGGGGACTCCTCCGCCTCGGTGAGCGCCTTCCCGATCTGCTCGCGCTGGTCCGCGGTGAACGGCTCGCCGTCCTCGGTCTGGAACACGATCCGGCCGGTGCCGTGGCCGGCGTCGGGCAGCTCGCTCTGCAGGCGGTCGGCCAGCCGCTGGGTCTCGGTGCCGGGAACGGTGATCGCGTTGGTCAGCTGCCCGCCGAAGGCGGCGAAGGCGCCGCCGGCGAGGAGCAGGACCACCGCCCAGGCAGCGACCACGGCCCAGGCGCGGCGGGCGGCGAAGCGCCCGAGTCGGTACAGCAGATGTGCCATGTCTCTTCTCTGTCGGTCGTGTTCCGTGGGTCGTGCTCGGGGGGTCGTGCTCTGTCGGTCGGGTCAGTCCGCGAAGCCGTGGCGCAGGCGGTCCACGGCGGTGCGCAGCAGCCGGCGCCAGGTCTCGCGGCTGTCCGAGGTGTCCACCGCGCCGGTCTCCTCGGCCCACCGCTCGAAGGACACGGCCAGGGCGTGGAGCAGCAGGCTCGCGAGCAGGTCCACGGTGAAGGAAGGCGCGCCGGGGACCCGGTCGGTGATCTCCGCGGCCAGCCGGGCGGTGAGGGTCTGGAACACCTCGTGCGCCCACATCGCCGTGATGGGGCTGTCCCCGCTCGCGCCCATCAGGTGGGCGATGTGGCACATGGCGGGGACGAGCTCGGTCCGCTCGATGACGTCGGCCAGCTGCTCGAGGACGGCGCCGGGGCTGGGGTTCGCGGGCGGCGGGGTGGCCTCCACGACGCGCGCGAAGTTGTCGACGAACACGCCGAGCAGCTCGCTGAAGCGCGCGTAGACGGCGTCGTCCGCGGAGGCGAAGTGGTTGAAGATGGTGCGCCGCGAGACCCCGGCCCGATCGGCGAGGTCGTTGACGGTGAAGCGCCCCAGTCCGCGCTCCGCGGCCAGGGCCGCGGCGGCGTCGATGATGGCGCGGCGGTTGTGGTACTTCACGGCCTCCCGCCGGTCCTCCGGGGGGTGGTGCCGGGCGGGCTCGGCGGGCAGGTTCGTCACGAGTGCTGACACTAGGTGCAACCATGCACTCCGTGCAACATTGCACTTTGTGCAACGTGCCACACCGGACGCGGACCGCCCAGAACGCCGACCGCGGGAAATGGAGGGGGTGAAGGATCACGGCGGGGTCACGATCCGCGGCGAGAACCCTGCGGGAGGGCCCTCGGGGGTGGCCGCACGGTGATCCTCCCGCGTACGGTCGTCCCCGTCCTGCCGGAACGGCACCGAGCACAGCACGACGACGAGGAGACCACCATGCACCGCTTCCCCCGGACCGCAGCCTCCGCGGCGGCCGCGCTCCTCCTGGCCGGCACCGCCGCCGGCTGCGCCGAGGAGACCGAGCTGACCCGCGCCGACCAGTCGGGCGTGCCCACCGAGGAGCTCGTGGGCGAGGCCATGACGCTCACCGGCGAGGTGCAGGAGGTCCTGGCCCACCAGGTGATCGCCATCGGCGCGGAGGACACGCTCGTGCTCGCAGACCAGCTGCCGGAGGGGCTGTCCGTGGGCGACGAGGTCGAGGCCACCGGCACGGTGGAGGAGCGGGACGTCTTCACGGTCGACGACTACGAGGCGCTGCAGACGGTCGCCGACGAGGAGACGGCGCAGCTCTACGTCGACCGCGGCGAGGAGCTCATCCTCGTCGACGCGACCGTGACGCCAACGGACTGACCCTCCGCACCCTCCCTCGGACGGACGGACGGGCCTGCGCCCGCGCCCGGGGCGGGGTCCGTGCGCCCGTGCCCTACCGTGGGCCAGGAGCAGACCGGCGCGACCGAGAGGACAGCAGTGGCGAGGAACGACGGCACCCGGCACGAGCACCGGCGGCCGGTCGACGAGGCCGAGCAGCTCGGCCTCGCGGAGGGGCTCGCGCGCCGGCTCGACCGGCCGATGGGCGTGCTGGGCGTGCTGTTCCTGTTCGTGGTGCTCGGGCAGCTGCTCGCCGAGGACCCCGGGCTCGTGGCCCTCCTCAACGTGGTCGGCTGGCTCTTCTGGGCCGTGTTCGTCGGCGAGTTCCTGCTCCGGGCCTACGTCGCCGGGTTCTCCGCCCGGTTCTGGAAGCGCAACTGGTGGCAGGTGCTGTTCCTGCTGCTGCCCTTCCTGCGCTTCGTCCGTGCGCTGCAGGCCGCCCGGCTGCTCCGGCTCACCCGGCTGACGCGGGCGGGGAGCGTGCTCTCGGCCGGGGTGCGCGGCTCCCGCTCGGCGGGGAAGCTGCTGTCCAGCAGGATCGGCTGGCTCGCGGCGGTCACCGGCGTCGTCGTGCTGGTCTCGAGCCAGCTGCTGTACGTCCTCGGCCACTACGCGGGATACGGCCCGGCGCTGTCCGACGCGGCGATGGCCACCGTCACGGGCCGGGAGCTCGGGGCGCAGGGAGGCTTCCCCCGCGTGCTGGAGGTGGTGCTGGCGCTCTACTCGGTGGCCGTCTTCGCGACCCTGGCCGGCTCGGTGGGGGCGTACTTCCTCCGGGGCGAGACCGCGGCCGAGGCCCCGCACTATGCGCGTCCGGACACCGCCGAGTAGGCTGGGCCGGACCGAACAGATCAGCATGCTGTCCTTCCGCACCGGAGGGGCCGTTCTGAGAAGGAGGATCGATGAAGGCTCTGACATGGCAGGGAAAGCGCTCGGTGAGCGTCGAGGAGGTCCCGGATCCGCGGATCCAGGAGCCCACGGACGCGATCGTGCGGATCACGTCGACCGGGATCTGCGGGTCCGACCTGCACCTGTACGAGGTGCTGGGCCCGTTCATGGACAAGGGCGACATCATCGGCCACGAGCCGATGGGCATCGTCGAGGAGGTCGGCCCGGCCGTCACCCACATCAAGGCCGGGGACCGCGTGGTCATCCCGTTCAACGTCTCCTGCGGGCACTGCTTCATGTGCAACCAGGGGCTGCAGTCGCAGTGCGAGACCACCCAGGTCCGGGAGTACAACAGCGGCGCGGCGTTCCTCGGCTACTCGCGGCTCTACGGCTCCGTGCCGGGTGGGCAGGCCGAGTACCTGCGGGTGCCGCACGCCGACTACGGGCCCATCAAGGTCCCCGAGACCGGTGAGGACGAGCGCTACCTCTACCTGTCCGACGTGGTCCCCACCGCGTGGCAGGCCGTGAAGTACGCCGCTCCCCCGGAGGGCGGCTCCCTGGCCGTGCTGGGGCTGGGCCCGATCGGCCAGATGTCCGCCCGGATCGGCCGGCACCTGGGCTACCGGGTGCTCGCGGTGGACCCGGTCGCCGAGCGCCGGGCCATGGCCGAGCGCCACGGCATCGAGACGCTGGACTCCGCGGGCGACGTGGCGGAGCGGCTCAAGGACCTCACGGACGGCCGCGGCCCGGACTCCGTGGTGGACGCGGTCGGGATGGAGGCGCACGGCTCACACGTGGCCGGCGCGGCCCACAAGGCGGTGGGGCTGCTGCCGTCCCCGCTGGGCCGCAAGGCGATGGAGACGGCAGGGGTGGACAAGCTCACCGCGCTCTACACCGCCATCGACGCCGTCCGGCGCGGCGGCACGATCTCGCTCAGCGGCGTGTACGGCGGCATGAAGGACCCCATGCCGATGCTCACGCTGTTCGACAAGCAGGTCCAGCTGCGCATGGGCCAGTGCAACGTGAAGTCCTGGATCGACGAGCTCCTGCCGCTCGTGGACGACCCCTCGGACCCGCTGGGCGTCCTCGACCTGGCGACCCACCAGGTGCCGCTGTCGCAGGCGCCGGAGATGTACGAGAAGTTCCAGAAGAAGGAGGACGGCTGCATCAAGGTGGTGCTCAAGCCGTAGTCCCGCCCGCAGCGGTCGTGCCGCCGGCCCCCGTCCCTCGTGAGGGACGGGGGCCGGCGCGCGCCGTCCACGGTGTCCGGTCCACGGCGCTCAGCCGACCGTGATGCGCACCCGGGCCGGGAGCAGGGCGTCGAGGTCGCCGTCCAGGGCCAGGGCGGGCGTGCTCGAGCCGAGGGCGGCGGCCGGGACGCCGCGCACCGCCATGCGCAGGGCGAGCTCCGTGGTCAGCCACGGGGTGGTGCCGTAGCCGGGGTTGCCCTGCGCCTCCAGCACGGCGGGGAAGCTGCCGCCCTCGTGGGTGGTGAACACCCCGCGGGTGGTCCAGGACCAGCCGGTGAGCACGTCGCCCGCCGGGCCCGTCCCGGCCTGGGGCAGGACTCCCGCCAGGACGTCGGCGAGCCTCGCCCGCACCGGGTGCGGCAGGGCGGCGGCGAGGCCGGCGAGCGCCTGGAACACCGCCACCGCCACGGCGGCGGCGAAGCGCCCGGCCCCGCGGAGCCCGCCCGCGCGGCCGACGTCCATGGCCTCGCGGAAGGCCAGGGGGTGCGCGGCGGCCCCCGGGACGGGGCTGAGGGCCTGGGTGCGGTGCACCACCGGGGGATTGATCGCCGCGAGCGGGCTCATGGCCGCGAGCACCCGGCCGCGGGCGGTCCGGGCGCGCAGGCGGAGCGGGCTGGTCGCGCGGACGGCGTCGGGGTCCGCGGCGGTCCCGCTGCCCGGCGCGGGGTCCGGGAGACGGGCGGCGACGTCCCCGGTGCGGGCGGGGTCCGGGTCCCGCAGCACCTCGACGAGGCTCTGCACGGTCCCGCCCGAGACCGACTCCGAGAACCCGGTCCCCGGCGGCGTGCGCACGGAGGTGACGAGGTCCGCGGAGCGCAGCGTCTCGCCGCGCGCCGCGGCGTGCCGGCGGGCGGCGTCGACGAGGACGTCGGCGGGCAGGGCCTCGAAGCCCGCCGTGTGCACGATCGCCACCCCGGCGGCCCGCGCGGCCTCGTGCAGGTCCCGGTCGGTGCGGTGGGCGAGCTGCGACTCGCCCGTCAGGTCCAGGTAGTGGGTGCCCTCCGCGACGCACGCGGCGAGCACCGGGGGCGCCAGCCGCGTGTAGGGCCCGGCGAGGTTCACCAGCACGTCGACCCGCCGGACGAATGCGCGCAGCGAGCCGGGCTCCGCGACGTCGGCGTGCAGGACCTCGGGGACGGGGAGGTCCCGTTCGGCGCACAGCGCTCGCACGCGCTCGGGGTCACGGGCGCCGACGACGACGTCCACCCCCGCCTCGGGCGCCCGCGCCAGGAGATGGGCCAGTGCCACGCGCCCGGTGATGCCGGTGGCGCCGAGAAGGCCCACGACGGGCCGGGACGTCTGCTCGGGTTCCATCCGGCCACTCTAGGGGAACGGCCCGGGCGCCGGCCGGGAACGGGTGCCCCGGCCGGCGCCCCGTCCCTGGTGGCAGTCAGGTCCAGGGCCTACCGTGGCGGTCGAGGACCCGCGCACTCCGACCCGCACGTTCCACCCCGCGCACTCCGACCCGCACATTCCACCCCGTGCACTCCGACCCGGGAGTCCCGACCCGCGACCCCCGGTCCGTGCCACCCGAGAAAGGCCCCGCCGTGACCGCCTCCCCCGTCAGCACCGGCCGCACCGACCTCCGGCCGACCCGCGCGGACCGCGTCCGCCAGGTCCTGGTCACCGTCAGCGAGATCGCGTGCCTGCTGGGCACGCTCGTCGGCATCGGCGTCTTCGGCACCCGGGTCGAGGAGTCGTCCGGCGGCAGCCTCTCCGCGGACGCCACCCTGCTCGCCCCCGCCGGCACGGCGTTCTCGATCTGGTCGGTCATCTACCTGGGGCTGTTCGCCTACACCGTCTGGCAGTGGCTGCCCTCGCGGACGACGGACCCCCGGGCCCGCGCCACCGGCCGGCTCGCGGCGGCGTCCATGCTCCTCAACGCCGGCTGGCTGCTGGTCACCCAGCAGGGCTGGATCTGGGCCAGCGTCGGGGTCATCGTCGCCCTGGTCCTCGTCCTGGGCCTGCTGGTGGTGCGCCTGACCGAGGTCCCCGGCCGGCGCGGCCCGCTCGACCTGATCGTGGTCGACGGCACCTTCGGGCTGTACCTGGGCTGGGTGTCCGTCGCGACGGCGGCCAACGTGGCGGCCGCCCTCGTGTCCTCGGGCGTGTCCCAGGAGGGCCGGGGCGCCGAGTGGATCGGCGTCGTCGTCGTGCTCGTGCTCGCGGCGGTGGTCGCCGCCATCCAGCGGCGGGTCGGCGGGCGCTGGGCCGTGGCCGCCGCCTCCGCGTGGGGGCTGTCCTGGATCGCGGTCGGCCGGGCCACGGACGAGCCGCGGTCCGTGCTCCTGGCCTGGGGCGCGGCCACGGCGGCGGTCCTGGTGGTGCTGGCCACGGCGTACCTCCGCCGCCGTGCCGGTGCCGGCACCGGCGCACAGCATGCCGACCAGCACGAGGCGGAGCGGCGCCGGGCCGGCCGGGCCGTGGACGACCGGGCGGTGGGCGAGCAGCGCTGAGGACCCTGCTCCCGCCGCCGCTTCCCGGCGCGGCCGGTCAGCCGCGCAGCTGCCGGAGCGCCCGCACGGCCGCGTCCCCGTAGCCGCCGCCGAACCGGACGGCGTGCACCAGCAGCGGCGGCAGCTGGTACCACGGCACCCGCTCCTGCCAGCCGGGCGCGAGCGGGTGCTCGGCGTCGTAGGCGGCCAGGCACTCCTCGCCGAAGCCGCCGAACAGCAGCATCATCGCGATGTCGACCTCGCGGTGGCCCCAGTGCGCCGACGGGTCGATCAGCCAGTTCCGGCCCCGGACGTCCACGAGCCGGTTCCCGGCCCACAGGTCGCCGTGCACCAGGGTGGGGGGCTCCGGCGGCCCCGCGAGCTCCTCGGCCCGCGGGGCGAGCTCCTCGAGCAGGTCCGCGGCGTGCGGGGCGATCCGGCCGGCCCCGAGCGCGTCCCGCAGGAGCGGGCGGATCCGCCGGTCGAGCAGGAACGCCGCCCAGTCCTGGGTCGGGGACAGGTCCACCGCGAAGGACCCGATCCGCCCGGGCAGCTCCGGGTCGAGCCCGCCGAAGGCCTTCCCCCGCACCCGGTGCAGCGCCGCGAGCCCGCGCCCGCACTCCACCTCGGTCCCGGACGGGCGCCGGCCCGGGGCCTCGTCGATCCACTCGAGGACGATGCCGTCGTCCGTCCACCGCACGACCTCCGGCACCCCGAGGAACTCCGGCACGTGCTCCCGCAGGGCGTGCAGTCCCGCGACCTCCGCCGCCATCATCCCGGCGGGCGGGTCCGCCATGGTCTTCGCGAACAGGGGCCCCCGCGCCGTCTCCAGGCGGAAGGCCGCCGCGGTGTCGCCGCCGCCCAGCGGGGTGGCCCGTTCCACCCCGAGGCCGTCGAGGAGCTCGTCGGTGAGGTCGTGCGGCAGATCGGCCGCCCGGTCGAAGGTGCTCATGCTGTCCGTCCTGATCGATGCGTCCTGCTCCGTGCCCGTGCTCCGCGGGGAGACCCTGCCGGCGTCATGCCGGCGTCCGGCCGGTGCCTCGCCGCGTCCCGCCTACGTCTGGAGCCGATCCGTGAGGTCCACGCCGGCCCGTGCCCGCACCACGGCGTCGACGGCGCGGATGAACCCGAGGTGGCTGAACGCCTGGGGGAAGTTCCCGGCGAGCCGCCCGCTGACGGGGTCGAACTCCTCGGCGTAGAGGCCGAGGTCGTTGGCGTAGCCCGCGAGCTGCTCCAGGAGCTCACCGGCGTCCTCCACCCGGCCGCTGCGCGCGTACTGCTCCACGAGCCAGAACGTGCAGATGAGGAAGGGGTACTCGTCGCCCTCCAGACCGTCCAGGCCGGAGGCGGTCCGGTAGCGGTGCACCAGCCCGTGCGCCCCCCGCAGGTCCCGCTCGATCCGGGCCACGGTGCCGAGCATCCGCGGGTCGTCGTAGGCCACGAAGCCCGTGTGCGGCAGCTGCAGCAGCGAGGCGTCCACCTCGGTGTTGTCGTAGGTCTGCGTGAACGTGTTCAGCTCCGTGTCGAAGCCGTGCTCCAGGATCTCGGCGCACAGCCGGTCCCGCAGCTCACGCCACCGCTCCACCGGCCCGGAGAACCCGTGCTCCTCGACGGCGCGCACGCCCTGGTCGAAGGCCGCCCACATCATGGCGCGCCCGTGCACGAAGAACGCGGCGGACCCGCGCATCTCCCAGATCCCGTGGCCGGCCCGGTCGAAGTTGCGCTCGCAGAAGCGCAGCAGGTTCTTCTGCAACCCCCAGGACCACCGGTCCTCCTCCACGCCGGCGTCCCGGAGGGCGGCGAGCGCGAGCATGACCTCCCCGACGACGTCCGACTGGAACTGGCCCACGGCGCCGTTGCCGATCCGCACCGGAGCCGAGCCCTCGTACCCGCCGAGGTGGCCCAGCTCGCTCTCGGGCAGCCGGCGCTCCCCCGCCAGGCCGTACATGATCTGGACCTGGTCGGGATCCCCGGCCACGGCCCGCAGCAGCCAGTTGCGCCAGAGCAGCGCGCCGTCGGTGAAGTCGTGGGCGACGAGCACCTCGATGGTCAGTGCCGCGTCCCGGAGCCACGTGTAGCGGTAGTCCCAGTTGCGGCTGCCCCCGAACTCCTCGGGCAGGGAGGTGGTGGGGGCCGCGACGATCCCGCCGGTCCCGCGGTGGGTGAGGGCCCGCAGCACGAGCAGCGAGCGCAGGACGGCCTGCTCGTGGCGCTTGTGGGTTCCCACGTGGGAGGACCACTCGGTCCAGAAGGACACCGCGCGGTCGAGGGCGTCGGCGGGGTCCACGGGGGTGGGCAGCCCGTGGTGGGACTCGTGCCAGGTCAGCACCCAGTCGAGGGACTCCCCGGCCGAGAGCCCGAAGCGCCCGCCGAGCCGGTCGGCCACGGCACCCTCGTCCTCGTCGAGGTCCCCGGGCTGCTCCGGGGCGGCGGCTGGGGCCGCGTCCGGGGCGGCGTCCTCGAGCGGCTCGACGCGGGGGAAGTCCTCGGGGTGCAGCATCGGCCCGGTCAGGAGCAGGGCGTCGGGGCCGGCGATGGAGAGCTGCCCGCAGGTGCCGTTGCCGTCGATGTCGACCCGCCGCGTCCAGGGCACGGCGCGCCCGTAGTCGAAGCGGATCCTCAGGTCGTGCTCCACCTCGACCGTCCCCGAGACGCACTCGACCCGCCGCACGAGGTCGGCGTGGTCGGGGTGGTCGTCGCCGGCGGCCGCCGGGGGCAGGAAGTCGGTCACCACGACGGTCCCGGTGGGGGTGCGCCACGTCGTCTCCAGCACGAAGGTGCGGGGCAGGTAGCGGCGCGACGTGACCACGCCGTCGACGGCGGAGAGCTTCCAGCGTCCGTCCTCGGGCGTGCCCAGCAGGGCCGCGAAGACCGACGGGGAGTCGAAGCGGGGGAAGCACAGCCAGTCGACGCTGCCGTCCCGGGACACGAGCGGCCCCGTGTGCAGGTCGGACAGGAGCGCGTAGTCCTCCAGAGGGGTGGACCGGGGCCGGTTCGCGTCGTCGTTCATCCGCCCATTCAACCAGCCGCGGCCGGGCGTCCGGTCGGCGCAGGCCAGGGGCACGCGAGGCGTCCGCCTGGGACCCCGGGGTACCGTGCTGGCATGACAAGCATCAGGACCCTGATCATCTTCGGCGCCACCGGCGACCTCACGTCCCGCCTGCTCCTGCCGGGCCTGGGCACGCTCCTGAGCTCGGCCCCGGAGCTGCGCATCGACGTGGTCGGCTCCTCGCGGGAACCCGCGGAGGACTGGGCACAGGTCGTGGCCGAGGCCTTCGACTCCGTCGGCGCGAGCGGGCCCGCCGCCGCGCACACCCGGGAGACCGCCCGCTACGTGGCGGGCGACGTCACCGACGCCGGGGACCTCGAACGGCTGCTCGACGACGTCGAGGGCCCCGTCTGCCTGTACTTCGCCCTGCCTCCCGCGGTCACCGCGCAGGCGTGCGAGGTCATGGCCGGGCTGGACCTGCCGGAGGACCTGGTGCTGGCCCTCGAGAAGCCGATCGGCTCCGACACGCGGACCGCACGGGAGCTGAACCGGCTCGTGGGCCGGCTCGTCCCCGAGGAGCGGACCTTCCGGGTGGACCACTTCCTGGGCATGCCGGCGGTGCTCAACTTCGTGGGGCTGCGCTTCGCCAACCGGCTGCTGGAGCCGCTCATGAGCCGGGAGCACGTGGAGTCCGTGGAGATCGTCTTCGACGAGACCCTGGGCCTGGAGGGCCGCGCGGGCTTCTACGAGGCCACGGGGGCGCTGCGGGACATGATCCAGTCCCACCTGCTGCAGGTCATGGCCCTCGTCATGATGGAACCGCCCTCCTCCTTCGACCAGGTGGAGATCCCCACGCTGACCAGCCACGTGCTGCGGGCCACGAAGCTCTGGCAGGGCGACGCGGCGGGCGCCGCGACCCGGGGCCGCTACACCGCCGGCAGCGTGGACGGCCGTGAGCTGCCCGACTATGCGGCCGAGGACGGCGTGGACCCGGAGCGCGGGACGGAGACGTTCGCGCAGGTGGTCCTCGAGGTCGACACGTGGCGCTGGAACGGCGTGCCCGTCACCCTGCGCTCGGGCAAGGCGATCGGCAACCCCCGTCAGGAGATCGCCATCACGTTCCGCCGCCCGCCGCACGACTACGAGCAGCTGCCCCGCTCCGGGGACGTCGCGCCGGACGTCCTGCGCATGGGCCTCGAGGAGGAGCAGCTGACCCTGGAGCTGAACGTGGGCGGGCCCTTCGACTCCCGGGGCATGACCCGGGTGACGCTCTCGTCCGGGATGGCCAGGCCAGGCCTGACGGCCTACGGCAGCGTGCTGCGGGGCGTCCTCGAGGGCGACCACACCTTCGGCGTCCGCGGGGACGCGGCGGAGCAGGGGTGGCGCATCGTCGACGAGGTGCTGGCCGCCTTCGAGGACGGCCGGGTCCCGCTGCTCGAGTACCCGGCCGGCAGCTCCGGCCCCGTCTGAGCGGCGGCGCCGGCCGGACCGTGGCCGGGGCGTCCGCGGGAACGCCCCGGCCGCCCGGCCCCTGGCACCCCGGGGACTAGAGGTCGCCGATCGCGGAGCCGAGCAGGCGGACCGGCTCGAAGGCCTCCGCGTTGGTGTTCTTGGCCTGCGCCCCGCGGAAGGCGGCCATCCCGCGCACCCGCCCGGGGGTCATGTAGGGCTTGCCGGCCTGGTCCCGGTGGGAGAGCACGGCCTCGACCTTGACGTCGACGTAGCCGTCGATGTCCACGAACACGGACGGGTCGAAGTCGCGGGTCACCGACGGGGACTCGAAGCACAGGATCGAGTGGTGGGCCCGGGCGGCGCGCAAGGTGGCCTGGTGCACCGCGTAGTGGTCCTGGTGCTGGTCGTGGGCCGAGTGGGTGAAGATCACGTCCGGCTCGAACTCCCGGATCGCGGCCTCGATGGCCCGGACCATGTCGTTGGTGACCGTCTCCAGCTTCGTGTCCGGGAACTCGTGCACCCGCAGACCCGTCAGCCCCAGGAACGAGGCGCCGCGCTGGGCCTCGGCCGGGCGCAGCCCGGCGTTGCCGCCGACCTCCCCGGAGCTCATCACCAGGCCGCGGACCTCGTGGCCGGTGTCGACCAGCTTGGCCAGGGTCGCCCCGCAGGCGAGCTCGAGGTCGTCCGGGTGCGCCCCCACAGCCAGCACCTTCCGGCGCTCGACCACGGTGGTGGCGGGGATCCGCCGCTCGGCGATGACGAAGCCGAAGACCCCGGTGGCGACCAGGGTGGCCACCGCGATCGCGTCGCAGACCAGGGTCACGGGCATGATCGTGGCGCACCACAGGTTGAGCACCAGCAGCACCGCGTACACGGCGACGATGGCCTGGCGCAACGACCTGGCCCCGGCGATGAACCGCTTGTGCCGCGTGTAGGCGGCGTTCGACAGGACGTAGACGAGGACGACGGTGCTCAGCAGAGCACCCACGACGGATGGCAGCATTTTTCCCCCCAGGAATGATCGGCCCGGCCCGGAAGCTCCTTCGCTCCGGGTCGATGACGCCACCGGCCCCCCGACCGGTTCGACGTCCACCCCGCCGCGGTGGTCACCACCGGGTCGGGTATGGATCAGTTTGCATGAGGAAACAGTTTTTTGCATCCGTTAATGGCCGTTCGGACGACCCCACATCCGCCCACATCGGCCGGCGACGCACCTGGCCAACTTTATAGTCAGCCTGCTTTCGTATTGCTCCGTTTCGTGTGAGACTGGGCGGACACCGCTCGAGGAGTTCACCGTTCACGGTGACCACCACAGGAAAGAGGTACGTCCATGATCAGCACGATCCAGAACCTTGGTGTCCGCAGCGAGCACGCCTACGCGGCGGGCTTCGCCTCCATCGGCCTGTCCGTCCTCTCCTGGGCGGCCAGCCTCGGCAAGAGCAAGTCCAAGCCCCAGGCCGACCGCTGGGGCCTGTTCGTGGGCGAGTGGACGCCGACCTTCTTCGCGATCGGCGTCGCGCTGAAGCTCGAGGAGACCTCCTCCAAGAAGTAGGTCCCCGGGACAGCGCGTCCCCGGACGCCGCGGCGGCCCCCACCCCTCTGCGGGTGGGGGCCGCCGCCGTGTCCGGGACCGGGCTCAGCGCCTGGCCCGAGGCAGGTCCTTCACGGCAGGGCCCTCGAGCAGGGAGCCGTCGGCGGCGAAGCGGGAGCCGTGCAGGGGGCAGTCCCACGAGCGCTCGGCGTCGTTCCAGCGCAGCACGCCGCCGAGGTGCGTGCAGACGCCGGAGACCTTGCAGGTGGTGCCGTCGACGGTGGACACGCCCACGGGGCGGCCGTGCTCGCGTCCGACGACACCCTGCCCCTCCGCGGGCGTCCCGGCCGGCAGCTCCTTGAGCTCGGCCCTGAGCCAGTCCTTGGGCGCGTTGAGGCCCACCCCCGCGTTGACGCGCAGGGCGGTGAGGATGTCCGACGGCGAGGTCATGCGCCGGCCCAGCGTCTCGGCCCACGGCACGCTGCCGCCGAGGATCTCGGCGTTCAGCGCGATCGCGGCGGCGACGGCGTTGCTCATCCCCCACTTGTTGTAGCCGGTGGCGAGATAGATGTTGCCGCCGCCGCGGGGCAGGGTGCCGATGAAGGGGATGAGGTTGACCGACTCGTAGTCCTGGGCCGCCCACACGTGCGTGCGCTCGGCCCCCGGGAACCAGCGCTGCGTCCAGGACTCGAGGTCGTCCACGGCCGCCTGCGGGGAGGCGGACCGTCCCACCACGTGGTCGTTGCCGCCCACCAGGAGCAGCTCCTCCCCGCCGACCGGCACGGTGCGCAGCGTGCGGGTGGGGCTGTCCGCGGTGATGTACATGCCCTCCGGGACGGACCCCGGCGCCCCGGGGACCCGGTAGGTCAGGGCGTAGGAGCGGTTCGGGGAGAGCTTCGCGAAGTACCCGCCGCGGTCCAGGACCGGGGTGCCCGTGGCGAGCACGAGCCGGTCGGCCCGCACCGGGCCGTGCGAGGTCTGCACCGAGAGGGGTGAGCGGACACCGGCCCCGGTGATCCGGACCCCCTCCACGAGCGTGCCGCCGTGCTCCTTCAGCTCGGCGACGAGGGCGCCGAGCACCTCCATCGGGTGGAACTGGACCTGGTCCGGCATCGTGATGGCCCCGGAGACCTTGTAGGGGAGGCCGGTGTCCCGGGTCCAGTTCATGTGCAGCCCGGCGATGCGGGCGGCCTCGAGCTCCTTGCGCAGCGCGGAGGCGCCCTTCGAGGTCGTGGCGTAGGTGTAGGCGTCGCGGCGCTGGAACGGGACCCCGCGCTCCTCGAGGAACCGGACCAGCCAGTCCATCCCCTCGCGGTTCCCGTCCGCGTAGGCACGCAGCACCTCGTCCGACTGGTGCCGGTGGATCTGGGAAAGCGTGGTGCCCTGCAGCAGGGACAGCTTCGCCGTGGTGTTGCCCGTGGTGACGGCCCCGACGGAACGCGCCTCGAGCACGGCGACCCGCTGGCCCGCACGCGCCAGCAGCACCGCGGTGGTCAGCCCGGTCAGCCCGGCACCTGCGACCACCGTGTCGTAGTGCGCGCCGGGGACGAACCGGTCCGTCGCGGTGGACGGCACCTCGTACGTGTCGAGCCATACGGATCTCATGGAGGAACTCCCTCGTGGTCGCTGCTGCCGGAGTGGTCGTTGCGGTCGCACTTTGGTGCCATCCTGTCGGCCATCAGGTGTGAAGTCCACTGTCCATTCCCGGGGAGGACTCCGCGAGCCCGCTGTCGGTGGCGGTTCCTAGACTCGTCCGCATGCCCCCGGAACCGTCCATGGTCGACATCACCCGCATCTACTACGAGCCGGCCGCCGCCGAGCTGCCCCGGGGGCGGCAGGTCCTCGAACGGTGGCCGGACGCCACCCTGGTGGAGGTCCCGAGCCACTGGCAGATCCCGGAGCTGCACGGGGACGAGACCAACGCGCGGCGGTGGGTGCGGATCAAGCGCGAGGCCCTGGTGCTGGGGGTCAAGAAGTCGCTGGCGGCGCGGCCCAACGGCCGGTCGGCGGACTTCATCGCGCCGTCCACGGCCAACGGGTGCGCCATGGCGTGCGCCTACTGCTACGTCCCGCGCCGGAAGGGCTACAGCAACCCGGTGACGGTCTTCGCCAACATCGAGCAGATCACCGGCTACCTGGACCGGCACATCGGCCGGCAGGGCACCAAGCCGGAGCCCAACCAGTGCGACCCGGACGCGTGGGTCTACGACCTCGGGGAGAACAGCGACTGCTCGGTGGACGCCCTGCTCAGCGACAACGTGCAGGACCTCGTGGACCTGTTCCGCCGCCACCCCACGGCCAAGGCGTCCTTCGCCACGAAGTACGTCAACCGGGAGCTGCTGGACTGGGACCCGCAGGGACGGACCCGGGTGCGGTTCTCGCTGATGCCGGCGCACCTGGCCAAGCTCACGGACATCCGGACCACGCCGGTGCCGGAGCGGATCGCCGCCATCGACGACTTCGTGGCGGCCGGCTACGAGGTGCACGTGAACTTCTCGCCGGTGATCGTCACGGACACGTGGCTGGAGGACTGGGCCGAGCTCTTCGAGCAGCTCGACGACGGTCTCAGCGCGGCGGCCAAGGACCAGCTGGCCTCGGAGGTCATCTTCCTGACCCACAACGCCCAGCTCCACGAGGTCAACACGCAGTGGCACCCCAAGGCCGAGGAGGTGCTGTGGCGCCCGGATCTCCAGGAGACCAAGCGCTCCCAGAACGGGGCCCTCAACGTGCGGTACCGGTTCCGGGACAAGCAGCGGTACCTGGAGCAGTTCCTGGACCTGCTCCACGAGAAGCTGCCGTACTGCGACGTCCGCTACGCGTTCTGAGCCGGAGCCCGCGGGTCACGCCACCCGGGGGTCGTAGCCGTCCGAGGGCCGGGAGACGGTGGTCAGCAGGAACACCGAGTCCTCCAGCGCCTCCACCGAGTGGCGGGAGTCGGTGAGGGACAGCAGCTCCCCTGCCGTGAGCTCCTCGGCGAGCTGGCCGCGCTTGAGCACCCGGACCCGGCCGCGCAGCAGCTGGAGGGTGGCGGCGGGCGGGGAGACGTGCTCGGCGAGCTCCTTGCCGGCGCACAGCGCCATCATCGTCTGCCGCAGCACGCCGTCGTGGACCACGAGCTCCGCGCTGCGCCCGGCGCCGGAGGCACGCGCCTTGGTGAGATTGGCGGTGGCGAGGTCGTCGAGGCGGGTCATGGGTCCTCCTGGTGGCGCGTCAGCGGTGCGGGTTCAGAGCAGCGCGCCCTCGAGGCGCAGCAGGTACTCCTTGCGTTCCATGCCGCCGGCGTAGCCGGTCAGCCGCCCGTTGGCGCCGATGATCCGGTGGCACGGGACCAGCAGGCTGACGGGGTTGCGGCCGTTGGCCGCCCCGACCGCCTGAGCGGCCCGGGGTGCCCCGACGGCGCGGGCCACCTGCCCGTAGGTGCCGGTCGTGCCGTACGGGATCTGCGCGAGGGCGTTCCACACGCGCACCTGGAACGGCGTCCCGTGGAGGACGACGTCGGCGTCGAACTCCTGCAGCCGTCCCGCGAAGTACTCGCCGAGCTGCTCGCGGACGTGCGGGAGGAGGCTGTCGTCGCGCGCCCCGAAGGAGGCGGGGACCGGTCCCTGGCGTGCACCCTCGACGGAGAGGGCCACGAGCGCCCCCGCCTCCTCCACGAGAGCCAGCGGGCCGATGGGCGACTCCACCAGAGCGTGACGCCGGACGGTCGCGGTGGTGGGCGCCGGGCTCAGTCTCAGTGCCATGGGCCGATTCTACGCCCGGCCCAGCGGCCTCCGCGGGGCGCGGGCCAGGGTGTAGGACGGTTCCCGCAGCCGGTAGGTCCACCCGTAGTTCTCGGCGCCCGTGGGGACGTTGAGCAGGGGGTCGAACCGTTCGTCGTCCTCGAACGGCGCGCCGGGACCGAGCTCGACCGTCCCGAAGCGCTGCCACGGCCCGAGCGGTGTGGCCCAGTACAGTCCGAGGACCCAGGGCTCGGCGGCGACCGACGCCCGGAAGAGGTCGGGGCGGGCCGGCAGGCGCTCTGTGCGCGGCTCGGGGTGGGCGGCGACCAGCACCGGGCCGCCGAGAGCCCGGTAGGGCATGAAGGAGGCGAACGCGCTGTCCGGCACGTGCCGGTGGAAGGTCGGGACGAAGCGGGAGAACCGCCCCTCGCCGGCGGTCGCGAGGAGGATGTCGGCCCGGCCGTCGCTGCGGCCCTCCATCTGCCCGGAGGGCGGGACGGGGCAGCGCAGGGCGAGGCCCAGGATGTCCGGCCACCCCTGCGGGAAGCCGATCGAGCGGGAGAAACGGGCCCGCACGGGATCCTCCCCGGCTTCGTCGATCCAGTGGATGCCACTGGTGCCGCCGCCCGTGCGGATCAGGACGCCCTCGAGCCCGACGCCCTCCGAGTGGATGGGCCGCTGGGGCCGGAACTGCTTGAGCAGGACGAACGGCGCCCGGGCGGCGGACCCGAGGAGGGCGCTGATGGGTGGGAACGTCATGACCCCCACGCTACCCGGGCGCGCGCCCTGCTCAGCGGAGTCGGACGCGGATCGGCCCGCGGGCTGTCCGGCCGTCGACCACGCGGCCCTGCTGGGTGATGTCCACGAGCCCGGCGTCGGCCATCCGGTACGCCTCCTGACGCACGTCCTCCATCAGGTCCCGCCAGCCCTCGGCGGCCAGAGCGCGGGCGGCCTCGGAAGGACACACGGTCTTCCCGGACCCGCGGCGGCGGACCAGGTCGAGCAGCACCGAGCGCACCTCGCTGGGCGACGGGGTGGTCACGGGCAGCTCCTCCGTCTCACCGAGGTCTAGGGTCCAGGGGCCGGGCCCCGCCTCCAGGATGTCAGAACGGCGGCGGGTCGTCGGCCGGACCAGGCCGAGGAGCGGCGCGCGGGGCACAGGGCGGAGCGGGGACCGCGAGGAAGTACGGTGCGCGCTCCGGGACCGGATGGTGGTGCTCCTGCGGATAGGTCCGGTGGACCTGCCCTGCAGGCGAGGTCCACTCCAGCACCCCGTGGTCGTGCAGTTCAGGGGCCGGGCGCTCGGGGGCCACGTGCTCCACCCGCCACCGGCCCAGCGGACCGTCCCGGTGCTTGAGCAGGTGGTGGTGCCGGCACAGGTGTGCGAGGTTGTCCGCCGAGGTCCGGCCGCCGTCCGCCCAGGCGACGGTGTGGTCGAGGTCGCACCGCGACGCCCGGCGTCGACAGCCCGGGAAGCGGCACGTGCCGTCCCTGGCTCGCAGCCGGTGCTTGAGATCGGCGGGCACGGCATAGGTGCTGCGGTCCCGGTCCAGGACGGTCCCCGTGACGGGATGGGTGAGGATCCGTGACCAGGAGGGCGCGCGTGCCGCGATCCGCTCCGCGAGACCGACCGGGATGGGCCCGTAGCCCTCCAGCTCCGCACAGCGGGGAGTGCGCGGCAGGCCCTCGATGGAACCGGGGGGCAGCGTCCCGGCGTTCTCGAGGAGCGCGAGAGCGGGCACGGTGACCGTGACGTGCCCGCGGATGCCGCGAAGACGGTCGGGCAGGTCGGCGGGCTCGCCGTCGAGCAGGAGGTCCACCAGCACGTCGGCGCGCAGCTGGGGCACCGTGCGGCGCTCCGGAGCCCCGACGGTGGGATCCGACGGTCCGCCGTCCGGGGCGCCCGCGGCGGACGACGCGGGCGATGCCGTGGCCACGACATCTGCGGGGAGGACCTCGGGCGGGACCGCGGTGACCGCCCGGTCGACCAGCGTGTCGAGGCGGTCCTGGATGGCGTGCGCGGTGGCCGCGTCCAGGAGGGCGCACAGCTGCGCCATGCCGTCCTCCCGGGGTTCGACCCACACGCGCCGGTCCCGCAGCGCCAGCCGGTGGCGCTGCTCCTCGGTCTCCCGCAGCAGACCTGCGCGGCGTCGGCGGGCGAGGGCGCGCAGCTGGGCCACGGTGCTGCCATGGGCCCGGAGGAGCAGCTCGTCGACGATCCGCTGGACGGCCTGGACCGGCGCCCGCTGCTCCGGCGGGAGACCGGCGGCGTCCCACACCAGCTCGCGCCACAGCTCGACGAGCACTCCCGCCTGCCGGAAGCCCACCTGGCCCTGCTCGAGCGCCTCGAGGACCTCGGGCAGGGACTCCGCGAGCAGCACGGCGTCCTCGACACGGCGCAGCGCGGTGCCCGCGGGGAGCCGGAGGGCCGGACCGATCTCATCGGCCACGTCCCGCACCGTCTGCTCAGCGGGCTCGAGGGAGTGCGGGCCCAGCCGGTCCGCCTCGCGGCGCATCCAGAGCGCCTCCACCATCCAGCGCTGCTCCCGGGCCTCCTCCTGCAGCTGCCAGAGCCGGTGGAGCAGCCGGTACTGGCGCCCCGCGGCCCGGGCCTCCGCGCGGGACTCCTCGACCAGGGCCCGCACGCCGGCGGAGAACTCCTCGCCGATCTCGGCCAGGTCCGTCTCCTCCCGGAGGGCGTCCTCCAGGCTTCGCGGCGGAACGGCGGTGGCGGCCATGGTTCATGGTCCCAGCCGGTTCCGACACCCTAAGACGTGACCCGGACCACCGTCGAGGGTCCCCACGTCCCGCCCGGCAGGGCCGGGCGGGACGCGGGGAGTGGCTCAGGCCTGCGCGAACGGGTAGTCCGTGTAGCCCTCGGCGCTCTGCGTGTAGAAGGTCCGCGGGTCCGGCACGTTCTCCGGCAGACCCTCCGCCCAGCGCCGCGCCAGGTCCGGGTTCGCGATCGCCGGGCGCCCGACGACGACGCCGTCCGCCACACCCTCCTCGATCAGCTGCACGCTCTCCTCCCGGGTGGTCGGGACGTCGCTGAAGCCGCTGTTGGCCAGGAAGGCGCCGCCGAAGCGGGTGCGCAGCCCCTGGACGAACTCCCCCGCCGGCTCCTTGTGCAGCACGGAGAGGTAGGCGAGGCCGAGGTCCCCGATGCCGTCGACGAGGGCGGCGTACGTGGCCCGGACATCCTCGTGGTCCGTCTCCCAGGCGTCCTGGATGTTGTGCTCGGGCGAGATCCGCAGACCGACCCGCTCCGCACCGACGGCCTCGGCCACGGCCCGGACCAGCTCGACCACGAAGCGGGCGCGGTTCTCGGGGGAGCCGCCGTACTCGTCGGTGCGCTGGTTGGCGCCCGGCGCGAGGAACTCGTGCAGCAGGTAGCCGTTCGCGCCGTGGATCTCCACACCGTCCAGGCCCGCCTCGATCGCGTTGCGAGATGCCCGGACGAAGGACTCCACCACGCCCGGCAGCTCCTCGGCGGTCAGCGCGTGCGGCACGGGGTAGTCGGCCTTGCCCTGGTAGGTGTGCGTCTTCCCCTCGATCGCGAGAGCACTCGGGGCCACCGGCTGGGAGCCGCCGTTGATGTCCGGGTGCGTGACGCGCCCGGCGTGCATGACCTGCATGAACAGGCGGCCGTCGGCGGCGTGCACCCTCTCGGCCACCCGGCGCCAGCCCTCGACCTGCTCGGGCGTCTCAATGCCGGGCTGGTAGGCGAAGCCCTGCCCCACCACGTCCGGGTACGTGCCCTCGGTGACGATGAGGCCCATCGAGGCGCGCTGGGTGTAGTGCTCCACGTTGAGCTCGCCGGGGACGCCGTCCCGGCCGGAGCGCATCCGGGTGAGCGGCGCCATGACCAGGCGGTTCGGCAGCTCGAGGGAGCCGAGGGTGACGGGGGTGGTCAGGGTGGAGTGCGGCACGGGGAGGCCTTTCATCAGGGAACTGGTTCTTTCCATGTCAACAGGAGATCCCCCGGAGTTATTTGCACTCCGGCTGTCTCGTTCCTCACAGCTGGTGGGAGGTATACCCCCTGGGGTATAATAGGCCTACGTGTCCCGCCCGGTGCGGCACGAACCTCTCGACCACCGCGAAGGAGAACTGAGCCATGGGCTTTCTCGGCCGACTCTTCGGCAGCACCTACGAGACCGTGGACGTGGCACGCGCCCGGGAGCTCCTGGACGGCGGGGCCGTGCTCGTCGACGTCCGCACCGCCCAGGAGTACCCCGCGGGTCATGCCCCGGCCGCCCGGCACATCCCGCTGGACGCCCTCGGCACCCGGCAGCGCGAGCTGTCCAAGGACCGGCCGGTCGTGACGGTCTGCCGATCCGGCGCCCGCTCGGCGAACGCCGCCCGCCGGCTGTCCATGGCCGGGTACCAGGCGGCCAGCCTCCGCGGTGGCATGACGGCCTGGCAGCTCGCCGGCGAGCGCGTGGTGGCGAAGAACGGCCGCCCCGGCACGGTCGCCTGACCCACGCCCCGGGTCCCCGGACTCCTCATCCGCCCTCCCGGCCGGACCGGGCGCGGCCGTAGCCGCGCGGAGTGGCACCCAGCACCGACCGGAACTCCCGGGTGAGGTGGGACTGGTCCGCGAAGCCCAGCTCCGCGGCGAGCGCCCCGAGGTCCGCGGCCGGGTCCGCGCGCATCCGCTCGGCCGCCTCCTGGAGCCGACGACGACGGAGCAGCAGCTGGGGCGGCATCCCCACGAACCGGGCCGCGAGCCGTTGCAGCGAGCGCTCGGAGACGTGCAGCTGCCGGGCCAGGCCCGCCGGGCTCCGCGCGACGGTCCCCGCCTCGAGGAGGTCGACCATGCGATTGGCCAGGGCACCGTCCCGCGCCGCGGACGGGGGCACCGCCGCCGCCAGCGCCCGGACGTGGTCCGCGAGCAGGGCCGCCGCCCGCAGATGCCGGCCGGCCGGATCGGCACCCGCCACAGCCCCCGCGGCGGCAGAGCGCAGCCCGGGCGCGCTGACGGACTCCGTTCCGCCGGGCGGATCCGCCGGACGTGCCCACCGCCCGGCCGGATCGGCCCCCGCCATGGCCTCCGCGACGGCGGAGCGCAGCCCGGGCGCACTGACGGGCGCGGACCCGTCGAGCAGATCCGCCGGGTGCTCCGTGAACAGCAGGACCCCCGCCGGGCGCAGCAGCGCGCCGACCGCCCAGCCCCGGCCCGTGAGCACCCGGGTGGACGCACGGCTCGTGGGCCCGTGCAGCGCCACCCCGTCCGGTTCGACCACCACGTTGCTCGCCGGATAGCCCAGCACCAGCTGCTCGGCCCGCTCCCCCGCCGGCAGGTCCCACTCGGGGATCCACAGCTGCCGGACGAGGTGGGCGACGTCGTCGGGCGCGGGCAGGCGCACGACCGTGGCGTGCGGTCCCGGGGTGAGGTGGCCCCGCGTGGTGGGCGGCTCGCTCATGGCACGAGCGTAACCACCCGGAGGTGGCGGGAATCTTCAAGACCGCCCGGCACCGGCTGCCTAGGCTCGGAGCATGAGCACAGAGCAGAACCTCCGTGGGGTCACCGGAGCGCACACCACCGACGGGACGCCCCGGGGGTTCACGTCCCTGACCCCGTTCATCGCGGTGGTCGACGCGGCCGCGGCGCTCGACTTCTACACCCGCACCTTCGGGGCCGCCCTCGTCGACCGCACCGACATGCCCGGGCCGGACGGGACTCCCGTCGTCGTGCACGCGACCATCGATCTCGGCGACGGACGGCTCCAGCTGGGTGAGGTGAACCCCGACTTCCACCTCGTGGCCCCGCCCGCGGGCGACGACGACTGCTATTCGCTGGACCTCTACGTCCCGGACGTCGACGACGTGGTGGCGCGCGCCGTCGCCGCCGGCGCCACCGTGCGCGAGCCCGTCAGCACGTTCGTCTCGGGCGACCGCTACGGCAGCATCCGCGACCCGTTCGGCGTCCGCTGGTCGGTCATGACCCGGGTCGAGGACCTCTCCGAGGAGCAGAGCAGCGCCCGGGTCGCCGAGTGGGCGGAGTCCATGGGGCAGGAATGAGGCGTCGCGGAGGGTCCGGGCCCCGCGCGCGAACTCCTCGGACGCGCACGGGGTCCGGCCTCCGGGACGGGTCCCGGTCGCGGCTCTCCAACCCTCGACCGGGACCGTCAGCTTCTCCCTGTGTCCCGGGGATGCCCCCTCGCACCAATCAGCCAACCACCTCCTGCTGAACACGAGCTGAAGCAGGCTTCCTGGGCGGTGGCTCGGTGGCTCGGTGGTGCCGGTGCCGCCGCCCGTGCCCGCCGGCGCGAGCGCGCCGGCTCAGGGCGCGGCGAACCAGAAGTCGTCGAACCCGTACTTCAGCACCCGGTAGGCGAAGTCGTCCTCGGTCGTCCCCGCGAGGGCGTAGTCGAAGCGGGCGATGACCTGGCGCTGAGCGTCGTACTCGGCGAACGTCAGGGCCTGGCCGCTGTTGACCACGAGCGGACCGCCGAGGTCCTGCACGTTGCTGACGATCGCGGAGTAGGGCACGGGGACGGTCTCGACCTCGCTGTAGGTCCCGGCGTTCTCGTCGACGAGGTACTTCCGGTACTCCGAGCGGAGGGAGGGGTCCGCAGTGGCCACCGGGGAAGTCCCAACGGGCACAGGGGCCGTGTAGTCCGGACGGCTTCTCATGCTCCAGAACGAGTTGTCGAACATCGTGAGGTAGTACTGGCCGTCCGCCAGCGCCACGTCGTCGTGGCGCACCACCGAGTGCTGCCCACCGGTGTCGGGGAAGTCCCCCGTCTTCTCGAGGAGCAGGTCCTCGGCCCCGGTGCCGGCCCAGACCTCGCGCTGACCGATGATGTAGTCGGCCGTGGGGTTCCCGTGGACGTCGTCGACCTTCAGGATCGCGGAGTTCTCGCGCGCGCTGACGATCACGGAGTCCCCGTCCGGGGACCAGTCGACCGAGTTCAGGTGCAGCCAGTCGTCCACCTCGCCCGGACCGTAGAACCCCGGGCCGTAGGGCTGGGTGCGGGACTTGTAATCGGCGAGGAGCTCCGTGAAGTCGACCGTCTTCTCGTAGGTCCCGGTCTCGAGGTCCAGGGACACCAGGACGTCCTCCACACTGCCCTTGGCGGTCTCCGTCGCCAGGATCACGAGCTTGCCGTCGTCGGTGACGTCGAAGTCGTGGTGCATCTCGAAGCCCGCCAGGACGTGCGTGGCCACGACCCGGCCCAGGCCGTCGATCCGGGCGACCTTGTCCGTCCCGACGGTGGTCACCATGGTGTCGCCGTAGAACTCCAGCCGGTCCGTGCGGTAGCCGTCGAGGTCGAACTCGGCGCGCAGCACCCCCGCGTTGTCGTAGAGCAGGGTGTAGTCGATGTGGCGCCTCAGCCCCATGACCGCGAACAGCCCGTCGGTGAGCTCCTCGGCGTTCCCCACCACGGTCCGGTCGAGGGTCGTGCGGTCGCCCGACGCGCTCGGCGGAGCGGTCATGGTGAACGAGAACTCCGTGGGCCCGCCGTCGTCGGGCTGCCAGGTGGTGGTCACGGTGTTCTCGGCGCCCGGGACCACCCCGATGAGCTGCCCCTCGAACGACGCGGCGCTCGGGTCGTGGTCCTTGGCGACGCGCGTGAAGTCCTCGGTGCCGGGAGAGCTGACGGTGTACGTCAGGGTGCCGCTGCCCTCGGTCTCGAACTGGGCGTGCACGCCGGTGGTGTTGGTGCCGAAGGGGTTGAGGACGAGCAGAGGAGCCTCGGGAGAGGAGCCCAGGGACTTCAGGTCGTCCAGCGCGGCGTCGACCACCTCCTGCACGTCCGGGGCGAAGCTGTCGCGCTCCTCGGGAACTCCGTTGCGGGTGACCGAGACGGTGTAGACGTTCGTGTCCGCCTCCGGGTAGGTCTCGGCCGTGGCCGCCACTTGCTCGGCGGCAGGCACCATGGGAGGAGCACCGGGCTGCTGCAGCACCCGCGGAGGCCCGACCGCGAGGGCCGGGCCCCCCGACACGACCAGAGCGGCCGCCGTGAGCAGGGTGACGGAACGAGCACGCGATCGGTGGGACATCTGGGACTCCTGGCGGTGGGTGCGGCGGTGAAGTCCGGCCGATTGTAGCCACGCAAGACCCCTCTGATAAGGGGCGATGTCTTTGCGGGGGCTAACGCCGCACCCCAGGCGCATGTCGGCGACGGGAATGTCCCCGGATGACCTCCGGGCGGTCCGGCGATCCGTGCCGTGCCGTCCTGCGGGTGCCGCTCCGGGTCCGCCTCACTGACCCCCGCCGGGCTCGCACCGGTCAGCGCAGTCGCGCAGCCGCGCCACGAGCTCCTGCGCCGCCGGGTCCTGGTCGAACTCGCTCACCACGAGGCGCCGGACGCCGGAGCTCTCCTGGACCTCGATCACGTAGGACTGCTGGTCGGCCGCTCCCTGACGGGTCGTCGGGGCGGTCGATCCCAGCCGGTGCGCCAGGACGGTCTCGAAGAGGTCGAGGAGCGCGTCCTGCTGCGCCCGGGGCAGGGACTCGGTCTCGAAGCTCCGCTCCACGGCCAGCCCGGGGAAGTACGCGAGGCCTCCCTCGAGGCGGTAGCTGACTCTCGCCATGGACGGCACCGTCCCTCCGTCGGACGCGGATGGCCAAGACCGGGCCCGCGCGGGGACCGGCGGGGCCGGTGAGGAATCAGTTCCCGACTATACCCGCGGCGCCCTTCCGGGTCAGGCGCCAGCACCCGTCCGCTCCGTCGAACGTGGTCATGGCGCCCGTGGCGACGTCGCCCACCAGGGTGCCGGCGTACCGGGCCGCACCGGCGTCGAAGGACAGGAGCAGGGTGCCGTCCTGCTGGTGCCACTGGCCGGACAGCTCGCCGGTGAACGAGCCGTTGTCGTGGAAGGTCAGATGCACCCGCGCGGAGGAGTCCGTGCAGCCCCAGCTGTACTGGAGCACCCACTCGTCCGCGAGGGCGCCCACGGACCGGGACGTCTCGGGCGCAACCCCCACCTGCTGCCAGGCGTCCGCCACCACGGCCTGCTCCGCGGGTCCGAACAGGGCGGCGGCGTGCTCGATCGTGAGGCCCGCGAAGTCCTTGAACTGCGCGACCCACCGCAGGCGCCGCAGCTCGGGATCACGCATCGCGGCGTACCAGATCCGGCCGGCCCTGTCCCAGCTGTGGCCGCCCAGTCCGGTCGCCGCGAGGCAGAACGCCCGGTTCGGGATGCCGGAGTTGATGTGCACCCCGCCGTTGTCGTCCAGGGTGTGCACGAAGCGGGACATGTGGTCCGGCTGCGGGTCCTTGCCGAGCACGTCGTCGTCGAACGCGGTGCCGGGTGCCTTCATCGAGCGGAGGCCCACCCCGTTGACGGCGCTCGTGAACAGGCCTGCACCGATGATCCAGTCGGCGTCCGCCGCCGTCTGGCGGGGAACGGCCACGTACTGCTTGACCATGGCCCCGATGACGTCGGAGAAGTGCTCGTTGAGCGCCCCGGACTGGTACATGTACAGCAGGTCGGACTCGTGCGTGGTGATGCCGTGCGCGAGCTCGTGCCCGATGACGTCCACGGCGGCGGTGAAGCGGTTGAAGTACTGGCCGTCGCCGTCCCCGAAGATCATCTGCCGGCCGTCCCACGCCGCGTTGTTGTACTTCTCCTGGTAGTGCACCGTGCCGAGCAGGGGCATGCCGGCGTCGTCGAGGGAGTTGCGCCCGAAGACCTCCTGCAGGAGGTCGAACGTGGAGCCCAGCCCGTCGTACGCCTCGTCCACGGCGGGGTCCCCGCTGGCGGGGGCTCCCTCCGAGCGCACGAGCGTCCCCGGGAGCTCCGCGGTGTTGCCGGCCGAGTGGACCTTCCGCTCCCTGTGGGCGGTCGGCTGCGCCGCGACGGCCCGAGCGGTGAGGTCCGCGATCAGCCGTTCCGCCCGGACCGTGGTGTCCACGGCCAGCGCGGCCAGGGCGTTCCGGCGGGTCTGCTCGTCCCCGTGCACCGCCATCTGCTCGTGCACGTACGGCGGGATCACCCCGCAGAACGCTCCGTGCCGGTGTCCGTGGTCCGTGGTCATCGCTTCCCCACCCCTCCGCATCAGATCCGGTTGCCCGCGGCGTCCAGCTCACCGGGCGCCGTCCCCGGGCCGTCCGGCGCACCGGGCGCCGTCCCCGCGGAGTCCAGCCTCCGCCCGGCGACGTCCGCCGGCTGCCCGGCGCTGCTGTCCGCGGATCCCGGCCCGCCGGCGCTTCCCTGCCTGGCCAGGTACCAGCAGCCGCCCGGCGAGCCGTCGAAGGAGGACATCGCTCCTGCTCCCGCGGTGCCGGTGACCGTGCCGCCGTACTGCGCGGGGCCGTCGGCGAAGCGGAGCAGCAGGGTGCCGTCCTGCTGCCGCCAGGCGCCGGAGAACCCCCCGCCCGAGAAGGTGCCGTCCGGGTCGAACACGAGGCCCACCCTGCCGTAGTCGTCGGTGCAGCCCCAGCTGAAGTGGAGCACCCACGGACCGGAGATCGTCACTGTTCCGCCCCTTTCCTCGCCCGGCGCACGAGCACCGGCGGGACCGCTGACCGGGTGCTCCGGGAGCCGGAGAACCATGTGCAACGATCATCCCACCAGGATCCGACGGCGTACCGGCCGGCGCGGAAATCAGCAGCCGGTGCCCTGCGGGTTCTCGAGGCAGTCGTCCGCGTAGTTGCGCACCGTGGAGCGCCAGACGCTGATCGGCACGGGCGCGCTCGCGACGTCGTTGAGCCCCGCCACGGGCAGCCATGGTCCACCCGCCACGGAGTACTCGCCGGAGAACCAGGTGGTGAGCGAGACGGCGTATTCACCCGTCTCCGTGTAGACGTGGCTGGTGTCGGTCTCCACGTCCCACGCCCCCTCCGCGAGCGGGGCGCCGCTGAGCTCGGTCGGCCCGAGCGCGGTCCCGTCGCCGTAGTCCCATGCGTACTGGACCGGCACGGCGCGCACCTCGACCGGGAAACCACCCAGCTCGGTGCTGAACTGCTGGGGCCGGGCCTCCGCCCAGACGTTGGTGTGCATGCCCCGCAGCGTGTCGGGCGCGGGCTGGACGGCACTGGCCGCGGGCGCGACGGCGAGCGTCCTGAAGTCCTGCAGGGTGAAGGTCGGCAGCTCCACGACCTCCTCGCCGCCCTCCGCCTCGGCGACCGCCACGCACATCGGCTCGCCCCACGGCGTGCTGGGCCCCTCCCCCTGCCGGACGACGACGTTCATGTAGACGCCCTCCCCACCGTCGGCAGTGGTGCAGTCCCGCTCCGCCAGGCAGTCCTCGAGGATGTCGCCGGTCCGGTTGGTGCACGGGTTCTGCAGGCCGAACGTCTGCTGCTTCGACTGCGCGATGGTGTCCGGGTTGAACGGCCGGTCGACGCCCTGGTCGCTCAGGTACTGGCGGAGCGCCTTCTGGAAAGCGGGGTCCTCGTCCGGGTCGTAGTCGACCGGGGCTGCAGCTTCCACTTCTTTCGCGGATACATCGGAGGGGATGGCAAGCGACGAACGATACTCATCCTTAATTTCGAGGTGAATGTCATTATTCTTGGCACGCGCATAGGATGAAGCGCCCGACGAAAGCTCCCTGCCGCGGTTGATGGAATCCAACGAATCCAATTCTTCGCCTGTTTCCGCATTTGCTGAAATCGGAAACGCCAACAAGCTTACACACAAGACTGTGGCAACTACAGGAGGTTTCATTCGGAACCCATACATTTTAGCTCCCCGGCAAAGGGGCCATAGTAATGTAGATCCATGCCTGGTCCTGGTAGTCGAGGTATACGAGTAGCGGGTCGTCAGAGTTTGGATCCGGTTCGACCGTATCGACTAGCCCCTGATCTCCGACAAGTCGCACCTCATCATTCTTGTATTTGACCACGGGCTTATAAATTCCATCCGTAGCCCGCTGTACGACAGAATCCTGCACTTCAAATACTTGCCGCCCGCCAGTTAACCACTGGCTAGCTTTGTACGCGAGTTCAACTTCAGATAGCTCGTCAAGGCAAACCTCGCAGTGCGGACTGATGATGTCCCGTGCATATGAGGTGTCGCCGGTCTGGTACGCGTACCACATGGCGTCGGACCAGTAGTCGAGGAAGGCCTGCGCCCCGTCCCGGGACTCCTCCTTCGCCAGGTCCGGCATGACGGGCTTCGGCACGTTCTGCGCGGGCCCGTCGAGCGAGGCCGGCACGTAGTCGGCGGGAGTGGCGTCCGGACCAGGCTCCGATGAGCTCGCCGCAGCCGATGAGGCAGTGCTGGAAGAGGACGCCGCGGCGCCGTCGTCGTCGTCGGGACCGCATCCCGTGAGGAGCAGTGCCGCCAGGGCGACGCCCCCGACCACCGTGCCGACTGGGCTGGACCGCACCATGAAGTTCCCCGCTTCGCTCTGCCACGGCCGGACGGGCCGGCTGGATGGGTCAGATGGTAAGCGCCCCCCACTGTGCGGGAGCAACCCCTGTGGACACGCCGAAACTCGCGTTTTCATGGGGCCTGGTCAGCGGCACCATGGTCACGACTTCGTTAATGTCACTCCGACTCGAACAGTGTTATAGTCGCTGCAACCAGAAGGCAGTGGACGTGAGGGAGGTGACGATGACCGCGCAGAACGTGGAACTGGCGGTGTCGACCGTCATCTTCGCCGCCCGCGACACCGGCCCCGACGGCGGCAAGGAACTCTGGCTGCCCCTCGTCCGCCGCATCCGCGACCCCTTCCGGGGGATGTGGGCCCTGCCCGGCGGACCACTCCAGCCGCACGAGGACCTCGAGGCCTCCGCCGCCCGGTCCCTGCAGCTCACCACCGGCCTGCAGCCCGGCTACCTCGAGCAGCTCTACGCCTTCGGCGGCCTGACCCGCTCGGCGAACGCCGAGGAGCGCGTCGTCTCGATCGTCTACTGGGCCTCGATCCGCACCGACCAGACCTCCGACCTCCACGCCGACCTCAACGTCACGTGGATGCGCACCTCCGAGCTGCCGCCGCTGGCGTTCGACCACAGCGACATCGTGGACTACGCCCTCTACCGGCTGCGCAACAAGATCACCTACAGCCGCGTGGCCCACTCCTTCCTCGGCGAGACCTTCACCCTCGCCGCCCTGCGTGAGGTGCACGAGGCGATCCTCGGCACCCCCCTGGACCCGGCCAACTTCCGGCGCCAGGTGCTCGCGTCCGGCGCCGTCCTCGACACCGGCACCCGCCTGGAGGGCACGCGTCATCGCCCGCCCCGGCTCTACCGCTACAACCACGACCTCGACCTCGCCGACCGCACCCCGGCCGGCCGCAGCACCCAGGAGCAGACATGACCTCCGTCGCCACCCACATCGACCTGCTGACCGGGAAGCCGGCCGGCCTGCCGGGAACCGCCCCGGCCCCGAGCACCTGCAGCACCGACCTCTCCGCAAACCCCTGGGACTTCGCACCCGCCGTCTCCGCCGGCTACGGCCCCGGGGCCTCCGAGGACGACGTGGTGCCCGCCGGCGCCCCCGCCCAGCCCGTGATCCCCGAGGAGTACCAGCATGCCTCCGCCGAGGAGCTCGACCGGCGGATCACTGCCGCCAAGCAGACCCTCGGCGAGCGCGTGGTGGTGCTCGGGCACTTCTACCAGCGGGACGAGATCGTGAAGCACGCCGACTTCCTCGGCGACTCGTTCCAGCTGGCCCGCGCCGCCAGGAGCAGGCCGGAGGCCGAGGCGATCGTGTTCTGCGGTGTGCACTTCATGGCCGAGACCGCCGACATCCTCTCCGGCGAGCACCAGTCCGTGATCCTGCCCAACCTCGCCGCCGGCTGCTCCATGGCGGACATGGCCGACGAGGACTCCGTCGAGGAGGCCTGGGAGCAGCTCATGGACATCCTCGGGGAGACCGACGACGACGGCCGGCAGACCGTGGTCCCCGTGACGTACATGAACTCCTCCGCGGCGCTCAAGGCGTTCTGCGGCCGGCACGGTGGCATCGTGTGCACCTCCTCCAACGCCGCGACCGTCCTGGAGTGGGCCTTCGAGCGCGGTCGGCGGGTGCTGTTCTTCCCGGACCAGCACCTGGGCCGCAACACCGCCAAGGCCATGGGGATCGCCCTCGAGCGGATGCCGATGTGGAACCCCCACAAGGACCTCGGCGGGAACACCGCGCAGGACCTGCAGGACGCCGAGGTGATCCTCTGGCACGGCTTCTGCTCCGTGCACCGCCGCTTCACCGTGGCCCAGATCGACAAGGCCCGCGCCGAGCACCCCGGCGTGCGGGTGATCGTGCACCCCGAGTGCCCCATGCCCGTGGTCGACGCCGCCGACGAGAACGGCTCCACCGACTACATCCGCAAGGCGATCGACGCCGCCGAGCCCGGCAGCACCTTCGCGATCGGCACCGAGATCAACATGGTCAACCGGCTCGCCGACCAGCACCCCGAGCACACGATCTTCTGCCTGGACCCGGTGATCTGCCCGTGCTCCACGATGTACCGGATCCACCCCGGCTACCTCGCGTGGATGCTCGAGGAGCTCGTGGCCGGGCGCGTGATCAACCGGATCTCCGTGGACGCCGCGACCGCCCGGGACGCCGAGGTGGCGCTCGAGCGGATGCTGGCGGCGCTGCCGCGGTGAGCACGAACCCGGCACCGCGCGTGCTCGTGGTGGGCAGCGGCATCGCCGGCCTCACCGCGGCCCTGGGCGCCGCGGGCCACGGTCTCGACGTGACGCTGCTGAGCAAGGACGCCCTCGACGAGACCGGCACGGCCCGCGCGCAGGGCGGGATCGCGGCCATGACGGCCGCGCTCCCGGCCGGCCAGCCCCGCGACTCCGAGGAGCTGCACGTCCAGGACACCCTCGCCGCGGGGGCGGGGACGTGCGACGACGACGCCGTGCGCGTGCTCGTGCGCGACTCGGCGGCCGCCATCGACGAGCTCGTGGCGCGCGGTGTGGCCCTCGACCGCGCGGCCGGACCGGACTCCCCCTGGCTCGAGGGTCTCGAGGGCGCCCACTCCGTGCCCCGGATCCTGCACGCCGGCGGCGACGCGACCGGCCGCGAGATCCAGCGCGCCCTCCTCGCCGCCGCGCTGGCGGCCGAGGCCGCGGGGCGACTGACGGTCCTGCGGCACACCATGCTGGTCGACCTCGTGCTCGGCCCAGGCGGCCGCGCGGCCGGGGCCCTCGTCCTGGCGGGTCCCGGGGACCGGCTCCACGAACTGGCCGCGGACGCCGTGGTGCTCGCGACCGGCGGGGCCGGACAGCTCTACCCCCACACCACCAATCCGGCCGTGGCCACCGGTGACGGCATCGCCGCGGCCCTGCGGGCGGGCGCCGCCGTGGCGGACCTGGAGTTCGTGCAGTTCCACCCGACCGCCCTCGCCGCCCCGGGCTGCTTCCTGGTCTCCGAGGCCGTCCGCGGCGAGGGCGCGGTGCTGCGGGACAGCACGGGCCGGCGCTACCTCGAGGACGTGCACCCGCGCGCGGAGCTCGCCCCCCGCGACGTGGTGGCCCGCGAGAACGTCCGCCGGTCCCTGGCCCAGGACGGCCTGCCGGTCCTGCTCGACTGCACCGCGCTGAGCCCGTCCGGCCCCGGCCCGCACGGGGGCGGCACGACCGCCGAGTTCCTCGCCCGGCGCTTCCCCACGATCGACGCCGCCCTGCGGGCCCACGGCCTCGACTGGTCCCGCGAACCGGTCCCGGTCACCCCGGCGGCCCACTACCTGATGGGCGGCGTGGCCACCGACGGCCTCGGCCGCACCACCGTCCCGGGGCTCTACGCCGTGGGCGAGTGCGCGGCCACGGGCGTGCACGGCGCCAACCGGCTGGCCTCCAACTCGCTGCTGGAGGGCGCCGTCTTCGGGGCTCGCGTGGCCGAGGCACTGCAGGCGGACGCGCTGCGCACGGACGCGCCGGGGACCTGCCGAGCGGCCGACGACGCCCCGGTGCGCCTCGTCCTGCCCGGCCGCACCGAGATCCTGCCGGCGGCCGGTCGGTCCGGGACCGCGGCCGCCCGGTCCCGGAGCACGGCGCCGTTCGACAGGGACGCCGTGCCGTTCGACAAGGACACCGACCCGGTCGACGGAGAGGCTGCGCAGGTCGACGGGGACACCGTGCCGTTCGACCGCGGGCAGTTCCAGGACGCCATGTGGGCGGGCGCCGGCGTCCTGCGCGACCGTTCGCGGCTCGAGGCGCTGGCCCGGCGGCTGGCCGGCTTCCGCCCACCCGCCGGTCTCTCCCGCCGTGCGGTCGAGGACCGGAACCTGCTGACCGTGGGCCGTGCCGTGACCGCCGCGGCCCTGCACCGCACCGAGTCCCGGGGCGCCCACTTCCGGGAGGACTTCCCGGCACCCGATCCCGCCCGCGCGCGGCGCACGTTCTGGCGGCTGGAGCCGGCCCCGGATGGGGTCGTCGAAGCGGCGCTGACCTGTGCACATACTTCCATCGACATGTTCGACCCACCGGAGAGGATCCCCGCATGCTGACCCGAGCCGCCATCACCGAGGTCGTGGAGCGGGGGCTCGCCGAGGACGCGCCCTGGGGCGACATCACCTCCGAGCACCTCATCCCCGCCGGCACCACCGCCCGGGCCGAGCTCGTGGCGCGCGAGGCCGGTGTCTTCTCCGGCGGGCAGGTCTTCGCCGCGACGTTCGCCGCCGCGGACCCCGCGGTGGCCGTCGAGCTGGTCTCCGCCGAGGGCGACCGCTTCGAGGCCGGGGACACCCTGGCCGTGGTGACCGGTCCCGCCCGGGCCGTGCTGACCGGCGAGCGCGTGGCCCTGAACCTGACCCAGCGGATGTGCGGGATCGCCACCCTGACCGCCCGCTACGTCGCCGCCGTCGAGGAGACGGTCGCCCGCGTGGAGCAGGCCGCGAACCTCCCGTCCGGCACGATCACCCGCACCCGGGTGGCCGACACCCGCAAGACCACCCCGGGGCTGCGGGCGCTCGAGAAGCACGCCGTGCTCAGCGGGGGCGGGCACAACCACCGGCACTCCCTCTCGGACGCCGTGATGGCCAAGGACAACCACCTGGCCCTGCTCACGGCCGACGGCACCGACCTGACCGGCGCCCTGCGGCAGCTGCGCCGTCGTCTCCCCCACACGGTGCACCTCGAGGTGGAGGTGGACCGGCTCGACCAGATCGAGGCGGTCCTGGCCGGCGGCGCGGACACGATCCTGCTCGACAACTTCTCGCTGGACGACCTCGTGAGCGGCGTGGCGATCATCGACGGCCGGGCGACCGTCGAGGCCTCCGGCGGCGTGAGCCTGGAGACCGTCGGGGACATCGCGGCCACCGGGGTGGACGTCATCTCGGTGGGCGCACTCACCCACTCCGCCCGCAACCTGGACCTGGGCCTCGACATCGGGCTCGGCAACGGGAGCGGCAGCGGCCACGGCACCGGCACCGGGACGGGATGACGGTGCTGTACCTCGACTCGGCCGCCACCACCCCCGTCCGGCGGGAGGTCCTGGAGGCCATGTGGCCCTATCTCACGCAGGAGTTCGGCAACGCCTCCAGCCACCACGACGCGGGCCGGCGGGCGCTGGCCGGACTGGACCGAGCCCGGGCGACGGTCGCGCAGGTGCTGAACTGCCGGCCCGCCGAGGTCGTGTTCACGTCCGGCGGGACCGAGGCCGACAACCTGGCCGTCAAGGGCATCGCCCTGGGCCGCCGGGACCGGGACCCCGCGTGCACGCACGTGGTGACGAGCGCCGTCGAGCACCACGCCGTGCTCGACTCCGCCCGGGACCTGGCCCGCTGGGACGGCTTCGACGTCACCGAGCTGGGCGTGTCCGCCGAGGGGTTCGTGGACCCCGCCGCCCTGGAGAGGGCTGTTCGTCCGGGCACCGCAGTGGTATCCGTGATGCATGCGAACAACGAGACGGGTACGGTCCAGGCGATCGCCGACCTGGCTGCGGTGGCTCGGGCGCGGGACGTCCCGTTCCATACGGATGCGGTCCAGACGGCCGGGTCGCTGGAACTGGACGTACAGGCGCTCGACGTGGCGGCGCTGAGCCTCGCCGGGCACAAGATCGGGGGGCCCAAGGGCGTGGGGGTGCTGTTCCTGCGCCGCGGGACCCCCCTGCGCCCGCTGCTGAGCGGCGGCGGGCACGAGCGCGGCCGGCGCTCCGGGACCTCGAACGTGGCCGGCGCCGTGGGCCTCGCCACGGCCCTGCGGCTGTCCGCCGAGGAGCGGGCGGCGAAGTCGGTGCGCCTGGCCGAGCTGCGGAACCGGCTGATCACCGGGATCCTGTCCGCGGTCCCGTCGGCCGTGCTGACCGGTCCGGACCCCCGGGAGCGGCCGGCGGCGCGGCTGCCCGGCAACGCCTCGTTCTGCTTCCCCGGCGTCAACGGCGAGACGGTCCTGGTGGATCTGGAGGCCCGCGGGCTGCTCGTCTCCTCGGGCTCGGCCTGCGCGGCCGGGGACACCGAGCCCTCCCACGTGCTGACCGCCATGGGCTTCCCCGCCGAGGTCGCCACCACCGCGGTCCGGTTCACGCTGTCCGCCGAGGTCACCCCGGAACAGGTGGACGGGATCGTGGCGGCGGCCCGGGACGTCGTCGAGCGGCTGGTCGCGGCGCGCGGCTGAACGCGCTCAGCCGACCGGGACCGGGAGCGCGACCGGCACCGGGTGCTGCACCCCGGCGTGCACGACAGCCAGGACCGGCTCGCCCTTCTGCTCTGCGCTCCGCGAGCTCTCCGACACCAGGACCCAGGAGGGGTCCGGGCAGGAGTGGGGCGCGGGGCCCTCGGGAACCGCGCTCGAGGCGCCCCGGCCGTCGAAGCCCTCCAGCCGGAAGCCGACGACCGTCCGCCACCACAGGGTGCTCGGCGTGCTCGCGATCCCCCGGGTCTCGGTGATCACCAGGTCCGTCCGCCGCGTCAGGACCTCGGCGGTCCCCGGCTTCACGCACTCCCACGAGATCTCGGTCACCGACTCGGTCTCCGCCACGAACTCGAGCGAGGCCGCGTTGGCCTGCAGCGTCTCGTCGTCCCAGCCGAGCGCGGCCCGGGCGTCGGCGGCGGTCACGAAGCCGGTGCCGTCCTCGTGGAGCTGCGTGGCCGCCCAGGCCGGCGCCGCCAGCCCGATCGACACCCCCGCCGCCGCGAGAGCCGCCAGTACCACGATGACCTTGTGCATGTGCTTCCCCAATCCCCTGTCCCCCGACACCGGGGACGCGCTCCCGGATCGTTTTTCCGAACGCTAATGCAGGCACGGGGGGCCGATCCAGCGGCGTGACCCATCTGTGACCCCCTGTCCGACCTGCGGCGACACATGCGGTGCCGCGCAGCGCGCCCCTCAGGCCGCTTCCTCCCGCTCGGTGGGCACCGGGTGCGCCACCCCGTCGTGGACGACCTCCAGGGCAGGCCCCTCGTGCGCCTGCGCCCGTTCGGTGGACCGGGGCACCCGGGACCACGCCCCGTCCTGGTCCCCGCCCCCGTTCCCCGGGCAGGCGTCGAGGTCGGGGCCCTCGACCACGGAGACGGACACGGCGTCCTCGGCGAAGCCCTGCAGCTCGAAGCCCGTGACGGCACCCGTCACCGAGCTCCGCTGCACGGTGGCGACCAGGTCCGCCCGGGCGGTCGTCGTCGTCCGCCGCTCCTGCACGGCCACGGCGCCGGTGAGCTCCTGGACGCACTCCCACGACGCGGTGGCCACGGTGACCGTCTCCGCGACGAGGTCCAGCTCCGCGGCGGAGGTCTGCAGCCGGTCGTTGGTCCAGCCCACGGCCCGCAGGACGTCCTCCCGGCCGACGGAGCCCGTGCCGTCCGGGCGCAGCGTCACGGCCGCCACCACGCAGGTCAGCAGTCTCTTTCCCACTCGATCTCCCCCAGTCCCCCCTGTCCCCCGACAGGAGTCCGGCCATCGGGCCGTGCTGGGGAGGCTAATGAAAAGTCGTGGACGCGTCCAGCCCGGACGGCGCGCGACCGGTCCCGCGCCTTAGCCGGCGGCCTGCTCGCGCAGGACGTTCTTGCGGATCTTGCCGGACGCGGTGCGGGGCATCTCGTCCACGAGGCTCAGCGTCTTGGGGACCTTGTAGCGGGCCAGCCGGCCGGCCAGGTGCTCCTGGATCGTCCCCGCGGTGAGCTCCCGCCCCTCCCGGGGGACGACGACGGCGTGCGGCACCTCGCCCCACTTCTCGTCGGGCACGCCGATGACCGCCACGGCGGCCACCTCCGGCAGCTCGAGGATGGCCGCCTCGACCTCCGCCGGGTAGATGTTCTCCCCGCCGGAGATGATCATGTCCTTGATCCGGTCCGCGACGAACAGGTAGCCGTCCTCGTCCAGGTAGCCCAGGTCCCCGGAGTGGAACCACTCCCCCTCGAAGGACCCCGCCGCGTCGGGGCGGTTCCAGTACTCCCGGATGACGTTGGGCCCCGAGAGCAGGATCTCCCCCGCCTCGCCGGGAGCCGCGGGCTCCCCCGCCGCGTCCACGATCCGCACGTCGGAGAAGAAGTGCGGCAGCCCGGAGGAGCCCGCCTTCTCGCGGGACTTCGCGGCGGGGAGGTTGGTGGCGCCCGGGGAGGTCTCCGTCATGCCGTAGCTGGCGGTGAAGGCCAGTCCCCGGTTCTCGTAGGCGTCCAGGACCCGCATGGGCACCGCGGAGCCGCCGCAGGTGAGCTTGCGCAGGGAGGAGAGGTCCGTGGTGTCCCAGTCCGGGTGCTCGCACAGCATCTGGTAGGTGGTCGGCACCCCGGAGAGCCAGGTGACGCGGTGGCGCTCGATGAGCTCCAGCACCCGGCCGGGCACGAACTTGGACTCGAGCACCAGCGTGGCGCCCTTCAGCAGCGTCGGCAGCACCCCCATCCCGAGCGAGGCCACGTGGAACATCGGGGAGATCATGAGCGCGACGTCGTCGGCCGCCACGTCGTAGTCGACCAGGACGTTGAAGCAGTTCCAGGTGAAGTTGCCGTGGGTCAGACAGGCGCCCTTGGGCCGGCCGGTGGTCCCGGAGGTGTAGAGGATCACGGCGAGGTCGTCCAGGCCCACCGGGACGTCCTCCGTCCAGGGCTCGGCCGCCGCGATCACCGCCCCGAGGGCGGGGACCTCGTCCGCGCCCTCCCCGGCCGCGTCCTCCCCCGCCACGACCCAGCGGACCACGTCCGGCAGGTCCCGGGCGGCCGGTGCGGCCAGGCCCGTCAGGGCGGCGTCGTGGATCAGCACCGAGACGTCCGCGTCCTCCAGCTGGTAGCGGATCTCGGGGACGGCCAGGCGCGTGTTGAGGGGGACGAGGACCGCGCCGAGCGCTCCCGCGGCGAACATCGCCTCCAGGAAGGCCGGGCTGTTCTCCCCGAGGAACGCCACCCGGTCCCCGGGGCCCACGCCCCGGCCGGACAGGGCCGTCGCGAGGCGCCGGGACCGGTCGTGCAGCTCCCGGTACGTCAGCGTGCGCTCGCCGTGGATCACGGCCGTCCTGGGCCCGGACTTCTCGAGCCTCCGGACGAGCCAGGATCCCAGTCCCTGATTGCGCATGCGATCGTCTCCTCAAACAGTCGTCAAAGCCAATAGTTGAAAAGTTCCACTATTAGCCTCCAGCGTAGAGAGAGCTGGATCACATTGTCCAGGCCCCCGGGCGAACCCGCCCCCGCGCGACTTTCCCACTTGTGTCATATTCTCAATGGTTGACATCTTCAATTGATTGCTGTTCCAATGGTCGCACTGTGAGTCGGCCCACACCACCGCCCGGACGCACCCGAGGACCGGGGCCGGCCCGCCCGCCGCACCGGAGCCCCGTCCCGGCGGCACACCCACTCTCTCCGCCCCAGAGCAAGGAACCGCCATGTCAGCAGCACCCGGCACCCTGGCGTCCCTGGACGCCCGCGCCAGGAACAAAGAGGCGCGCAAGGTCATCTTCTCCAGCTACCTCGGCTCCACCATCGAGTTCTACGACTTCCTGCTCTACGCCTCGGCCTCCGCCCTGGTCTTCCCCTACGTGTTCTTCACCGACCTCGACCCGCTGGCCGGCACGATCGCCGCGTACGGCACCTTCGCCGCCGGCTACCTGGCCCGCCCGCTGGGCGGGTCGGTCTTCGGCCACTTCGGCGACCGCCTGGGCCGCAAGAAGATGCTCATCATCTCGATGCTGATCATGGGCATCGCCTCGACGCTCATCGGCCTCATCCCCAGCGCCGCCGTCATCGGCTCCTGGGGGGCGGTCATCCTGATCCTCCTGCGGGTGTGCCAGGGCATCGCCGTGGGCGGCGAGTGGGGCGGGGCCGCACTGCTGGCCCTGGAGCACTCCGCGAAGGGCAGGCGGGGGTTCGCCGCGTCCTTCACCAACGCCGGCGCCCCGACCGGTGCCGCGCTGGGCACCTTCGTCCTGGGCCTGTTCGCCGCCATGCCGGAGGAGCAGTTCCTCTCGTGGGGCTGGCGCGTCCCGTTCCTGCTGTCCGTCCTGCTGCTGGCCGTGGGCGTCTTCGTGCGCTCCCAGGTGTCCGAGAGCCCGATCTTCCAGGCCGCGCTGGCCAAGGAGGCCGCGGAGGGCCCCACCGCCAAGCGCAAGGTGCCCATCGTCGAGGTGCTGCGCCGCCCCCGCGCCCTGGTCTACACGATGCTGGCGGGGGCCTCCGGGTTCGCCCTCCAGGTCTTCCTGGCCACCTTCGCGGTCGCCTACGCGGTCGAGCGCGGCGCCGACCGGCAGCCGGTCCTCTACGCCTTCGCCCTCGCGTCCGTGCTCAGCGTGTTCTTCGTGGTCGGCATGGGCCGCCTGTCCGACCAGCTGGGCCGGCGCCCCGTCATGGTCGTGGGGCTGGTGCTGTTCATCGCCCTCATCCTCCCCATGTTCTCCTGGCTGGCCACCGGCAACGTGCTGCTGATCTTCGTGACCTTCACCATCGGGCTGGCCTGCCACGCCGCGATCTACGGACCGCTGGCGGCCTTCATCTCGGAGCAGTTCGGCACGTCGTCCCGCTACACCGGCGCGTCACTGGGCTACCAGTTCGCCACCCTGATCGGGGCGGGCTTCACCCCCACGATCCTCGCCTCGATCTACGCCTCCTCCGGGCAGGCCATCGCCCCCGTGGTCTGGTACCTGGCCGGGATGGCGGTGGTCAGCGCGGTGTTCATCCTGCTCACCCGTGAGTCCAAGGACTTCGACCTGGAGACCCACGAGCACTGACGCCGCCCGCTGCGGAGCACCTGCGGCACCGAGCCCCCGCCTCGTCACCGCCCTCCCCGATCGACCGGGGAGAGGGGGCGGGGCGGGGGCTCGGCGTCGTCGAGGGCCGGGGGAGCGGTCCGTCAGAAGGCCACCTTCTTCAGCAGCCGGGACAGCTCCTCCCGCTCCGCCGGGGAGAGCGGGGAGAGCGACTCCGCGGTGGAGTTCTCCACCAGGACCCTGGCCCGGGCGTACAGCTCCCGGCCGGCGGCGGTGGGGGCGATGATCTTCGAGCGGCGGTCCCGCGGGTCGGTCCGGCGCTCCACCGCGCCGCGCCGCTCGAGGTCGTCGAGGATGGCCACGATCTGACTGGGGTCCAGCACCAGGAACTGGCTGAGCTCGCGCTGCGTCAGCTGCTCCTCGCCGCAGGCCAGCGCCAGGACCGAGTAGTGGCGCACCTTCAGCTCCAGCTCCGCCAGCCTCCGATTGGCCGCCGAGGAGCCCGTCGAGGCGGCGCGGGCCATCAGGAAGACCGGCTCCGCCGTCAGCTCCGCCTCGAGGAGGCGCTCGAGACCGGCGGACGGGTCGGTGGGCGTGGTCATAGCGTCTCTCCTGGGGCCGGGGACCCCAGTCTACGGAATCCGTGCCCCCAGCATAGATGGAGGTTCTTAACCATTGACATTCTCAACGAATAGCGGTGGAATAGGGACGAACCCGCAGCAGTGACGGGCGTCACCCCGTCCGCCCATCCACGAGCGCCGATCCGTCAGCGCCGATCCGTCAGCGAAGGAGCCACCCCATGGCACAGGACAGCACCGCATCCCCGAGCACCACCCCTCTCGCCGGCAAGGTCGCCGTCGTCACCGGCTCCGGCCAGGGTCTGGGCCTGGCCTACGCCCAGGAGCTCGCCCGCCAGGGCGCGGCCGTGGTCATCAACGACGTCGACCAGGCCATCGCCGAGAACGCCGTCGCCTCCATCACCGAGACCGGCGGGCGGGCCGTCGCCGTCGTCGCCCCCGTGGGCTCCACCGAGACCGCCACCGCCCTGGTGCAGGGTGCGGTGGAGGCCTTCGGCCGCCTCGACGTCCTCGTCACCAACGCCGGGGTGCTGCGCGACAAGTCCCTGCTGAAGATGACCGACGAGGACTTCGACCTCGTCATCCAGGTGCACCTGCGCGGCACCTTCACCTGCGCCCGCGAGGCCTACCGGTACTTCAAGGAGAACGGGGTGCCCGGGCGGATCATCACCATCGGCTCCCCCACCGGCCAGTACGGCAACTTCGGCCAGACCAACTACGCGGCGGCGAAGGCCGGGATCGTGGGCATGGTCCGCACCTGGGCCCTGGAGATGAAGAAGGCCGGCGTCACCGCCAACGCCGTCATCCCCGTGGCCGCCACCGCCATGACCGAGACCATCCCCTTCTTCCGCTCCGCCGTCGAGGCCGACCGCCGCGGCGAGCCGATGCCGGACTTCTTCCGCAAGGACCTCGGCTTCGGCAACGCCGCCGACGTCGCCGGCCTGATCGCCTGGCTCGCCTCCGACGACGCCGCGGGCGTCACCGGCCAGGCCATCGGCGCCGGCGGGGACCGCCTGCAGGTCTTCAGCCACCCCCGCCCCGTGGCCACCGAGTACCGCAACGGCGGCTGGACCTTCGAGGCGCTGCGCGAGCAGCTCCCCGCCATCCTCGAGGGCAGCCTGCAGCCGGTCGGCGAGACCCTGCCCCCGCTGCCGGAGGAACTGAAGCCCGAGTCCGCGACCCAGCAGTCCTAGGGGGACCACCATGCGCTACGAGTACGGTCTCGACCTCGCGTCGCTGAACGCGATCGACATGCACGTGCACATCGAGTGCTCCGACCACGGACACCCGTCCCTGCCCGCGGCCCTGACCGAGGCCTCGGCCAAGTACTTCAAGGCCGAGGACCGGTCCCCGTCCCTGGACACCATCGCCGAGCGCTACCGCGAGTGGCGGATGGCCGCCGTCGTCTTCACCGTCGACGCGACCACCGCCCTGGGCCACGAGCCGAACTCCATCGAGGAGATCGCCGCCGGCGCGGCCCGCAACAACGACGTGCTGATCCCCTTCGGCTCCGTGGACCCGCTCCAGGGCTCCGCCGCGGTGGAGCGGGCGAAGATGCTCGTCGAGGAGCACGGCGTCAAGGGCTTCAAGTTCCACCCCTCCCTGCAGGGCTTCGACCCCTCGGACGAGCGGTTCTACCCGCTCTACGCGGCGATCCAGGACCTGCGCGTCCCCGCCCTGTTCCACACCGGGCAGAACGGCATGGGCGCCGGGCTGCCCGGCGGGGGCGGGATCAAGCTGGGCTACTCCAACCCGCTGCTGCTGGACGCGGTGGCCGCGGACTTCCCCGAGCTCCAGGTCATCATGGCCCACCCCTCGGTGCCCTGGCAGGAGGAGGCCAACTCCATCGCCACCCACAAGGCCAACGTGTGGATCGACCTCTCCGGCTGGTCCCCCAAGTACTTCCCCGAGTCCCTGGTGAAGGCCTCCAACCGGATGCTCCAGGACAAGGTCCTCTTCGGCACCGACTACCCGCTGATCACCCCGCAGAAGTGGCTGAGCGCCTTCGAGGAACAGTCCTTCACGGACGAGGTCCGACCCAAGATCCTCAAGGACAACGCCGTGCGCCTGCTCGGTCTCGACGGGGCGCGGGCATGAGCACGGACGCCGGGCGCCTCTACCCCGACTGCGACCCGTACGGGATCGCGGAGAGACTGACCGAGGCCGAGAAGGCCCCCCTGCGCCGGCTGCGCCGGGTGCTCGAGGACGAGGTGCGCCCGCTGCTGGCCGAGTACTGGGAGGCCGGGGAGTTCCCCTACCAGGTCGCCCCCTCCCTGCACGCCCTCGACCTCATGACCCCGCCCGAGCTCACGGCCGACGGCGGGCAGCCCCGGTCCCTGTACCACGGGTTCCGGATCTTCGAGCTGGCCCGCACCGACGCCTCGGTCGCCACGTTCTACACCGCCCAGGCCGGGCTGTTCCGCACGGCCTGCCGCGTGGGCGGCACGCCGGAGCAGTTCGCCGCGTGGGACCCGAAGATCACGTCCTTCGAGATGACGGGAGTGTTCTGCCTGACCGAGCCCGAGCACGGCTCCGACATCGCCGGCGGTCTGGCCACCACGGCCCGGCGCGAGGGCGACGAGTGGGTGCTGACCGGCACCAAGCGCTGGATCGGCGGCGCCTTCACCGCCGACCTCCTCGCCGTCTTCGCCCGCGACGAGGCCGACGGGCAGGTCAAGGGCTTCCTCGTGGACCGGCAGGCCCCGGGCGTGCGGCTGGAGAAGATCCACGGCAAGACGTCCCTGCGGATGATGCAGAACGCCGACATCCACCTCGACGGGGCACGGGTGCCGGAGGCACAACGGCTGGGGAACGTGAACTCGTTCAAGGACGTCGCCGCGATGCTGCGCGCCATGCGCTCCGACGTCGCCTGGATCGCCACCGGCATCCAGGCCGGCGCCTACGAGGCCGCGCTGCGCTACGTGCGGGAGCGCGAGCAGTTCGGCCGCCCGATCGGCGGCTTCCAGCTCGTCCAGGAGAAGCTGGCGCGGATGCTCGGCAACGTCACCGCGTCCTTGACCATGGTCGCCGGCCTCGCCGAGCGGCAGGAGGGCGGCGTCTACCGGGACGAGGACTCCGCCCTGGCGAAGATGTGGATCAGCCTGCACATGCGCGAGACCGTGGCGCTGGCCCGCGAACTGGTCGGCGGCAACGGCATCACCCTGGCCCACGACGTCGCCCGCTTCCACGCCGACGCCGAGGCCGTCTACTCCTACGAGGGCACCCACGAGATCAACGCGCTCGTGGTCGGCCGGTCGATCACCGGCCGGAGCGCGTTCGTCTGAGCCGCCCGCCCGACACCACCCGATCCACCACCGACGCCACCACGTAAGGACACGCCATGACCGAAGCACAGACCCAGCCCCAGACCGTCGTCGCCTTCGACGAGGTGAAGAACCTCGTCGGCAAGAGCCTCGGGCACTCCGCCTGGCGGGAGATCACCCAGGAGCAGGTGAACACGTTCGCCGACGCCACCGACGACCACCAGTGGATCCACGTGGACCCCGAGCGTGCCGCCGAGGGCCCGTTCGGCGCCCCGATCGCCCACGGCTTCCTGACCCTGTCCCTGCTCATCCCGATGTGGTCCGAGCTCTTCGACGTCACCGGCGTGAAGACCAAGGTCAACTACGGCCTGGACAAGGTCCGCTTCACCTCTCCCGTCAAGGTGGGCTCGCGGATCCGCATGACCGTGACCATCACCGACGTCCAGGAGGTCAAGGGCAACGGCCTGCACCTGGTGGCCGACGGCACGATCGAGATCGAGGGCGAGGAGCGGCCCGCCGTGGTCGCCACCTTCCTCAACCGCTTCTACGCCTGAACGCGCTGCCTCCTGACCCGCGGCGGCCCGGGTGACCACGTTCTTCCGTGGTCGCCCGGGCCGCCGCGGGTCAGCGGGTGCGGAGCGGGTCAGACGGTCGCCTCGGCCCGCGCGCAGGCCGCCACGGCCTCCGCCACGGCCGGGGCGACCCGGGGATCCAGGGCGGAGGGCACGATGTGGTCCGCGGTCAGACCGTCGGCGGCGGCGATCGCCGCGATCGCCCGGGCGGCCTCGAGCTTCATGACCGGGGTGATCCGGGCCGCCCCGGCGTCCAGGGCGCCGCGGAAGATGCCGGGGAAGGCCAGCACGTTGTTGATCTGGTTCGGGAAGTCCGACCGGCCGGTGGCGACCACGGAGGCGTACTTCGCGGCGACCTCGGGCATGATCTCCGGGTCCGGGTTGGCCAGGGCGAACACGATCGCGTCCTCGGCGAGTTCGGTGAGGTACTCCTCGGGGACCGTCCCGCCCGAGACGCCCACGAACACGTCGGCGCCCTCGAGGGCGTCCTTGGGTCCGCCGATCAGCCCGCGCGGATTGGTGCGCGCCGCACAGCCGGCCTTGATCGCGTTGAGGTCGTCGCGCTCCCTCGAGATGATGCCCCGGGAGTCCATCAGCACCACATCGTCGATGCCCTGGGCCAGCAGGATCTCGGTGATCGCGATCCCGGCCGCTCCGGCGCCGGCGATCACGACCTTCAAGCCCTCCAGGTCCTTGCCCACCAGGGTCGCGGCGTTGAGCAGGGCGGCCAGGACGACGACGGCGGTGCCGTGCTGGTCGTCGTGCATCACCGGGATGTCGAGCTCCTCGATGAGGCGGGCCTCGATCTCGAAGCAGCGCGGGGCCGAGATGTCCTCGAGGTTCACCGCGCCGAAGGACGGGCGCAGCAGCTTGACGGTGCGCACGATCTCCTCGACGTCCTGGGTGTCGAGCACGATCGGGATCGAGTCCAGGTCCGCGAAGGTCTTGAACAGGGCGGCCTTGCCCTCCATCACCGGCAGGGACGCGGCCGGGCCGATGTCGCCCAGGCCCAGCACGGCGGAGCCGTCGGAGACGACCGCCACGAGCCGCCCGGCCCAGGTGTGCGTCCTGGCCATTGCCGGGTCGGCGGCCACCGCCCGGCTCACCTCGGCCACCCCGGGGGTGTAGGCGATGGACAGGTCGCGGCGGGTGGCCAGGGGGGACTTCGAGACCACGGCGAGCTTGCCGCCCTCGTGGGAGCGGAAGATCTCCTCGGACGTGATCGGGCCGGACTGCTGATTCTCGTCGCTCATGCGGGGTCCTCGTGCTCTCGTCGTTGAGTGCGAACAGGGTCCCCGCCATTGTGCCCCACCGCCGGGACCCCTCCCCCGCCCGTGTGACGCTCCGGGACCTCCGCGGTGCTTCCGCCCCGGGCGGCACAGAGCCCCCGGACCGCGTGGTCCGGGGGCTCTGCTCGCGGGGTCGGGCGCGCGCGGCGCCCGACGGTGCGGACCGGGGATCAGATGATGGACCGGCCCCCGGTGAGCGCCTTCTCGAAGCGCTCCTGGACGTCCGCCCAGTTCACGATGTTCCAGAAGGCCTTGACGTAGTCCGCCTTGACGTTCTGGTAGTCGAGGTAGAACGCGTGCTCCCACATGTCCAGCTGGAGCAGCGGGATCGTGGCGACGGGCACGCCGTTCTGCTGGTCGTACATCTGCTCGATGACCAGGTTGCCGCCGACGGGCTCAAGGGCGAGGATCGCCCAGCCGGAGCCCTGGATCGTGGTGGCCGCGGCGGTGAAGTGGTCGCGGAAGGCGTCGAAGGACCCGAAGTGGTCCTCGATCGCCGCGGCGAGCTCACCGGTCGGCTTGTCGCCGCCCTCGGGGGAGAGGTTCTGCCAGAACACCGAGTGGTTCACGTGGCCACCGAGGTTGAACTGCAGGTCCTTGGACAGCTTGGCCGCGGCGGCGCCGTCACCGTTCGCGCGGGCCTCCGCCATCTTCTCCAGGGCGGTGTTGGCACCGGCCACGTAGGTGGCGTGGTGCTTGTCGTGGTGCAGCTCCATGATCTTCGCGGAGATGTGGGGCTCGAGCGCCGCGTAGTCGTAGGGGAGATCGGGAAGGGTGTACTTCTCGGCCATAGGAGAGTCCTTTCGAGTGCTGTCGTGTGGTTCCACCCTCGTCCCGCGCGCGAGCAGGGGTCAAGGAGGTTCCGCCACCAGCGTACGGCGCGCCCCCGGGCAGCCTCCGCCGGGGGCTCAGAAGAAGTCGGGCGGGCTCTCGAGCGGGCAGCGGGGCGGGTGGGGGGTCAGCTGGGACGGGACCGTGAACTCGTAGTCCCCCGTCTCGATCATCCGCCCGAGCGTCTCGAGGGCGTTCCGGGCGCTCCGGCGGGCGGCCGGTTCGAGCAGGCGCCACAGCCAGGCCTTGGACTCCGTGAACCGCCCGTCCACGGCCTTCTCGATCCGGGTGCCCCCCTCCACCGGTTCCCAGGTGATGGTCACCAGCAGATCCACCACGCCCTTGGTGGTGCGCATCCTCAGGCGCCGGCCCGGGACGTGGTCGGAGACGATGTTCACGAAGGAGAAGCGGAGGGGGCCCACGCGGACCGTGGACTCGATCGACGTGCCGAGCTGCAGCACGGCCGTGCTGACCTGGTAGTTCCGCTCCGGGATGGGGTTCCAGCGGCGCAGGCAGCCGGGGTCGAGCAGGAAGCGCTCCACCAGGGCCGGGTCGGCCGCGACCACGGCCGTGTCCACCAGCCGGAACGTCGTGGCGCCCTTCAGCATCGTGTCCTCCGCTCCCCGGTCGGATCCGCGCCCCGGGCAGGCACGCGCAGTGCACGGACGGGAGCAATTCGCATGTGCACACAACTACTCTAGTGATCGGCCGTCGGGGGGCCCGCCCGTCCGGGTGCACAGGGGGTGGAGAAAGTTGTCCACAGGTGTGGAGGAACGCGTGCACAGAGCGAGCACCGGCGCCACCGATCCCCGGCCGGCGGCGCCGATGCAGGTCAGCGCGGGGTCGGCGGGACAGGGAGTCCCGTAATTCCACCGGTGGAAGTTATCCACGCTGTGGACAACACCTGTGGAGAAGCTGTTGAGAAGACCGTGCCAGGACGTCACGGAGCGTCGCACAGAGGTCGGCCGGTCCCCCTGAACGGGGGACAGCACCGGTCGGCGGGCGGGCGGGGACCCCGCCGAACGGGAGGCGGCAGCGGCCGGGAGCACTCCGGACGGCGGCGTCCTAGCGGTGTGCGCGGGAGCGCACGAGGACGGCGAGCGCCGCGCAGGCCAGGTAGCAGACGAGCACCACGCCCCAGCCCACCGCGAAGGACCCCGTGAGCTGGAGCAGTCCGCCGAGGACGAGCGGACCGGCGCAGAACCCCGCGTACAGGCCCATGGTCACCACGCCGGTGGACGCACCCACCCGGTCGGCGGGCACGGCGCGCATCGCCGCGGACATCACCACCACGCTCACCGCGAGTGCCGCACCCCCGTGCAGGACGGCCGCCGGCCACACCGCCCACGCGAGGCCGGGGTGCAGGGGCGCCAGGACCAGCAGCACGGCGCTCGCGGCCGCCCCCAGGGCCATGCCGGCCAGCAGCACGAAGCCGTCCGCGCCCGGCCGGTCCATCACGCGCGCCCACAGCACCCGGGAGGCGATGCCCACGAGCGCGGAGACGGACACGGTGGCCCCGGCGGCGACGACGTCGAGGCCCAGCTCCCGGTGGGCGTAGAGCGGCAGGTAGACGTTGGCGGCCTGCGCCCCCAGCCCGGTCAGTGCCGCGGCCGCGGCGTACGCCCGGACGGCACCGGGCATCGGCGGCCGCGCGGCGGCGCCCGCCGCCCGGGACCGGAACGGCGTCGTCGTCCCGGACGGGGACGTCGTCCGGGACGGGCGGGCCACCGGGGTGCCGGGGTGGTTGTCCGGGACCGTCCACCAGCCGTGCACGAGCAGGAGCAGCACCGCGCCCACGGCCACCAGGACCGCGGTGCGCCAGCCGAGCAGCAGGCCCAGCGCGGGGAAGGTCAGGCCCGCCACGAGCTGCGAGGCCTGCACGCCGGCCTGCTTGATCCCGAGCCAGCTCGCGCGCCGCCCGGCGGGCACGTGCAGGCGGATGAGCCGGTTGGTCGCGGGGTTGGCCATGACCTGCCCGAGCCCCGAGAGCACCATGGCCGCGAGCAGGACCGCGTAGCCCGGCGCGGCGGCGGTCAGGAGCATCGCGAGCGCGGCGCCGCCGAACATCACGACCAGCAGGGTGCGGGCGGCCAGCCGGTCCGCCCAGCGGCCCGTGCGCACCGCGGTGACGGCCGCGACGAAGAAGGTGGTGGTGGCGAGCAGCCCGAACTGCGCCTCCGTGAGCTCCAGGTCCGCGATCACCAGGGGGCTCATCGCCGAGAGGCTGTGGGTCAGCAGCGGGCCCACGGCCATCGTGGCGGTGAGCACCAGCATGAGGTGCGCGCCCGGCCTGCGGTCCCGGGTCACCGGTCCTTCCCCGGGGTCGGCCGGTCGGCGGCGTGCAGGCCCACGACGCACGCCACGATCCCCGCCAGGAAGAGGGCCTTCGCCCACGAGATCTGCTCCTGCCCCGTGCCGGCCGCCCACGCGACCGTGAGCACGGCGCCGATGCCCGTCCACACGGCGTAGGCGGTGCCCATCGGCACCACCCGGGCGGCGCGTGCCAGGGTGAGCATGCTCAGCACCAGGGTCACGGCGAAGAGCAGACCGGGGCCCGGCCGCGAGAAGCCCTCGGACGCGCCCAGGGCGGTGGCCCAGACCGCCTCCAGGATCCCGCTGAGCACCAGCAGCGCCCAGGCACGGGCGCGCCGGTCCCGCGCGGCCCGCGCCGCGCCGGCCTCAGCCGACAACCTTGAGTCCGATCACACAGCCGACGAGGCCGAGCACCAGCAGGATCCTGAGGGGCGTGGCGGACTCGCGGCCCGTCAGCATGGACCAGGCCACGGTCAGGGCCGCGCCGATGCCCACCCAGACGGCGTACGCCGTGCCCGTGGGGAGGGCCGTCATGGCGTAGGACAGTCCGGCCAGGCTCACGGCGGCCGTCACCGCGAACACCACGGCCGGCACGGGACGGCGGAGCCCGTCCGAGGCCGCGAGCGCGGACGCCCACACCGCCTCGAGGACGCCCGAGAGCACCAGCACCGTCCACGCACCCACGGGTCAGCGCTTCGGGAGCACGCGGATCCAGAGGAACCCGTGGGCGTCGAGCAGCAGACCGTGGCGCAGGTCGAGCTCGGTGTTGCCGTGCAGCTCGACGGCCTGGGGCAGGAACCCCGAGAGGGTCTCCCCCGTGACGAACTGGGACCAGTCGGAGAAGTTCGCCAGGCACAGCACCACCGTGTTGCCGCCCGGGCGCTGGTAGCCCAGCACGTGGGGGTTGCGCGCGTCGAACGGGAGGAGCGTGTTGCCGTCGAACTCCGGGGAGTTCCGGCGCAGCTCGACCATCCTCCGGATGCCCCCGAAGATCCGGCCCTGCACGGAGAACAGCTCGTGGCGGCGCTCGTAGTCCTGGACGGGCCGCGGCGGCCGGTGCACCCACCGGGCGTCGCCGGCGTGGGCTGGGTCCTCGTTCCAGGCGGGGTCGTTGAGCTGGCCGACCTCGTCGCCCAGGTACAGCAGGGGGATGCCGCCGGTGCTCATCGCCACGGAGTGCGCGAGCAGGACCCGGTCCACCGCGGACGCCGGGTCCTCGGCGAGGCCCAGCAGGGACGCCGTGGTCCCGCACACGCGGCAGTCCCCCGTGCGGGGGTTCTCCTGGAACGGGACGCCGTCCGCGAAGCTGCCGGGGTGGCGCCCGGTGTAGAAGGCGTTGAGGAAGCGGCGGTGGTCGTGGCCCTGCACGCCCAGCCGGGCGGCGTCCTCGTCCGAGAACGTCCAGCCGATGTCGTCGTGGCCGCGCACGTAGTCCACCCACGCCGTGCCGGGCGGGAGGGCGTGGCGCTCCTCGAGGGCCTGCGCGAGCAGCTTCGGCTCCCGGGTGGCCATCGCCTCCCAGGTCAGGGCCATCTGGAGCGGGTTGTAGGACAGCTGGCACTGTCCGGGCTCGATGTACCGGGCGACCTCGTCCGGGTGGACGATCGCCTCGGACTTGAACAGCACGGCCGGCGCGGCGATCCGGCACAGCGCGTTGTACGCGCGCAGCAGCACGTGGGCCTGGGGCAGCGACTCGCAGGCGGTGCCCAGCTGCTTCCAGATGAACGCGACGGCGTCCATGCGCAGCACCTCGACGCCCTGGGCGGCCAGGAACAGCAGCTCCGCGGCCATCGCCCGGAAGACGGCGGGATTGGTGTAGTTGAGGTCCCACTGGAAGGAGTAGAAGGTGCTCCACACCCACCGGGGGTCCTCCTCGCCGGCGCCGATCCGCGTGAAGGAGCCGGGGTGGTCGTCCGGGAAGATCTCCCGCGTGGTGCGCTCGAACTGCTCCGGGACCGTGCGGTCCGGGAAGATCCAGTAGTAGTCCTCGTACTCCCGCTCCCCCGCGGCGGCCCGGCGCGCCCACTCGTGCTCGTTGGAGGTGTGGTTGAAGACGAAGTCGAGGACCAGGCTGATCCCGTTCCGGCGCAGCTCGCGGCTCAGCTCGGCGAGCTCCTCCATGGTCCCCAGCCTCGGCTCCACGCGGCGGTACGAGGACACCGCGTAGCCGCCGTCCGAGTTGCCCTCCGGCGCCTCGAACAGGGGCATGAGGTGGAGGTAGGTCAGGCCCAGTTCCCGGAAGTAGGGGATCTGCTCCCGGATGCCCCGCAGGTTCCCCGCGTACCGGTCCACGTAGCAGACCCCGCCGAGCATCTGCCGCGCGCCGAACCACGCGGGGTCCTGCTCGCGCCGGGCGTCCAGGTCCTTGAGGTCGTCGGGGCGCTCGGCCCAGGAGCGCGCCAGCTGCAGCCCGAGCTCGCTGAGCTGTTCGAGGAAGTCCTCGCGGTGGCCGTAGATCTCGGCGAAGAGCAGCGTCAGCCGGGGGAAGTGCTCGTCGAACCTGCGGTCGAAGTCCGTCCACCCCGTGCCCGGCAGGTCCGCCGGGCGGCCCTCCTGCACCCGCTGGCGGACGCACGCGGTGATCACGCGCGCCTGGTTCTCCGGCGACAGGCCCGGGATACCGGGCGTACTGGTGTTCGGCACACTGCTCCTTCGGTCGTCCGCCCCGGGGCGGGCAGTCTCCGAACTCGAGATCCTCCTTGACGACGAGCCCTCGGATGGTCGAGGACCAGCTGCCACCGGTGGGTGGGAGCGGTCCGCCCCTCAGCATACTGATGCGCTCCCAGCTTTTCAGCGGATGACCCGGGGCTTCCTCCACATGCCTGTGCACAGAGTTGTCCACAGGTGTGGACGAGTCCTGGGGACACTGTGGGGAAAGGCCCGCCGGCTCCCTCCGGGAGCGCCCCGGCGGGCGCGGAGGACCCCTGGAGACGACGCCGTGCGTGTGGAGAACCCTGTGCAGGGCGGACGCCGCGCCCCGGGATCGCGGACCCCGGGACGCGGCGCCCGTTCCGGTGCCGTGCGCGGGCTCAGTACCCGTTGGCGGACAGCCACTCCTGCGCGGCGTCGGCCGGGCTGACCTGGTCCTCGCCGCTGACCTGGCGGTTCAGATCGATGAGGGCCTCCGTGGTGAGCTTGCCGGAGAGCTCGTTCAGCGCGTCCACCGCCTCCTGGGGCAGCCGGTCCGCCGCGGCCAGCGGCAGGACCTGCTGGGCGATGAAGTTGTTCTCCGGGTCCTCCAGCACCACGAGGTCGTTGTCGGCGATCGCCGGGGTGGTCGTGAAGATGTCGGCGACGTCCACGTCCCCGTCGAGGAGGGCCTGGACGGTGAGCGGGCCGCCGCCGTCGTTGATCGGCTCGAAGGACTCCGGCACGCAGCCGTACTTCTGCTCCAGGCCGTCGAGGCCGTAGGCGCGCTCGGCGAACTCGGGCGGACCCGCGATCACGAGCTCCCCGCACACCTCCGCCAGGTCCGCGATGCTCGTGAGCCCGTACTGCTCCGCGGTCCCGGAGGTGACCACCATGGCGTCCTTGTTCTCCGCCTCGGAGGCCTCGAGCACGGTCAGGCCCTCGGGCAGCGCGTCCGGCAGGGCCGCCATGATCTCGTCGGCCGAGCTCGCCGTGGCCTCGGGGTCCGCGAAGAGCAGCAGGTTGCCGGAGTAGTCCGGGACCACGTCCACGGACCCGTCCTGCACGGCCCCCACGTAGGCCTCGCGGGCGCCGATGCCCAGGGACGTCTCCGTCTCGACCCCGGCGGACTTCAGCGCCCCGGCGTAGAGCTCGGCCACGATCTGGCTCTCCGGGAAGTCGGCGGAGCCCACGGTCACGGTCTCCGAGGACGTGGTCGCGGACCCGTCCTCCTCGGCGAGGGGGTCGCCGCCGCCGCAGGCGGTCAGGCCCAGCAGCAGGGCGGCGCCCAGGGCGGGCGCGGCGGCGCGGCGGCGGAGCGCGGGAGCGGTGGTCATGGTGGTTCTCCTGTCGGTCGGTGGCACGGAGGACGGTGGGGCTCGGGAGGACGGGGGTCAGGGGCAGCGGTGGGTCAGGGAGCGGCGAGGCGCAGCCCCGGCGAGGTGGACAGCCGCTGGGCCAGGGCCAGGACGGCGTCCACGACGAGCGCGAGGACCGCCACGAGCACCACGGAGCCGAGCATCCGGTCGTAGTCGCGCACGGCGAGGCCGTCGATGAGGTAGCGGCCGAGGCCGCCGAGGTTGATGTAGGCGACCACGGTCACGGTCGCCACGACCTGCAGGGCGGCGTTGCGGACCCCGCCCAGGATCACGGGCAGGGCGTTGGGCACCTCCACGCGGGTCAGCACCTGGCTCCCGGTCATCCCCATCGCCGCCCCGGCGTCCTTGAGGGCCGGGGACACGTTCGCGACCCCCGCGTAGGCCCCCGACAGGATCGGGGGGATCGCGAGCAGGACGAGCGCGATGATCGGCGGCACCAGTCCGAGCCCGAGCAGCAGGGTGAAGAGGGTGAGCAGGCCCAGCGTGGGCAGGGCGCGCAGCGCCCCGGCCAGGCCGACGACGACGCCGGAGCCGCGCCCCGTGTGCCCCACCCACAGGCCCAGGGGGACCGCCACGGCCAGGGCCACGGCCATCGTCACGCCGCTGTACGTCAGGTGCTCCAGCAGCCGGGCGGGGATGCCGCCGGGCCCGGACCAGTTCTCGGGATCGGTCAGCCACTCCAGGGCGCCGCCGGCGAGGCTCACGCGACCGCTCCTCTGCGCACGCGCGGGACCGGGGCCGTGCCCGCCCGCTGCCAGCGCGTCAGGGCGCGGCCGGCCCCCCGCAGCACGAGGTCCATGAGCACCGCCAGGACCACGGTCAGGACGATGCCCACCGCGATCTCCTCGAGGATGGACCGGCGCAGCCCGTCGGTGAACAGGGTGCCGAGGGACTGCACGCCGATCACGGCGCCCACGCTGACCATGGAGATGTTGCTGACGGAGGCGACCCGCAGCCCGGCGACCAGCACGGGCACCGCGAGCGGCAGCTCGACCGCGAAGAAGCGCCGCAGCGGGCGGTAGCCCATCGCGGTGGAGGCCTGCAGGATGTCGCGGTCCACGGACTCGAAGGCGTCCACGGAGGAGCGCACCAGGATGGCCACGACGTAGACGGTCAGCGCCACGACCACGTTCACCACCGAGGTGATCTGCGTGCCGAGGAGCAGGGGCAGCACCACGAACAGGGTCAGGGAGGGGATGGTGTAGAGCAGGGAGGAGCCCGTGACGAGCACCGGGCGCAGCGTGCGGTTGCGGGCGGCGAGCCGCGCCACCGGGACGGCGACGAGGGCGCCGAGCAGCAGGGGCAGCACCGACTGGACGAGGTGCGTGCCCGTGAGCTCCAGGACGTAGGGCCAGTTCCGGCTCGTCCAGTTCATCGGGGCGTCCGCCCGCCGAGCCGCGCGTCCTCGATGGCCGCGATGATCTCCCCCGGCTGCATGATCCCGACCGCCCGGCCGTCGTCGTCGACGACCACGGCGAGGCCCGACGGCGAGGACAGGGCCGCGTCCAGGGCGCTGCGCAGGGAGCTGCCGGGCCGGTGCAGGGTGCCGCCGACCACGGGGTCGTCCTCCGCGCCGGGCCGCACCCAGCCGCGGGGGGCGCCGTCGTCGTCGACCCGCAGCGTCCACCCGTCGGGGACGGGCCCGTCCCCGGTGCCGGCCACGCCCTGGGTGCCGTCCGGGCGCACGGTGGCCACCGGGTGCACGGGGATGTCGTGGGCCGAGTCGAAGGTCAGGGAGCGGAAGCCGCGGTCCCGGCCCACGAAGTCCGCCACGAAGTCGTCGGCGGGCGCGCGCAGCAGCTCCTCCGGGGTGGCGTACTGCGCCAGCCGCCCGCCGGTGGCGAAGACGGCCACCCGGTTGCCGAGCAGGATCGCCTCGTCGATGTCGTGGGTGACGAACACGATGGTGCGGTGCAGCCGGCGCTGGAGGTCCAGCAGCTCGCGCTGCAGGTCCTGGCGCACCACGGGGTCCACGGCGGAGAACGGCTCGTCCATGAGCAGGACCGGCGGGTCGGCGGCGAGCGCCCGGGCCACGCCCACGCGCTGCTGCTGACCGCCCGAGAGCTGGGAGGGGTAGCGGGAGCCCAGGGCCTCGGCGAGCCCCACGGTGCTCAGCAGCTCGTGGGCCCGCTCCCGCGCCTGCTTCCTCGGCACGCCGTTGAGCCGCGGGACGGTCGCGATGTTGTCCACCACGGTCCGGTGCGGCAGGAGGCCCGACTGCTGCATGACGTAGCCCATGGAGCGGCGCAGCTCGTGGGCGGGCACGGACGTGACGTCACGGCCCTCGACCGTGACGGAGCCGGAGGTGGGCTCCACCATGCGGTTGATCATCCGCAGGGAGGTGGTCTTGCCGCAGCCGGAGGGTCCCACGAACACGGTGAGGGACCCGCGGGGGATCTCGAGGTCGAGGGCCTCGACGGCCGTGGTCCCGTCCGGGTACGTCTTGCCGGCGCCCTCGAAACGGATCGCGATGTCGGTCATGGAGATCCTCCCGTTGCCGTCCGGCCAGTATAGGCAAGCACGGCGGACGCCCCGCTAGACTCGCGTCCACCGGAGCCGGATCCCGCGGGACCGCCGGCCGACGCGCGAGGAGGTGGACGGTGCACAGCCTGGAGCTGCTGCTCGGCGAGGACGCCGAGGCGGCCGTGCGCGCGGACTGGGACCGGCTGGCCGAGGCGGGACTGCCCAGCTCCGGCCGGCACCGCTCCGAGTCCAACCGCCCCCACATCACCCTGGTGGCCGCCCCGTCCCTGGCCCCGGAGACCGTGCCGGGGGTCGACGAGCGGGTCGCCGCGGCCGCCGGGTTCGTGGACCTGCCGCTGACCAGCGCGGGCGTGCTGCTGTTCGGTCCGGGCCGGGGCGGCTACGTGGTGGTCCGCCAGGTCGTGACCACCCCTGAGCTGCTCGAGCTGCACCGGCGGGTCTGCGACGCCGTGGGCTCGGTCCCGGGGCAGGCGCGCACCTCCTTCCCCGGGGCCTGGACGCCGCACATCACCCTGGCGCGCCGGATGCGCCCGGAGCAGGTGGCCGCCGCGCTCGACGTCCTGGCCCCGCACCCCGAGCCGCTTCGCGCCGTGGCGCTGCGCCGCTGGGACGCGGACGCCCGCACCGTGGTGCAGCTGGCCTGAGGTCCGGCCCCGTGCCGGCGACGGGTGCGGAGCCGCGTAGGCTCGGATCATGACGAGCGCACAGGACATCGCCACCTGGATGATCGACCGCATCCGGACCGAGGGACGACTGTCCCAGGACCAGGCCGTCCAGGACATCCCCGGGACCTTCGGCCCCGAGTGGGTCCGGACCCTGGAGAACGGGCACACCGGGATCAGCAAGGAGGTCCTCGCGGAGTTCCGCAAGGCCCACGGCGGCACGGTGCAGTGGGACCGCGACCGCCGCTTCTGGTCCCTCAAGAGCTGAGCCGCCGGGCCGATCCGCCGGGCGGCTCCCCCGGCACGGCCGGGGCTCCCCGCGTGACGGTGGACACCTCTTTCCGGCTCCGGCTATCCTAGGAGCAGAAGACGCCCATGAGCTGTGGTGGGAGAGTCCCGCCGGTGCACTCGGACCGGCGGGCGCCGTAGGAGCAATTCCTCCCCAGGAAACTCTCAGGCCCCCGTACCACCACGGATCGGCAACTCTGGAAAGCAGCCCGGCGCGCGTCGCCGGACTCACCGACGGTGCAAGCGGCTCCACGGCCGCGGAATCTCTCAGGTCCCAGACAGAGCGGGGAGGAACTCGAACCGATCCACGCCGCCCTGGCGTGCAGCACCCGGGAGTTCCTCATGACGATCCAGCTCGCCACCACGTCCCCGACCACCGTCTTCGCCGACCGGCACATCGGTGCCGGCTCCGACGCCGTCCGGACCATGCTCGCCCGCGTGGGCCGCACCAGCCTCGACGACCTGGCGGACGCCGCCGTGCCCGCCGACATCCGGCAGAACACCCCTCTGGACCTGCCCGCGGCGCTCAGCGAGCAGGAGGTGCTCGAGCAGCTGCGCGCCTTCGCGGACCGCAACACCACGGCCGTGCAGATGATCGGGCAGGGCTACTACGACACCCACACGCCCCCGGTGATCCTGCGCAACGTGCTGGAGTCCCCGGGCTGGTACACCGCCTACACCCCCTACCAGCCCGAGATCTCCCAGGGCCGCCTCGAGGCGCTGCTGAACTTCCAGACCATGGTCTCCGACCTCACGGGGCTGCCGGTGGCCAACGCCTCGCTGCTGGACGAGGCCACGGCGGTGGTCGAGGCCGTGCTCCTGATGCGCCGGGCCAACAAGGCCCGCGGCAACGGCGCGATCGTGGTCGACGCCGACATCCTGCCGCAGACCCTGGCCGTGGTGCTGGCCCGCGCCGAGGCGCTGGGCTTCGCCGTGCAGGTCGCCGATCTGACGGCGGGCCTGCCCGAGGGCGAGATCACCGGCGTGGTCCTGCAGCAGCCCGGGGTCTCCGGGCGGGTCGTCGACCACGCCGCGGTGATCGCCGAGGCCAAGGAGCGCGGGGCGATGGTCACGGTCGCGGCCGACCTGCTGGCCCTGACCCTGATCACCCCGCCCGGCGAGCAGGGCGCGGACATCGCGGTGGGCTCCTCCCAGCGCTTCGGGGTCCCCCTGTTCTTCGGCGGCCCGCACGCCGCCTACATGGCGGTGCGCTCCGGCCTGGAGCGCAACCTGCCCGGCCGCCTGGTGGGCGTCTCCAAGGACGCCACGGGACGGGCCGCCTACCGCCTGGCGCTACAGACGCGCGAGCAGCACATCCGCCGGGAGAAGGCCACCTCCAACATCTGCACCGCTCAGGCGCTGCTGGCCGTCGTGGCCGGCATGTACGCCGTCTACCACGGCCCGGAGGGGCTGAAGGCCATCGCCCGGCGCGTGCACGGCCTCGCCCGCACCCTGGCCACCGTGCTGCAGGGCGCCGGCCACGAGCTCGTCGCGGAGCAGTTCTTCGACACCCTCACCGTGCGGGTCCCCGGCCGGGCGGAGCAGGTGGTCCGCGCGGCCGAGGGCCGCGGCGTGAACCTGCGGCTCGTCGACGCCGACCACGTGGGGATCTCCTGCGACGAGGCGACCACGGAGCAGCACCTCGTGCTCGTCGCCGAGGCCTTCGGCGTGGCGGACGCCGCCGCGGCGGTCGCCGCCGGGCCGCGCGGCCCGGAGCTGGACGCCGGGCTGCGGCGCACCACGGAGTTCCTCACCCACCCGGTGTTCTCCACCCACCGCTCCGAGACGCAGATGCTGCGCTACCTGCGGCGCCTGGAGAACCGGGACCTGGCCCTGGACCGGACGATGATCCCGCTGGGCTCCTGCACCATGAAGCTCAACGCCACCGCCGAGATGGCGGCCATGAGCTGGCCCGAGTTCGCCTCGATCCACCCGCTGGCCCCGGCCCACCAGACCACCGGCTGGCGCGAGCTGATCGCCGACCTGGAGGGCCGCCTGGAGGAGATCACCGGCTACGCGGCCGTGTCCCTCCAGCCCAACGCCGGTTCCCAGGGCGAGCTGGCGGGCCTGCTGGCCATCCGCGGCTACCACCGGTCCCGCGGCGAGGAGCAGCGCACCGTGTGCCTCATCCCCGCCTCGGCCCACGGCACCAATGCCGCCTCCGCGGTCCTGGCCGGCATGAAGGTCGTCGTGGTGAAGACGGCCACCGACGGCACGATCGACCACGCCGACCTCGAGGCGAAGATCGAGGCCCACCGCGACCAGCTGGCCGCCATCATGATCACGTACCCCTCCACCCACGGGGTCTACGACGCCGACGTGCGCCAGGTCTGCGACGCCGTCCACGCCGCCGGCGGGCAGGTGTACCTCGACGGGGCCAACCTCAACGCCCTGGTCGGGCTGGCCCAGCCGGGGAAGTTCGGCGGGGACGTCTCCCACCTGAACCTGCACAAGACCTTCTGCATCCCGCACGGCGGCGGCGGGCCCGGCGTGGGCCCCGTGGCGGTGGCCGCGCACCTGGCCCCCTTCCTGCCCGGCGACGCCACCCGCGCCGAGGCGGACGGGGAGTCCGGCGCGCCGATCTCCGCCACGATGTTCGGCTCGGCCGGCGTGCTGCCGATCTCCTGGGCCTACATCGCGATGATGGGCGGCGACGGCCTCACCCGGGCCACGCAGACCGCGCTCCTGACGGCGAACTACGTCGCCGCCGCGCTCGACGAGCACTACCCGGTGCTCTACACCGGCAACAACGGGCTGGTCGCCCACGAGTGCATCCTGGACCTGCGACCGCTCACGGCCCGCACCAAGGTGACCGCCGAGGACGTGGCCAAGCGGCTGATCGACTTCGGGTTCCACGCCCCGACCCTCTCCTTCCCGGTGGCCGGGACGCTGATGGTCGAGCCGACCGAGTCCGAGGACCTCGCCGAGATCGACCGGTTCATCACCGCGATGACCACCATCCGCGAGGAGATCGAGCAGGTCGCCCGCGGTGAGCTCAGCGCCGAGGACAGCCCCCTGCGCCACGCCCCGCACACCGCCGAGGTCGTGGCCGCGAGCGACTGGGACCGCCGCTATCCCCGCGAGCAGGGCGCCTTCCCCGTCCCGGAGCTGCGCCAGGACAAGTACTTCCCGCCGGTGGGCCGCATCGACGGCGCCGCCGGGGACCGCAACCTGATCTGCTCCTGCCCGGCCCCCGAGGCCTTCGAGAACTGATCCGGCACCGCACCGCCACGAAAGGCACGACATGAGCGTCAGCACCACCTCCCGCCACACCGCCCTGCACGACGAGCACGCCGCGCTGGGGGCGTCCTTCACCGACTTCGGCGGCTGGGACATGCCCCTGAAGTACGGCTCCGAGCTGGCCGAGCACCGCGCCGTGCGCACCGCCGCCGGTCTGTTCGACCTCTCCCACATGGGGGAGATCCGGGTGACCGGCCCGGACGCGGCGGCCTTCCTGAACACGGCCCTGGTGGGCAACCTGGCCGCCATCGCCGTGGGCCGGGCCAAGTACTCCCTCATCTGCACCCCCGAGGGCGGGATCATCGACGACCTGATCAGCTATCGGCTGGCCGAGCAGGAGTACCTGGTGGTGCCCAACGCCGGCAACGCGCCGACCGTGCTCGCCGCCCTCCAGGAGCGGGCCGCCGGCTTCGACGTCACCGTGGCCGACGAGTCCGCCGACACCTCGCTGGTCGCCGTCCAGGGCCCCGCCGCGCAGGCGATCCTGCAGGAGCTCGTCCCCGCCGAGCAGCAGGAGCTGGTCGCCGAGCTGAAGTACTACTCGGCCGCGCCGGTCACCGTCGCCGGGACCGACGTGCTGCTCGCCCGCACCGGCTACACCGGGGAGGACGGGTTCGAGCTCTACGTGCCCGACGCCCAGGCGGTGTCCCTGTGGCGGAAGCTCCTGGAGGCCGGGCAGGGCCACGGGCTCGTCCCCTGCGGCCTCGCCTGCCGCGACTCCCTGCGCCTGGAGGCCGGGATGCCGCTCTACGGCCAGGAGCTCACCCTGGACCTCACCCCCTACGAGGCCGGTCTCGGCCCGGTCGTCTCCTTCAAGAAGGAGGAGGACTTCGTGGGCCGCACGGCCCTGGAGGCCCGCAGGGGCGCCGGGACGGACCGCAAGCTGGTCGGTCTGCGGGGCGAGGGCCGGCGCGCGGCCCGCGGCCACTACCCGATCAGCGTGGACGGCGAGGTCGTCGGCGAGGTCACCTCGGGGGCGCTCAGCCCGACCCTGGGCTACCCCATCGCCATGGCCTACGTCGACAACGCGCACGCCGAGCCCGGCACCGAGGTGCAGGTCGACCTGCGCGGCAAGCCGGTCCCGTTCGAGGTCGTGTCCCTGCCGTTCTACCGGCGCGGGCAGTGACCCGGCCGGCTCCGGCAGCCCGTTCCACCACCAGTCGTCCTCCCCTCCTGCTGAAAGGTTCTCGATCATGAGCAACATCCCGTCCCACCTGCGCTACTCCGCCGAGCACGAGTGGGTGGACGAGTCCTCCCCCGTGAAGGTCGGCCTGTCCGCGGTCGCCGTCGACGCCCTCGGCGACGTCGTCTACCTCGACCTGCCCGAGGCCGGTTCCACCGTGACCGCCGGCGAGGTCTGCGGCGAGGTGGAGTCCACCAAGTCCGTCTCCGAGCTCTTCGCCCCGGTCTCCGGCACGGTGGTGGACGTCAACGCGGCCGTCGTCGACGAGCCCGGGCTGGTGAACTCCGACCCGTACGGGGACGGCTGGCTGTTCACCGTCGAGGTCACCGACGAGGGCGAGCTGCTCACCGCGGAGCAGTACGAGCAGGCCCAGGAGGACCAGGCCTGAGCACGCCCCCACGAGCGCAGCAGGACGTCGGGACCCTGGGCGAGGGCTGAGCACCGGCCGCGCCCGGGTACCGTCGAGGACCGTGGTGCGGGCCGGGTCCCGGCCCGCACCACGACCGTTCCACCCACCACCGCCCCGCACCGGGGCACCACCTCCTTTGGAGCATCACCGTCATGGCCATCAGCGTCTTCGAACTGTTCACCGTGGGCATCGGCCCCTCGAGCTCCCACACCGTCGGCCCCATGCGCGCCGCACGGCGCTTCGCCGAGACCCTGACCGGGGACGGGCTGCTGGAGCGCACCGCGGACCTGCGCGTGGACGTCTACGGGTCGCTGGCCGCGACCGGCCGGGGCCACGGCACCTTCACCGCGATCCTGCTCGGCCTGGAGGGCTACGACCCCGAGACCGTGCTGCCCGCCGAGGTGGACGAGCGGCTCGCCGACCTCGCCGAGACCGGGACGCTGCGGCTGTGCGCGGCCCTCGGGCAGCGCAAGGACCTCCCCTACCGGGTCGAGGACATGGTGCAGCACCCGCTGACCGTCCTGGAGCGGCACACCAACGGCATGCGCTTCCAGGCCCTGGACGCCTCCGGCGCCGTGCTGGCCGACGAGACCTGGTTCTCCGTGGGCGGCGGCTTCATCGTCCGCGAGGGCCAGGAGGGCGCCGCCGCGGCCGAGCTGGACGCCGCCAGCGCCCAGGTGCCCCACCCCTTCCGCACCGCCGCACAGCTGCTGGCCCACTGCGAGCGCACCGGCCTGCCGATCAGCGGGGTGATGCTGGCCAACGAGCGGACCTGGCGCGACGAGGACGAGATCCGGCAGCAGCTGCTGCACATCTGGACCGTGATGGAGGAGTGCAAGGACTCCAGCCTCCGGCGCACCGGCCCGCTGCCGGGCGGGCTGAACGTGGCCCGCCGCGCCCCCGAGTGGCACCGGCGCCTGCGCACCGAGGACCCGGACCGGGACCCGGGCTTCTGGCCGGAGTGGGTGAACCTCGTGGCCCTGGCGGTCAACGAGGAGAACGCCTCCGGCGGACGCGTGGTCACCGCCCCCACCAACGGGGCGGCCGGCATCATCCCGGCGGTGCTGTTCTACGCCACCCACTACTCCCCCGCCGCCCGCGCCGCCGCCGCGGAGGGCCCCGAGGCGCTCGCGGCCGCCCGGCGGGACATCGTGGTCCGCTTCCTGCTCACGGCCGGGGCGGTCGGGGTGCTCTACAAGGAGCAGGCCTCGATCTCCGGGGCCGAGGTGGGGTGCCAGGGCGAGGTCGGCTCCGCCTCCTCGATGGCCGCCGCCGGCCTCGCCGAGGTCCTGGACGGGACCCCGGCCCAGGTGGAGAACGCCGCGGAGATCGCCATGGAGCACAACCTCGGGCTGACCTGCGACCCCATCGGCGGACTGGTGCAGATCCCCTGCATCGAGCGCAACGCGATCGCCGCGGCCAAGGCGATCAACGCCGCCAAGATGGCGATGTGGGGCGACGGCACCCACCGGGTCAGCCTCGACGAGGTCATCGTGACCATGCGCGAGACCGGCAGGGACATGAGCCACAAGTACAAGGAGACCGCCCTGGGCGGACTCGCCGTGAACGTCGTGGAGTGCTGACCGTGAGACGCTGAGCCCGTCGGCCCGGACGGTCCTGTCCGTGCGGACCGGCGAGCAGCGTTGGCACCCATCGAGGAGACGAGACCGCACCGTGACAGCCCCCGCCCAGGACACCCGTTCCCCGCAGCGCCCCACCGCCCTGGTGGTGGGGGCCAGCGGCATCGCCGGTTCGGCGATCGTCGAGCAGCTGACCCGCACCGAGGACTGGGACGTGCTCGCCCTCTCCCGCAACCCCGTCCCCGGCAGCTCGGCCCGGCACCTCGGCGCCGACCTCCGCTCCCCCGAGAGCCTGGCCGCGGCCCTGGCCGGGGAGCGGCCCACGCACGTGTTCTTCACCGCCTGGTCCCGCCAGGCCACCGAGAAGGAGAACATCGAGGTCAACGCCGGGATGGTCCGCAACCTCCTGGCCGCCCTGGCCCACGCCCCGGTGGAGCACGTGGCGCTGATGACCGGGCTCAAGCACTACCTGGGCCCCTTCGAGGCCTACGGCAAGGGGGACATGCCCGACACCCCCTTCCTCGAGGAGGAGCCGCGCCTGCCGGTGGAGAACTTCTACTACGCCCAGGAGGACGAGCTCTGGGCGGCCGCCGGCCGCCAGGGCTTCCGCTGGTCCGTGCACCGGGCGCACACGGTCATCGGCCACGCGGTGGGCAACGCCATGAACATGGGGCTGACCCTGGCCGCGCAGGCGGCGATCTGCCGGGAGACGGGCCGCCCGTTCGTGTTCCCCGGCTCCGAGGTCCAGTGGAACAGCCTGACCGACATGACCGACGGGTCCCTGCTGGCCGAGCACATGGTCTGGGCCGCCACCGAGGAGGCCGCCGGCAACGAGGCCTACAACGTGGTCAACGGCGACGTCTTCCGCTGGCGCCGGATGTGGCCGGCGCTGGCCGCCTGGTTCGGGCTTGAGTGGGAGGGCTACCAGGACGCACCGCGGCCGCTGGAGCAGCAGATGCGCGGCGCCGAGGACGTCTGGGCCCGGATCGTCGCCCAGCACGGGCTCGCGGAGCCCGACCTCGCCCGCGTGGCCTCCTGGTGGCACACCGACGCCGACCTCGGCCGGCCCATCGAGGTGGTCGCCGACATGAGCAAGAGCCGGCTGGCCGGGTTCACCGGCTACCGCCGCACCCGGGACTGCTTCACCGGCCTCTTCGACCGCTGCCGGGCCGAGCACATCATCCCCTGACCCCCAGACAGGGACCCGGGAGGGGTCAGCCGCCCACGCGGGAGAGGATCGCGGTGAGGGCGGTCCGCACCCCGGTGGAGAGCGTCGGCTCGATCGCCGGGGCGAAGAACGGCGAGTGGTTCACCGGCACGGGTCCCTCCCCCTCGAGGACGGCTCCGTCGTGGCCGCCGAACATCCAGAACACCGAGGGCACCCCGATCGCCGCGCCGAGGGCCCCGAAGTCCTCCGAGCCCATCATCGGTTCGACCTCCACCACGTTGTCCTCCCCCAGCACCTCGCGGAAGCGCTCGACGAGAGCAGCGGTGGCCGCCGGGTCGTTGTAGTTGCGGGGGAAGGTCGAGAGCTCCTCGATGGTGGGCTCCGGGGCCCCCGAGGCCGCCGCCTCCGCGGTGATGATGCGCCGCAGCGCGCCCAGGACGTGGTCCCGGACGGCGGGGTCGAAGGTGCGCACGTTGAGCGTGAACTCGGCCGAGGCCGGGATGATGTTCTCCTTGAGCCCGCCGTGGAAGGTCGCCACGGTGACCACCGCGGCCCGGCGCGCGTCGATCTCGCGGGAGACGATGGTCTGGATCCGGGTGATCATGTGCGCCCCGAGCACGATCGGGTCGGTGGCGTCCTGCGGCTGGGACGCGTGGGCCCCCTTGCCGTGGACGGTGACCCGCCAGGAGTCGGCCATCGCCATGACGTCCCCCGCAGCCCAGCTGACCGTGCCGGCCCGGGAGGGCATCACGTGCTGGCCGAGGACGACCTCCGGCAGCGGCGCCCGCTCCCACAGCCCGTCCTCGAGCATCGCCCGGGCGCCGGCGGCGGTCTCCTCCCCGGGCTGGAACACGAGCACCACGGTCCCGGCCCAGGCCTCCCGCGCGCCGGCCAGCAGCTCGGCGGCCGTCAGCAGGGCGGCCATGTGCGTGTCGTGGCCGCACCCGTGCATCACGGGGACCTCGGTGCCGTCCTCCAGCCGCCCGGTGGCGGTGCTGGCGTAGTCCAGACCGGTGTCCTCGGCCAGGGGCAGGCCGTCGGTGTCGGCGCGGAAGGCCACCGTGGGCCCGTCCCCGTTGCGCAGCACCCCGACCACCCCGGTGCCGCCGCACCGGAAGTTCTCGATGCCCAGGGCGGTGAGCCGCTGCTCGAGCAGGGCCGCGGTGGCGTGCTCCTGCATGGACAGCTCCGGGTGGGCGTGCAGCTCGCGGTACAGCAGGTGCATCCGCCGGCGCAGGTCGTCGGTCAGCTGGAGGTCCGTGGTGGTGCTCATGGTGCGGGGTCCTTTCGGGAGAACGGTGCTAGCCGATGCGGAGGTCGTCGGAGGAGGCCTCCGGCTGGGGCGCGACGGGATCGGCCTCGGCCGACCTGTCGCGCAGGAACCATGCCAGCACAGCGGTGGCGATCACCGCGATGGCGGTGCCGAAGAACGCCAGGGTGGGCACGGTCGGCACCAGCAGGAACACGACGACCGCGGCGACGACGCCGGCGATCACCGTCATCCGCAGGTTGCGGGTCGAGACGACGGCCTGCACGAGCACCGCGCCCAGCACCGAGGGCAGGATGTAGGTCTGGACCACGGCGACGACGTCAGCGGGCACGACGCTCACCAGCCAGGAGCCCAGGAGACCGACCAGGACGAGCAGCGAGACCAGGTGCACCATGGCCGCTCCGCTGATGGCCATCACCGCCGCCAGCTCCCCGCGGCGGGTGCCGGGCTTCGCGCCGATGGCGGACTGGGCGATCAGCGCCGAGGGCAGCAGCTTGTTGGAGATGTTGCCGATCATGAAGGCCTGGTACATCGAGGCCTGGCCCAGGATCGGGTAGTAGGTCAGCGGCTCCACGATCCAGAGCACCCCGAAGGTGCCGGCGATGGCCAGCAGGGCGGTCCAGATCCGGGCCTGGTCCACGTCCAGGCCGGAGAAGAGCACGAGGTAGGCGGGGCCGGCCAGGGCGAAGAGCAGCCCGGCGATCATCGTCAGCCGGCCCCAGCGGGCGGTGGTCGCGTCGAACTGCTCCAGGGCGGGGACGGCGGCGGGGTTCACGGTGGTCATGGCAGAAGTCCTTCGGTGGGTCTGACGCACGGTCTCGGGCATGGGCTCAGGCGGTCGGTCTCAGACGGTCGGTCTCAGGCGGTCGGGAAGACACCGGCGCCGACGGTGGCGTAGGTGACGACCAGCGCGGTCAGGATGGCGATGCCCAGCGCCCACTCGCGGATCCACTGCGCCCGGAGGGCCTTGGCGATGCCCAGGCACACCGCCATCACGGCCGCGGAGGCGAGGAAGGCCACCACGTGGTTGCCCGACTTCGGCAGCTCCCCGAGCCCGAGGGCGAAGAACGCCCCGAGCAGGGCCGCCCCGGGGACCACGGTCATCACGGCGGGGTTGACCTTGCGCAGGCTGACGTCGCCGCGCTTGAGCAGCGGGGTGAGGACCAGCGTGGCGAGCATCCACATCGCCCCGCCCAGGCTCATCGCCATGAACGCCACGGCGAAGACGCCTGCGTGTACGTCGGGCCGCCCAGGTCGGCCCCCATGGTTCCCGCGGCGATGCTGGCCGCACCGGTCTCGAAGGACACCGACCCGATCAGCCCGATCCGCACCAGCACGGCGGGAGCGCCGAAGACGGTCAGCAGCGCGACGGCCACCAGGGCCACGGCCAGGGACGGCCCGATCGCCGAGACCGCCCCGGCGCGGAAGGAGGTCCTCAGCTCCGCCGGGCTCACCCCGGCGGCGGGGGCCGCCACACGGGCGGCCCGGACGTAGATGACGGTCTGCACGACGATGACGGCGAAGACGCCGAGGGCGCAGATCCACAGCACGGGCAGGTTGGCCACGGACAGGATGTCGGTGGAGGCGCCGTCAACAGCGGTGCGCAGGTTCATGGGAACTCCCGGAGGTGGTCGGATCGGCGGGGAAGGAGAGGCGGGGCCACGAGGAGTCCGTCGCCGGCGGACATCTGCTCCGAGCGTGACGTGACGCCGATCACTCTCATTGGAGATCTTCGATAAACTGCACCGAATGCACTCTCGACCGAAGGAACGAGCATGGAGCTACCACCGGAGGACCTCGAGCTCGTGCACGCCCTGCAGATTGCGCCGCGGGCGTCCTGGACCCAGCTGGGGGCCGCGCTCGGCCGCCACCCCACCACGCTGGCCGCCCGCTGGGACCGGCTCCGGGCCGACGGCCGCAGCTGGGTCACCGCCCACCTGGGCACCTCCGGCACGCAGGGCTGCGCCACCTTCATCGGCCTCGAGTGCCGCCCGGGCCGCCGGGCGGAGGTGCTGGAGCGGCTGTGCGCCGTCCCGGAGATCGGCACCGTGGAGGAGTCCGCGCGCGCCTGGGACGTCCGGCTCACCGTCCTCACCCGCAGCTGGGAGCAGATGACCCGGGACGTGCTGCCGCTGGTGCGCGCCGATCCGGCGATCCTGCGGGCCCAGCTCACGGTGGCCACCCGGCTCCACGCCATCGGCAGCAACTGGCGCCTGGACGTGCTGTCCCCGGAGCAGCAGCGCCGCGTGAGCGCACTGCGCTCGGAGGCGCACCGCCCGCACGGCGCCGTCCCCGCTCACCTCGAGGAGATGACGGCCGTGCTCCAGGCCGACGGGCGGGCCACCGCCGCGCAGATCGCCGCCGCGACCGGGACCCACCCGACGACGGCGGCCCGGCACCTGCGCCAGGCGCTCGAGACCGGCCTCGTGGCTCTCCGCTGCGAACTGGCCCAGCAGCACTCCGGCTACCCGGTGTCCTGCCAGTGGTACGTCCGGGTGCCGCCGGCGCAGCTCGAGGCGGCCGTGCGCTACCTGCGCTCCCACCGGACGCTGCGCCTGTGCGCCTCGACCACGGGCGACACCAACCTCACCTTCCTGCTCTGGCTGCGCACCCCCGGGGACATCTTCGACGTGGAGGCGGAGCTGCAGGCCGCCGCGCCGGGGGTCCAGGTGGTCGAGTCCGACGTGGGGGTGCGGACCCACAAGCGCATGGGCTGGATGCTGCGCGACGACTCGACCGCGACCGGCGAGGTGGTGACCGAGCTCGGTCGGGCCGCCCCGTGACGCCGTGCGCGGTCCTCAGCCCCGGCCCGGCTCCCGCAGGAGGTCCGCCGGGACCAGGTGGGCGTCCCGGACGCCCTCGAGCAGCCGGGGGTCGACCGGCGTGCCGCGCCGGAGGACGCTGATCGTGCCGGCGGCCTCGAAGACCACGCACGCGACCTCGTCGGGGCTGCGCACCCCGGCGCCCCGCAGCGCACCGAAGAGCTCGGACTCCACCACGTGGACCCGGCGGAGGTTGGCCTCCAGGACCCGCTCGCCGGCCATCAGCAGCACCGCCCGGTTGTTCATCAGCGCCGACACGCGGATCCCCGCGCGGAGCCGGCCGAAGCCCGCCTCGAGCGCGAACAGCGTGCCGAGCCCCAGCACGCCCGCGGCGAGCGTGGGCGTGTCCCCCAGGACCGCGCGCCCGGCCACGGCACCGAGCATGACCACCACGACCGCGTCGAAGGTCGACAGCCGGGACAGCACGCGCTGCCCCAGGACCCGCACCATGAGCAGGAACGCCAGGTAGATCCCCACCGCCGAGGCCACCACCGCCAGCGCCCCCGGGGCGTCCACGCCGAGGCGCGCCACGGCGTCGTCGAGCACCGGTCAGACCTCCTGGTCCGCGAACTGCGTCTCGTAGAGCTCCGCGTAGCGCCCGCTCACGGCGAGGAGCTCGGCGTGCCGGCCCCGCTCCACGATCCGGCCGTCCTCGACCACCAGGATCTGGTCGGCGGAGCGGATGGTCGAGAGCCGGTGGGCGATGACCAGGGCGGTGCGCCCTTCCATCGCCTCGCCCAGTGCCGCCTGGACGTAGGCCTCGTTGGTGGAGTCCAGCGCCGAGGTGGCCTCGTCGAGGATCACCACGCGCGGGGCCGCGAGCAGCAGGCGGGCGATGGTCAGCCGCTGCCGCTCGCCGCCGGAGAGCCGGTAGCCGCGCTCGCCCACCACGGTGTCCAGCCCGTCCGGGAGGGCACGGATCACGTGCTCCATGCGGGCCCGGGCCAGGGCGTCCCACAGCTGCTCGTCCGTGGCCTCCGGCTTCACCAGGGCGAGGTTGTCCCGGATCGACTCGTGGAACAGGTGCCCGTCCTGGGTCACCATCCCGATGGTCTCCCGCAGCGAGGCGAAGGTGGCGTCCCGCACGTCCGTGCCCCCGATCCGGACGGCCCCCGAGGTGACGTCGTAGAGCCGGGCCACGAGCTGGGCGATCGTCGACTTGCCCGCGCCGGAGGACCCCACGAGGGCCACCGTCTGCCCCGGCAGGACGGTGAAGCCCACGCCGTGCAGCACCTCCTCGCCGCCCCGGGTGTCGAGCACCGCGACGTCCTCGAGCGAGGCGAGCGAGACCTCCTCGGCGGAGGGGTAGGCGAACCGGACGTCGTCGAACTCCACCGACGCGGGCCCGGCGGGCAGCGACCGGGCCCCGGGCCGCTCCTGGATCAGGGGGACGAGGTCGAGGATCTCGAAGACCCGCTCGAAGCTCACCACGGCGCTCATGACGTCCATCCGGGCGTTCGCGAGCATGGTCAGCGGGGTGTACAGCCGGGTGAGGAGCAGGGCGAGGGTCACGACCGCGCCGGCGTCCAGGTTGCCGAGGATCGCCTGCGCGCCGCCGAGCCCGTAGACGAGCGCCAGGGCGAGCGCCGAGACCAGCGTCAGGGCCGTGACGAACACGGTCTGCAGCATCGCCACCCGCACGCCGATGTCCCGGACGCGGCCGGCACGGCGGGCGAACTCGGCGGCCTCGGCGTCGGGCCGGCCGAAGAGCTTGACCAGGGTGGCGCCGCCGGCGGAGAACCGTTCGGTCATCTGCGTGGACATGGACGCGTTGTGCTGGGCCGCCTCCCGCTGGAGGTTCGCCAGGCGCCCGCCCATGGCCCGGGCCGGGACCAGGAAGATCGGCAGCAGAAGCACGGACAGCGCGGTGACCTGCCACGAGATCGAGACCATGACGACGACGGTCAGGATCAGGGAGACGATGTTGCTCACCACGCCGGAGAGCGTGTTGGAGAACGCCCGCTGGGCGCCGATGACGTCGTTGTTGAGCCGGGAGACCAGGGCCCCGGTGCGCGTGCGGGTGAAGAAGGCGATCGGCATCCGCTGCACGTGGTCGTAGACGGCGGTGCGCAGGTCCAGGATGAGCCCCTCGCCGATCAGGGAGGAGAGCCACCGGTTGAGGATGCTCAGCCCCGCGTCCACGACCGCCACGGCGGCGATGGCCACCGCGAGCCAGACCACCACGGAGACCGCGTCCCCGGCGTTGATCGCACGGACCACGTCGCCGGCCAGGATCGGGGTGACCACGCCCAGCAGCGCCGTGAGCACCGAGATCACCAGGAACACCGTGAGCCTGGTCTTGTGCGGGCGCGCGAAGACGACGATGCGCCGGAGCGTGCCCCGGTCGATCTTCCGGTCCTTGACGTCCTGACCCTGGACGGTGCGCCACAGCACCATGTACGGCGAGTTCTGCATGCTCATGCGGCCAACCCCGATCTGCGGGGATCGCCCGCGCTGCACCAGACGCGGCACCGTGGTGGTCGTGCGCGCCGCGCCGCCACCGATTTTACGCGGCCGCGCCGACACGTCCGCGCCCGCCCGCCGCAGCCCGCCGGAGGAGCCCCGCACGACGGACGACGACGGGCCCCGCGCCGCAGAATGCTGCGGGCGGGGGCGGGTCGCTCCGGCGCGGGAGGGGTCAGGCCCGGGCGGACCGGCGGCGCCGCGCCGCGACCAGGTGGTCCAGCGACCAGCGGCCGGCACCGGCCAGGACGAAGAGGACGGACGCGGCGGCGAGGAGCAGGACGAGCTCGATCCCGCCGTCGGCGGCGAAGAACCCCGCGGGAAGGTGCACCAGCACGAGGGCGCCCAGCATGGTCAGGGCGAGCAGGGCGGCGACCACGCGGGTGCCGAGCCCCAGGAGGAGCATCAGCCCGCCCACGAGCTCGAGGACGGCCGCGAGGGGCGCGGCGAGCTCGGCCGCCGGGACGCCCATCTGGGCGAAGGAGGCCTGGGTGCCGGCGACGGTCCACTCGGTGACCTTCTGCCAGCCGTGCAGGAGGAACGTGGTGCCGAGGACGACGCGCAGGACGGTGAGTCCGAGGGTCGCGGCCGAGGAGTCGGCGGTGGGGACGGTGGGGGCGGAGGAACGGACGGAGGACGTGCGCTGCGGCACCTGTGTTGTGGACATGTCACCACAGTAGGGGGCAGATACTTTCCGTGTCAAGCTTTTGGGCGGAGGGGGCCCGGTGTCACGGCTGATCCGAGGCCAGTCCCCGGGCCGTGGGGCCGGCCGCGGCGTCGTCGACCATGCGGCCGATCAGCGCGAGCTGCTGGACCTGCACCGGCGTCAGCCGGTCGATCACCGTCCGCCGGACGTGCTCCACGTGCCCCGGGGCCACCTGCTGGACCCGCTCCAGGCCGCGGTCGGTGATCTCCGCGAGCACCACCCGCTTGTCCTGCTCCCCGCCGGCGCGCACCACCAGGCCGTCCCGCTCGAGACGCGCGACGATCCGGGACAACCGGGACTGGGAGGTGTTGGTGGCCGCCGCGAGGTCCGACATGCGCCGGCGCCGGTCGGGGGCCTCCGAGAGCATCGCGAGCACCAGGTACTCGGCCAGGCTGAGGTCCGCCTCCGCCTGCAGCTGGGACTCGATGCTGCCGGGCAGCGTGAACATGATGGAGACGAGCGCCAGCCAGGCCTCGCGCTCCTCGGGGGACAGCCATCGGGTCTCGGTCATGGCCCGATTCTACGAGCCGGTCCTTGACGCCTCATGGGAACGCGTCCGCCGAGCGCGCCCCATAATGGAACCCATGGACTCCCTCGGCACCTGGCCCCGGCCCGTACCCGCGGACGACCGCGACTTCGACGTCCAGGTCATGCGGCGGCTGCGCACCGCTCCCGGCGAGGACGGGGCGCCCGACCGCCCCTCCCTGGGCGAGCGCCTGGGCACGTCGCTGCTGCTGGTGGTCCCGGTGCTGACCGCGCTCGCCGTGGTCCTGCTGTGGCAGCAGTGGTCCCGGTCCGGCTCGGTGCTCTACCTCGCCCTCGTCGCCGTGGTGCTGGTGGCCACGGCCCTGTGGTGGACGGCCCGGCTCAAGCGCGCCTTCAGCACCGCGCAGGGCCGGCTGGGCGCCCGCCTGGCGAACGTCGTGGAGCACGGCGTGGGCGTCGTCCGGGAGATCGCCCTCGAGCCGGTCGCCCAGGACGCGTCCGCCGCCGGGCGCACGGACGGGAGCACGGCGGCGGACGCGGCGACCGGCGGCGGCCGCGTCCGCGCCCGGCTCGAGCTGTCCGTGACCCCGGTGCGGGGGGAGCGCTTCAGCACCTCCGTGGAGGCCCTCTACGACGCCGACGCCGCGCTCCTCCTGGAGACCGGCTCGCACGGGCCCGTCCGTTTCCTGCGCGACGACCCGGAGGGCACCACCGTGATCGACACCCGGCTCTCCGAGGAGCAGGTCGCGCAGGTCTACCGGGGCGCAGCCCTCAACTGAGGGCGGTGGCGGCTCGGCCGTCGCGCCGGTCGGCCGCCCGCTGCTCCTTCTCGACCCGCAGCCGGAGCTGCTCGCACAGGTCCTCCCCCGCCCGGAGCAGCTCCGGCATCCGGTGCCGCTCCGTGGTCTGGGCCCGGAAGGCGTCCGCCACGCCCACCCCGTGCCCGGCGCGGCGGACGAGCTCGACCGGCAGACCGGCCCGCAGCGTGCCCGGCTCCAGGACCTTGAGATAGGCCCCGGAGCGGCCCCGCTCCGTGAAGCGGCGCAGCCAGCCGCGGACCTCCATGCTCGCGCGGAACGTGCCGCAGGGGATGCGGGCGTCCGTGACCTGCAGCAGCACCCCGCCGATGCGCCAGACGTCGCCCAGCCGGGCGTCGTCGACGTCGACGCCCGAGAGCGTGAGGTTCTCCCCGAAGGAGCCGTCGGGGATCTCCCGCCCCAGCTCCTGCGCCCAGAAGTCCAGCTCCTCGCGCGCGAACGCGTACACGGCCTGGTCCGTGCCGCCGTGGTACTTGCCGTCCCCGATGAAGTCCCCGGCCAGGCCCGAGCCGAGACCGCCCCTGCGGGGGCCCGGATCGCGGACCTCCACCGGTCCGTCCACAGGGCGCTTGTGGATGCCGGTGGAACGGTTCGGCCGGGCGGGATTGACCCCGGAGCGTCCCACGTTGACGCTGTGCACGCGTCCGGTCACGGCCGGACGTCCTCGCCGGGGCGTCCGGCCTCGTCCCCGGTGCGCTCCTCCAGCTCGTTGTGGTGGGTCGGGGAGTACACGGCCGAGCCGATGAGGTACCCGGACCGGGCCAGCGCCATGCTGCCCACGGCCGAGGTCACGAGCTGCAGGACCACCGCGGCGAGCAGCTTCACCGCGTTCTCCACGCCGGGCAGGAAGAAGAACGCCCCGGTGAGGACGAACGAGACGCCGAGGCCCGCGGCCGTGGCGATCGCCGAGGACCGGGTGTAGAGGTCGGGGAACCGGATGATCCCCACCGTGGCGGTGAGGAAGATCAGCGAGCCCAGGACGATGAACGCCTGCCCCACCACGCTCATCCACAGGGTGTCGTGCATGATCGGGTCGAAGTCCACGGTCATCGCCTCCCCTTGGTCAGTGCGCGGGCCAGGGACAGGGTCGCCAGGAAGCCCACGAGGGTGGCGATGAGGACCAGGTCGAAGACCGGAGGGCTCATCGCCAGCACGCCGAACAGGGCGATGAGCCCCACAACGGAGAAGAACAGCAGGTCCGCGGCGATGGCCCGGTTGGCGTCGTTGGGTCCGCGGAACATCCGCACCCCGGCGACGAGGACGGAGGCGGCGAGCACCAGCACGCCGAAGAGGATGCCGATCATCGGGGTGCCCCTCCCGGTCGGATGCCGTTCAGCATGTGGGTCTCCATCTCCTGCAGGCCCGACCGGGCGTCCTGCGGTCCGTCCGAGTACATGGCGTGCACGAAGATGTCGTACTCCTCCGTGCCGGCGGCCCCGTCGTCCCCCGCGCCCCCGTCGGACGCGAGCTGGTCCGCATCCTCCCGGGGCCGGGCCACGGTGGCCAGGGTCAGCGTCCCCGGGGTCAGGGTGATGAGCACGCTGAGCAGGACCGTCTCGAACTCGCTGCGGCACCGGGTCCGGTAGCGGACCACGATGGGCGAGGACCCCTGGCCCGGGGTGAGCACGTCGCGGGTCACCGCGGCGTTGGAGAGGACCAGCTCCCAGGCGTACCAGAGCAGGAAGCCGATCAGGCGCAGCGGCCAGGTCAACCACTTCACGAGTTCACCACCGCCTCCACGAACGCGCTGGTGTCCACGAGCCCGTCCGCCGCCGTGGCGGCGACGCCCAGCAGCAGCTCACCGCCCACGCCGAGGACGAGGGTGACGACCGCCAGGACGAGGGCCGGTGCGATGAGGCCCACCGGGATGCGGCGCTCCTTCGAGCCGACCGCGGCGACGACCTCGCTCGACGAGTCCTCCGGATTCCCCAGGAACATCTTCCCCCAGATCTTGAGCAGGTACAGGAGCGTGAACAGGCTGACGCCGACCGCCACGAGGGCCACCACGACCTGCTGCTCCTCGAACGCGGCCAGGATCAGCGCCAGCTTGGCCACGAACCCCGAGAACGGCGGGATGCCGGTCAGGGACATGGCGGCGGCGAAGAACACCACGGCGGTGAGCGGCTCCCGCCGCAGCAGTCCCGTGACCTCGCCCAGCGGCTGCCGCCCGTAGGCGATCTCCACCGCGCCGGTGGACAGGAACAGGGACACCTTCACCACCGTGTGGTGCAGCAGGAAGAAGATGCCCGCGGTGAGTCCGGCGGCCCCGAACAGGGCGACGCCCAGCAGGATGTAGCCGATCTGGCTCACGGTGGAGTAGGCGAGGATCGCCCGCGCGTCCCGCTCCCCCACGGCGCCGAGCACACCGACCACCATCGAGACGGTGAAGACCACCAGCCCGATCCACAGGTACTGCTCCGCGCCGTCGAAGATCACGGCGTAGATCCGGTAGATCGCGTAGACCGCGATCTTCGTGTGCAGCCCCGAGAACAGGGCGGTGACGGTGGGCGACATGAAGGGGTAGGTGCGCGCCAGCCACCCGTGCACGGGGACCACCGCCGCCTTCACGGCCAGGGCGGTGAGAGCAACGGCGACCGACACGGCCACGGCGGTGGACTCCGCGGCCCGGCCCGCCAGCTCGGCGAGGTTCACGGTGCCGGCCGTGCCGTAGACGAGCCCCACCCCCGCGAGGAAGATCGTGGAGGCCAGCAGGTTGACGCTCACGTAGATCCGCGAGGACGTGACCTGCATCAGCCGTCCCCGGCCGCGGTGGGCCAGGATGATCAGCGCGTAGGACGGCACGAGCATGACCTCGATGAACACGAACAGGTTGAACAGGTCCGCCGTGAGCAGGGCTCCGTTGAAGCCGGCCGTGAGCACGAGCACCAGGGGGCCGAAGTAGCGCTTCTCCGCCTGCCCCGAGACCACCCCGAACCAGGAGCTGACCAGGGTCACGAAACCAGTCGCGGTGAGCATGAGGGCGGTGAACAGATCGGCCGCGAAGGGGATGGCGATGCCGGCGGGCCAGCCGCTGATCCGGTGGGCCAGCACGGTGCCGCCGTCCAGGAGGGTGGCCACGAGCCACACGGCCCACACCACGTCCGCCCCGAGGACGGCGAGCAGCCCCGCCTTGCCGATCCGCCCGGAGCCGCCGGCGAGCACCAGCAGACCGGCGGCCAGCAGCGGGACGATGACGAAGAACGGGATCAGGTCCGCGCTCATGCGCGACCACCCCGCCCCGGGCGCCGCTCGGGGCGGGTGCCCACCGGATCCGGGTCCGTGGGGGCGTCACCGTGCGTCGCGGCGCTGTCTGCGGGGTCGTCCATCAGGTCAGGGGTCTCCATCTCCCGGCCGGTGAGCTCGAGATCGGTGTCGTCGTCCTCGTCGCCGGTCACGGCGAGCACGAGCATGTACATGGTGATGGCGAACGCGATGACGATCGCCGTCAGCACGAAGGCCTGCGGCAGGGCGTCCGCCGTGGTCGCCGGATCCGGGGAGTAACCGAGGGGCTCACCGCGGCGGTCGATGCCGCCGGTGGACATGATCAGCAGGTTCACCCCGTGGCTGAGGAGGGCGAAGCCGATGATCAGGCGGACCATGCCGCGTCGCAGCATCATGAACACGCCGCCCCCGATGAGCACGCCCACGGTCAGTGCGAGTGCCATCAGGAATCGTCTCCTCGGGGTCGGTCGGGGTGCTCGGCGGACGCCCCGGAAGGCCGTCCGGAACTCCGGTCGAGGACCCGGATGCTGCTGAGGTCCATGGGCGCCGTGCTGGGGTGGTGCGGCTCGTCCGTGGTGGGGGTCGGGCGGGGGGCGGGACCGTCCACCGCGGTGGAGCCCACCCGCCGCAGGGGCGGTGGTTCCTTCTCCTCCACGCCGAGACGGCTGACCGCGGCCAGGATCACGCCGACCACCGCCAGGTACACGCCGACGTCGAAGAACAGCGCCGTGGTGATCGCGACCCCGAACACGTCGAAGTGCAGGGCGCGCAGGAACGAGCCCTCGGCCAGGCCCAGGAGGCCCACGACCACCGCCACGGCGACCCCGGCGCCGATGAGCTTCACGTAGGGCACGCCCAGCCGGCTGACCCGGTCGTCCTGCGCCGAGAGATAGACCAGGGAGATGCCCGCGGCACCGATGAGGGCCGCGATGAACCCGCCGCCGGGCTGGTAGTGCCCGCGGAGCAGGAAGAAGAGGGACAGGACCACGATGACCGGCCCGAGCAGGCGCTCGGTGACCCGCAGGACCATGGTGTTGTCCCCGGCGTCGCTGATCGGCGACCCGGGCGGCTCCGTGATGGGGCTGTGCAGCTTGGGCAGAAGCCCCCGCGACTCCAGGGCCACGACGATCGCGATGCCGGCCACGCCCAGGACGGTCAGCTCACCGAGGGTGTCCAGGGCGCGGAAGTCCACGAGGATCGTGTTCACCACGTTCGACCCGCCGGTCTCCGTCTTGGCCTCCGCGAGGAAGTACTGGCCCGCGTCCGAGAGCCCGCGCCGGCCGGTGAGCGCCCACGTGGCCACGGCGGCGGAGGTGCCCGCGAGGACCGCGACGACGGCCGCCGTGGTCGACCGCCGCTTCCCGGTCCGGTGGAAGGTGGAGGGCAGTCGGTTGAGCAGCAGGACGATCACCACCACGGTGAGGATCTCGACCAGCAGCTGGGTCAGCGCCACGTCCGCGGCGCCGAGCTCGTAGAACCACAGCGCGACCGCGAAGCCCACCACGCCGATGATCGTCACGAGGGCGATCCGGCTGCGCACGCCCAGGGCCAGGAGCACCCCGACCAGGACCACGCCGAGCAGGACCCAGTCCAGGGGGCGCGTCACGTCCCCGTGCAGCGGCGGGACGTCGACCGTGAACACGCCGACGACCGTCAGCGCCACCAGCACGACCACGGGCGGGACCAGGTGCCGGTAGGGGGCGTCGGCGCGGGTGAGGCCGCCGATCCACGCGCCCAGGGCAACGGAGCCGCCGCGCAGCGCCTCGACCGTGCCCACCCCGGTGATGGGCGACAGCTCCCGGTCCAGGAGCCGGTCCACGCTCCTCCGGGCGAGCACCAGGATCGTGCCCAGGGTGAAGACCGCCACGGACATGTACAGCTCGGGGGCGAGGCCGTGCCACAGCCCCAGGTGGGGCTCGGCGTCGGGCCCGGCCACGGCGGCGGCGGCGGCACCGAGCAGCGGCTCGGCCAGCACACCGGCCAGCCCCAGCACCAGACCGGCCACGGAGACCAGGGCCACGGGCGCCAGGAAGGCCGCGGAGGCCTCCTTCGGCGGGTCCTGGGCGGGGCGGCCGGGGAAGATCGTGATGATCATCCGGGCCGAGTAGGCGAAGGTGAAGGACGCGGCCAGGACCGCCACGGCGCCCACGAGCCACACCGCCGCGGTGGGCGCCGGGCTCTCCGCCATGGCCTTGAACATGGCTTCCTTGGAGACGAACCCGAACAGCGGGACGACCCCGGCCATGGAGACCGCCGCGAGCGTCATCACGACGGCCGTGACGGGCATCGTCCGCGCCAGCCCGGAGAGCTTGCGGATGTCCCGGCTGCCGGCCTGGTGGTCGACCACCCCCAGGGACATGAACAGCGCCGACTTGAACAGCGCGTGGGCCGCCACGTGCACCACGGCCCCCACCACCGCGTAGGAGGTGCCGATGCCGATGGTCGCCGTCAGGAAGCCCAGCTGGCTCACGGTGGAGTAGGCGAGCAGCTCCTTGAGGTCGTTGCGCTGCAGCGCGAACACCGCCCCCATCAGGGCGGTGAACAGACCCACGGAGATCAGCAGGACGTTCCACACCGGCACCTCGCTGAGGGCCGTGGAGAAGCGCAGCATGAGGTAGATGCCGGCCTTCACCATGGCCGCCGCGTGCAGGTAGGCGCTCACGGGGGTGATCGCGACCATGGCGTCGGGCAGCCAGGCGTGGAAGGGGAACTGCGCGGACTTGGTGAAGGCCGCGAGGGCGATCAGCACCGCGACGAACGCGGCGAACCCGGGGGACGTGGACCACACGTCGTCGACGAGGATGTCGCTGAGGCGCGTGGTGCCGGTGGCCACCCACATCGCGACCACCGCGGCGAGCAGGCACAGCCCGCCGGCCATGGTCACCAGGAAGGTCCGGATCGCCGGGTCCTTGGCGTGCGGGCCGGAGCGGGCGATGAGCAGGAAGGAGCACAGCGTGGTGAACTCCCACATCACGAACAGCAGGACCACGTCGTCGGCCAGGACCAGCCCGAGCATCGCCGCGGCGAAGAACGTCATGAGGGTGTAGAAGGCGCTGTGCGAGCCCTTGGCGAGGTAGCGGGCCGAGTAGCCGATGACCACCGCGCCGATGACCAGCACGATGAGGCCGAAGAACAGCCCGAGCCCGTCGAGCCGCAGGTGGAAGGTCACGCCCAGGGTCGGCATCCACGGGATCTGCTGGGAGACCGCGTCGGCGTCCCCCCGGCCGTTCCACACCGCGACCAGCGCACCGGCGAGCACGAGGAGGCCCGCGGCGAGCGGCCAGCCGGCGTCACGGCCCGCCCGGCGGCCCAGGACGGCCGCCGCAGGGCACAGCAGGGTGGAGAGAGCAAGAATGATCAGGAGGGACACGCCTGGCAACCGTCCGGTCGGTGGGATGGGAACGAGGTGGACTCGGCCGTCGACTGACCGGCCGCACCGGCCGGTGTCCCGGCCGGAGTGCTCAGGCGTCCCGGGGGCATCCGGAGAGCAGCGGCCCCCAGGAGTTCAGGTAGCCGTTCGTCCCGTTGGACACGCACCGGACCGCCGAGGACAGCACGCGGCCCGGCGGCACAGCGGGGCCGCGGCCGTGGACGTGGTTCCTGGGGCTGGTCATCGCCCCGAATTTACCATGACGGCCACCACAGCCCCCGGCGAGGTGCTGCGGTGCCCGTGACTCCTCCGCGCGCGGTCCGGCCGCCCTTCCGGCCGGTGACGGGGTCAGCGCCGCTCCCGCAGGGGACTCGAACCGGAGTGCGGGACGGTCGGGGTGGCGGCGGTCTCGGCGTCCGGCTCGACGGGCGCGCGGCGTGCCGGCTCCTCCGGCGGGAGCGCGTCCCCGAGGTCCTCGTCCCGGTCCTCGACGAGCTCGCCGTCGCCACCGCGGTCGCCGTCGCGGGGGGCGAGGGCCGGACGACGGCGCGGGGCGTCGTTGATCTCGGTGACGGACACGGCCATCGCGTTGAGCGCGAGACCGGCGAGCACGAACAGCCACGCCGCGACGGGGTACCACGCCAGACCGAGGACCACTCCGACCACGACGAGGGCGACGGAGGTCAGGTAGGCGGGGGTCAGCACGCGCTGGACGTTGAACTTCATGGTTTCCATTCCACCACGCGCGCGTGCGGATCGACCAACGGGCCCGGGCGTTTCCCCGCACCGGCCCGGGCACCCTGGTCCGGGAGCCTCCGTGCGTATACCGTCGGCGGCATGGACGACCTCGACCCCGAGCTGCTCGAGCTGGCGCGCTCCGCGCGCACCGTGACCGTGCTCTCCGGCGCCGGGATGTCGGCCGAGAGCGGGGTGCCCACCTTCCGGGACGCCGGCACCGGACTGTGGGCCCGCTGGTCCCCCGAGGAGCTGGCCACCCCCGAGGCGTGGGACGCCGACCCCGGGCTCGTCTGGTCCTGGTACCTCTGGCGGGCCCGCCAGGTGCGCCGGCTCCGCCCCAACGCCGGACACCGGGCGATCGCCCGGTGGGCGGACCGCGCCCGCGTCCACGTGGTCACCCAGAACGTCGACGACCTCCACGAGCGGGCGGGCTCCGCGGTCCTCGCCCACCTGCACGGCAGTCTGTTCGCGTTCCGCTGCTCGGACTGCGGCGCCCCGTTCCCGGAGCGTCTCCTCCCGGGCCTGGCAGCGGAGGCCCGTCCGGAGGCACCACCCGCTCCCCAGGAGCCCGACCACGAGGAGCCGGGCCGCGAGCGCCCCCCGGCGTGCCCCTCCTGCGGCGGAGCGGTGCGGCCCGCGGTCGTGTGGTTCGGGGAGCAGCTGCCCGAGGGCGCCGTGGAGCGCGCCGCCGCGGCCGTGGCCGAGGCGGAGCTCGTGCTCGTGGTGGGCACGTCCGGGCTCGTGCAGCCCGCCGCCTCCCTGCCGCTGATCGCGGCCGGCCGCGGGACGCCCGTGGTCGAGATCAACCCCGAGGACACCGCGCTCACCCCGCACGCCGACCGGACCGTCCGGGCCGGCGCCGCCGAGGCCCTGCCCCGCCTCCTGCCCCCGTGGGGCGACCGGCGCCCGGCCGCCCGGCGGCCACGCGCCGACGGCTGAGCGCCCGCCGCCGGCTGCGGCTGCGGCCACCGTTCCCCGCCTTCCCGGGGCCTCCCGCTGCGGCTGGGCAGCGGAGGCCGATTGCTGAGAGCAGAAAGCACGCTGTCCTTCTTGTCAGCGCGCGGCGACAGCAGGAGACTGTTCGACGGACACCGGGCCCGGACGAGCTCCTCCCGGCCCTCCCTGTCAGCCCCTGGCTGTCTCCCCACGAAAGGCACGGTCCATGACGCAGTCCACGACGCAGTCCCCGACCCTCACCCTGCACGACGGCAGGACCATCCCCCAGCTCGGCTACGGCGTGTGGCAGGTCGACGCCGACATCGCCGAGGACGTGGTGGGCCAGGCCCTCGAGGCCGGCTACCGCCACATCGACACCGCCATGATCTACGGCAACGAGGAGGGCGTCGGCCGGGCGATCGCGAACAGCGGCATCCCGCGCGACGAGATCTTCGTGACCACCAAGCTGTGGAACGACGACCACGGCCACGACTCCGCGCTGAAGGCCATCGACGCCTCCCTGGAGCGTCTCGGCCTGGAGTACGTCGACCTGTACCTCATCCACTGGCCCACCCCGAAGCGCGGGAAGTACCTGGAGACCTGGAAGGCGTTCCAGGAGATCCGGGAGAGCGGCAAGGCCCGGTCCATCGGCGTCTCGAACTTCCCGCAGGAGGAGCTCCAGGAGATCATCGACGCGACGGGCGTGGTCCCCGTGGTGAACCAGGTGGAGCTGCACCCCTACTTCAACCAGTCCGCGCTGCGGGACTTCAACGCCTCGCACGGCATCCTGACCGAGGCCTGGTCCCCCCTGGGCCAGGGCGGCGACCTGCTGAAGGACCCGGTGATCGACTCGATCGCCCGCAAGCACGGCGCCACCCCGGGACAGGTCATCATCGCGTGGCACCTGGCGATCGGCAACGTGGTCTTCCCCAAGACCGTCACGCCGGAGCGGATCCGCGAGAACTACGCGGCCCTCGACGTCCGGCTCGACGACGAGGACGTCCGGGCGATCAGCGGCCTCGACAACGGCGGGCGGATCGGCTCCGACCCGAAGGACTTCAACTGAGTCCTGGCTCCTTCCCCGGCGACGCCCGGGACCGCGGTGGGTGCACCGCGGTCCCGGGCGTCGCCCGTCCCGCCGCCGGCACCGCCCACCGGGGGGTGAGCGCGACGGGGCCGCCGGCCGCGGGCGCGCACCGATTGGTGCTCGACCGCCCGGCAGGCCGATCATGGTGCGCATGACTTCCCACACCCCCCGCGCGGCGGACGGCGCCACCGGCGCCCCCGACCCGCGCGACCACCACGACAACCGCTCCGACGTCCGGTCCTTCTTCGGCCAGCCGCGCATGCTGGCGAACCTGTTCAGCGTCGAGCTGTGGGAGCGCTTCTCCTTCTACGGCATGCAGGGCATCGTCCTGCTGTACATGTACTTCGCCACCACCGAGGGCGGGCTCGGCATCGACCGCGCCACGGCCGCGGGCATCGTGGGCGCCTACGGCGGCGCCGTCTACCTGTTCGCCATCCTGGGCGGGTGGGTCGCCGACCGGCTCCTCGGCTCCGAGCGGACGATGTTCCTCAGCGGCGTTCTCATCATGGCCGGCCACGTCTCGCTGGCGCTGATCCCCGCCGTCGCGGGCCTCACGATCGGCCTCGTCCTCATCGCGATCGGGTCCGGGGGGCTCAAGGCCACGATCACCAATCTCGTGGGTGCCCTCTACGACCGCCAGGACCCGCGCCGCGACGCCGGCTTCTCGATCTTCTACATGGGCGTGAACATCGGCGGACTCCTCGGGCCGCTCCTGACCGGCTTCGCGCAGAAGACCTGGGGCTTCCACCTCGGCTTCGGCCTGGCCGCGGTGGGCATGGCCTTCGGCCTGGCCCAGTACGCCCTCGGGCGCAGGAGGCTTCCCGCAGACGTCCACCACGTGCCCAACCCCCTGCCGCGCGAGCAGTACGGGAAGTGGGCGGGGATCGCCGCGGCGGCGATCGCCGTCGTCGTGGCCGCCGCCCTCACGGGGGTGCTCAACGCGGCCAACCTCGCCGACGTCGTGGTGGGGGTGATCGTGGTGGCGGCCGTGGCGCTGTTCGTCCTCCTGCTCACCAGCAAGAAGGTCGACGACGACGAGCGCTCCCGCGTGCGGGCGTTCATCCCGCTGTTCATCGGCTCGGCCGCGTTCTGGGCACTGTTCCAGCAGCAGTTCACGGTCATCACGATCTACTCGGACACCCGGCTGGACCGCGCGCTCGGCGACTGGACCATGCCGATCTCCTGGGTCCAGTCCTTCAACCCCTTCTTCATCATCCTGCTCGCGCCGGTGTTCGCGGTGCTGTGGACGAAGCTGGGCGACCGCCAGCCCGGCACGCCCACCAAGTTCGGCCTCGGCATCGTGCTGATGGGATCGGCGTTCCTGATCTTCCTGCCCATGGTCGGGGTGTCCTCGGTGCCGGTCCTGTGGGCCGCGCTGATCCTGCTGGTCGCCACCCTGGGCGAGCTGATGGTCTCCCCGGTGGGCCTGTCCCTGTCCACCCGGCTGGCCCCGCGGGCCTATCCCGTGCTGATGGTCGCCCTCTTCTACCTGTCGGTGGCCCTGGGCACGGCCCTGTCCGGCGCGCTGGCCGGCTACTACAGCGAGCAGACCGAGGCCGCCTACTTCGGGACCCTGGGCGCCGTGACCATCGTCGTCGGCGCCGCCCTGCTCGTGCTGTCCCCCTGGATCCGGCGGATGATGCGCGGGGTGCGCTGACGGCCGTGCCGGGCACCCGCCGTCAGGGACCGGTCGGTGCGCGGAGGATGCCGCGCACCACCTCGGCGGCGGGGACCTCCTGTGCGGCCGCGAACTGCGGACCGGCCCACAGGGCGATGGCCTCGGGGTCCCCGGCCTGCGCCGCGGCCGCCCGGATGGGCTTGGTCATCTGGTTGACCTGGGGATATGCCGCTGGGGCCATATTCGTGAAGCGGTCGAGGAAACCGTTGCGCACCCCGCGCGCCAGCCGTCCCGAGAACGCGCGGGTCACGGCGGTCTCCGTGTAGCGGCCCGAGCCGAGGGCCTCCCGGTACGCGGCGGACGTCCCGGCCTCGTGTGTGCGCAGCAGCAGCGTGCCGACCTGCACGGCGTCCGCCCCGGCGGTCAGGGCCGCGTCCGCGTCCGCCGCGGAGGCGATGCCGCCCGCGGCCACGAGCGGGACGTCCACGGCGGCGCGGACCGCGGCGACGAGCTCCACCAGGGGCTCCTCGCCCGGGACGTCCTCCGCGCGGTGGGTGCCCCGGTGCCCGCCGGCCGCCGGGCCCTGGACCGTCAGCAGGTGGGCACCGGCCCGCACGGCGGCCTGGGCCTCCGGGACCGAGGTCACCGTGACGGACGTCGTGGTGCCCACCGCCGCGAGCCGCGCCAGCACGGAGACCGCGGGGAGCCCGAAGGTGAACGAGACGACCGGGACCCGCAGCGCCTCGACGAGCTCGAGCTTGGCGGCCCACCCGTCGTCGTCGGCGGGGTCCGTGTCCGGCAGCTCCACCCCGTACCGGCGGGCCGTGTCTTCCAGCGCCTCCCGGTAGGCCGCGACCGACCGGTGCACGGCGGGGTCGACCGCCGTCCCGGGGGCCGCGGTGTTCGCCGCCTGCGGGACGAACAGGTTCACCCCGAACGGGCCGTCCGTGCGCGCCCGGACCTCCTCGACGTCCGCGCGGACGCCCGCCGCGGGACGGTTGCCGGCGGCCAGGAAGCCCAGGCCGCCGGCGGCCGTGACCGCCGCGGCCAGCGCCGGGGTCGAGGGCCCGCCGGCCATCGGGGCGCCCAGGAAGGGGAGGCGGAGTTCGGTCAGCCGGAAGCGGGGCGCTGTGCTCGTCATGGTCCCAGGCTAGGAACACGGCGGCTCGTCGTCACCACCTGGGCCGGGCGCGGGGCGTGGCATAGGCTGTGGCCACGGTCACCGCACGCCGGGGCCCGCCAGCCCGTCACCACCGATTCGAGGCATCCGATGGCCCAGTCAGCCGAATCCGGGACCCGGTCCCGCCCCCAGCCGGAGCTCAAGCGCGTCATGGGCCCCGGCCTGCTCCTGCTGTTCATCGTGGGCGACATCCTCGGCACCGGGGTGTACGCCCTCACCGGGAACATCGCCGGAGAGATCGGCGGCGCCGCGTGGGCCCCGATCCTCGTGGCGTTCCTCGTGGCGACCATCACGGCCTTCTCCTACCTCGAGCTCGTGACCAAGTACCCCGGCGCCTCGGGCGCAGCGCTGTACACGCACAAGGCCTTCGGCATCCACTTCATCACCTTCCTCGTGACGTTCGCGGTGCTCAGCTCGGGCCTGACCTCCGCCTCGACGGCGGCCTCGGCCGTGGCCTCGAACTTCGCCCGCGGCTTCGGGCTGGAGGTGGACACCACGACCATCACCGTGATCGCCGTGATCTTCATCGCGATCCTCGCCGCCATCAACATCCGCGGCGTCACCGAGGGCCTCGCGTTCAACGTGGTGCTGACGTCGATCGAGCTCACCGGCCTGCTCATCGTCATCCTCGTGGGGTTCTGGGCGGCGTTCCAGGGCCAGGCCGACTTCAGCCAGACGATGGTGTTCGAGACCTCGGAGGACAAGGGCATCTTCCTGGCCCTCACCGCGGTGACCTCGCTCGCGTTCTTCTCCTTCGTGGGCTTCGAGGACTCCGTCAACATGGTCGAGGAGACCAAGAACCCCAGCCGCGACTTCCCGCGCGTGATGCTCTTCGGCCTCGGCCTGACGGGCGTGGTCTACATCCTGGTCTCGATCTTCACCGTGGCGGTCGTCCCCATCGGCGTGCTCGGGGAGTCGACCACGCCGCTGCTGGACATGGTCCGGATCGGCGCCCCCAACATCCCCATCGACACGATCTACCCGTTCCTGACGATCTTCGCCGTGGCCAACACCGCCCTGATCAACATGCTCATGGCCTCCCGGCTGCTCTACGGCATGGCCCGCCAGGGCGTGCTGCCGGACTTCCTGGGCCACGTCCTGCAGGGCCGGCGCACCCCCTGGTCGGCCATCGTGTTCACGAGCCTTCTCGCCATGGCGCTGATCGTCGTCATCAACAACATCCTCGGCAGCGGCACGGCGAGCGCCCTCGGCGGCACCACGGCCCTTCTCCTCCTGGGCGTGTTCACCATCGTCAACGTCGCGGCGATCATCCTGCGCAAGGACCACAGCCCCACCCACGACTACTTCCACGCCCCCCGGGTCCTGCCCTACCTGGGCGCGATCACCTGCGCCTACCTCGTGGGGCCCTGGGCACAGGACCTCGTCGAGTACCAGATCGCCGTGGTCCTGCTGCTGATCGGGCTGGGCCTGTGGATCGTCAACTTCGTCTACGACCGCCTGTTCCTCGGCCGCAAGGTGCGGTTCGAGCACCCGGAGGCCCTCGCCCGCATGGAGGACGAGCCCGCGGACCAGGACCCCCACCGCGGTCCCTGACCCGTTCCGCCCCACCGTGCCGCTACCCCAGGAGAACCCGTGACCGTCGTCGTCGGATACATGCCCACCGCCCCCGGACACGCGGCACTGGACGCCGCCATCCTCGAGGCAGAGCGCCGCGGCACCGACCTGGTGGTGGTGCAGCCGCGGCCGAGGCGCCACCAGCCGCCGGAGATCGAGGCAGACATCGACGTGGAGCGGGAGAGGCTCGCCCGTGCCGGAGTGCGCTACGAGCTGCGGGAGCCCGACCACGACAGCGACCCCGCCGACGTCATCCTCGACACCGCCCGCGAGCACGGGGCCGAGCTCATCGTGCTGGGCATCCGGCGCCGCTCCCCCGTGGGCAAGATCATCATGGCGAGCACCGCCCAGCGCGTCCTGCTCGAGAGCCCCTGCCCGGTGCTGTGCGTCAAGGCCGTCTACGACTGAGCCCGGGATTTTATTTCTGTTTTCGAAATATTAGTCTGATCCCAGACCCCGGCGCCTCCGGTTCCGCGGTGGGGTCCGTCGGTCGCCGCGGCTCCGACCTGCTCCTGCCGCTCGTGAAAGGCACGCCATGACCACCCCGGCCCCCACCGCGTCCCGTCCCGCCCCGTGGGCCGAGGCCCCCGGGTCCCCCGCACCCCCGCGGCGCTCCCGCTGGACCACGCTGCTGCGGATCCTGCTGCCGGCGCTGCTGATCGTCGGGTGGCTCGCGGTGGCCGGCGTGGGCGGGCCGTACTTCGGGAAGATCTCCGAGGTCTCGACCAACGACCAGTCCAGCTTCCTGCCCGAGTCCACCGAGTCCACGCAGGTCACCCGGCTGCTGGGCGAGTTCCGGGACTCGGAGACGATCCCCGCGATCGTCCTCCTCGCCCGGGAGGGCGGGCTGACCGCCGCCGACCGGGCGTGGGCGGAGGACGCCGCCGCGGCGGTGCAGGAGAGCGGCCTTGCCGAGGGGCAGACCTCGCCGCTGATCCCGTCCGAGGACGGGGAGGCCTTCCAGCTCGTCGTCCCCCTGCCCGACGGCGAGGTCGTCGACGACGTCGAGGCGCTCGCGGAACGGTTCGAGACGGACCGGCCGGAGGGCCTGCAGAGCTACGTGACGGGCCCCGCCGGGTTCACGGCCGATCTCGTGGCCGGTTTCGAGGGCATCGACGGGATCCTGCTGGGCGTGGCGCTGGCCGTGGTGTTCGTGATCCTCCTCGTGGTCTACCGCTCCCCCGTGCTGCCCGTCCTGGTGCTGCTGACCTCGGTCTTCGCCCTCAGCGCCGCCATCCTGGTCGTGTACTGGCTGGCGGCCAACGAGCTCGTGACCATCAGCGGCCAGGTGCAGGGCATCCTGTTCATCCTCGTGGTCGGCGCCGCCACCGACTACTCGCTGCTCTACACGGCCCGGTACCGGGACGCCCTCCTGCACCACCGGGGACGGGCGGACGCGACCCGGGCGGCCCTCAAGGGCTCGGTCGAGCCGATCGTCGCCTCCGGCGCCACCGTCATCGCGGGCCTGCTGTGCCTGTTGCTCTCGGACCTCGCCTCGAACAAGGCGCTGGGCCCGGTGGCCTCCGTCGGCATCGTGATGTCCGTCCTGGCGGCCCTGACCTTCCTGCCCGCGGTCCTCTACGCCACGGGACGGGGGGCCTTCTGGCCGTTCCGGCCCCGCTACGACGCCTCGGGCGCGGAGCGCGTGCGCGTGGTCGAGCACGGGGCCGGCACCCGCCCGACCGTCGAGGGGCGAGGCGTGTGGGCCTCGGTGGCCCGGTTCGTGGCCCGCGCCCCGCGGGCGATCTGGGTGGTGACCACTGTGGTGCTCCTCGCCCTCGCCGGGTTCAGCACCCAGTTCGAGGCCTCGGGCGTGGAGCAGAGCGAGCTCGTGCTCGGCGAGTCCCAGGCGCGGGACGGCCAGGAGGCCCTGGCCCAGCACTTCCCCGGCGGCTCCGGCAGCCCAGCGGTCCTGCTGGTCCCGACCCGTTCCCTGGACGCCGCGGTCGAGGCGGTCGAGGGCACGGAGGGCGTGGCCGGCGTCGTCGCCGTCGCCAACGACTCCCCGTCCGGCACCCTGCCCCTCGGGGAGGACGCCCCGCCCCCGGCCGGGCCCTTCGCCGGGGCCGAGCCGACGGAGGCCGAGGGCCTCTATCAGCTCCAGGCCACGCTGTCCGACGCCGCCGACTCCCCCGAGGCGGAGCAGACCGTCCGGGAGCTGCGCGAGAACCTGCGCGCGGCGGACGCGGAGATCCTCGTGGGCGGCACCACAGCGACGAACATCGACACCAACGAGACCTCGATCGCCGACCGCACGCTGATCATCCCGGTGATCCTCGTGGTCATCACCCTGATCCTCATGCTGCTGCTGCGCTCCGTCCTGGCCCCGGTGCTGCTGATCCTCACCACCGTGGTCTCGTTCTTCACGGCCCTGGGCGTCTCCGCCCTCGTGTTCAACAACGTCCTGGACCTGCCCGGTGCGGACCCCTCGGTCCCGCTCTTCGGCTTCGTCTTCCTCGTGGCGCTGGGCATCGACTACAACATCTTCCTGATGTCCCGGGTGCGGGAGGAGTCGCTGGTGCACGGCACCCGGGCTGGCATCCTCCGGGGTCTCACCCTCACCGGCGGGGTGATCACCTCGGCCGGCATCGTGCTCGCGGCCACGTTCGCGGCGCTGGCCGTCATCCCGATCATGTTCCTGGTGCAGCTGGCGTTCATCGTGGCGTTCGGCGTGCTCCTGGACGCGCTGATCGTCCGGTCGCTGCTGGTGCCGGCCCTGACCTACGACATCGGCCGGGCCATCTGGTGGCCCTTCCACCGGCGGATCGAGCCCTGAGACCCGGCGGGGCGCCCGGTGCCACGGCCGCGGGCGGCGTGTCAGGCGGCGTGGTGGTCCGTCCGCCGGGCCACGACCGGCACCCGTGCCGTGTCCGGACGAGCGTCCTCGGCGGGGCTCTCCTCGGCGGCGCGCCCCTGCTCGACGTCGTGCCACGCCGCGTCCTCCTGCTGCCAGCCGAAGCCGTAGGCGAGCGCGGGCACCAGGTGGTTGGCGAGACCGCACCCCACGGCCAGGCCCGCCCAGGCGACGGGGAACGAGGCGAGGACGTCGAGGGGGTAGTGCACGCCCAGGTAGAGCCGGGACAGCCCGACGAGCACGGCCGTGCCCAGTCCCGCGACGAGGACGGCGGAGGCGGACCTCGACCGGCGCATCGCGAGGCAGAACGCCGCCGCGATGGCCAGCGCGGCACCCGCGTGCCCGGAGGGGAAGGACGTGAGGCCGTCCACGAGGACGAGGGGTTCCGGGAACGCCGTGCTGTCCGGCCGGGGGCGGCCGACGGCGACCTTCACCATCCCGACCGCGGCCCAGCCGGAGAGCGCCGTGACGGCGAAGCCGGCGGCGTCCCAGGGCCGCCGGCGCGCCAGGGCGAGCCAGGCGGTGAGGGCGGCGATGATCGCGAACGCCCCCGGGGTGGAGAACGCGTGGTGCAGGACGAGCGCCAGCGCGTCCAGGACGCCGAGGCGCGCCGCGTCGAGCCGGTGCAGGACCTCGATCTCCTGTGCCGCGACTCCCGGGGAGTACACCAGCAGCCGCCCCACGGTCGCCGTGACGAGCACGACGATGAAGGGGACGACCACCCACTGGTGCAGCTGGGGGAGGGACCAGGTGGAGCGGGCCGGCCGGGGGGAAGAGTGCTGCGCCGGAATTGCCATGCCCACCACCATGACACACGCCACGTTCCGGGAGTCCCCGAACGCCCGGCCCGCAAGAGAGTTCGGGAAGAATTCCCCGAATCGGTACAGAGAATGACAAATCATGAAGCTTGGCGGCGGGAACGGTGCCGTCGGGGCCGCTGTGTGACGCTCCGCGTCCCCCGCGCGACACCGGCAACGCGATCAGCCGAAAAAGGCTGATGCTCGAACGAAGCCGCGCAGTTTCACGTGGAACGCCGGACATTTGCGGGAAGATCAAACCTTATTGGGCGTTCTCGAAGACGGACACCGCCACGACGGGCCTCCGCCACCCTCTTGCCATGCTTCTGCCACTTCCAGTCCCTGTCCCCTCATCGGGGGACAGCTCTTGACGTAGAACGGTCCGGATAGACTGGGCCGCCACTCCCACCCTGCCGCCCGACCCGCGAGGAGCCCCCGTGTTCAAGAAGGACAAGTCCCGCAGCCGCCGCCCGGCCGCCTCCCACGCCGAGGCCGTCCAGCACGTGGCGGAGGGCGGGGTCGCCATCTACTGGCGGCCCGGGTGCCCGTTCTGCGGCATGCTCGAGCGCGGACTCGGACCGGACGCCGAGCGCGCCATGTGGACCGACATCTGGGAGGACCGGGACGCCCTGGCCTTCGTGGAGTCCCTCAACGACGGCAACGCCACGGTGCCCACGGTGGTGACCCGCGACGAGCACTTCGTCGCGGCCTCCCCCGCCCAGGTCGCCGCCGCCAGAGGGCTGATCGCCGAGGCCGGCAAGGTCCTCTGAGAGCAGGCGGGCGGAACCCCCGGGCCGCCCACCCCTGTCTTCGACCTGTGAACGCTGATTAGGATGACAGTCCTGTTCACGTTCACCGGTGAAAGAGGACGATGATGTCCGAGCCCGCGGGGTCCCCCGTTCCACCCGGTTCGCAGACGTCCCTGCGCAACGCCAACCAGCGCCGGGTGCTCGACGCGGTGCGCCGTGACGGGCACCTGACCCAGGCGCAGATCTCCCGGCGCACCGCACTGGCGCCCTCGACGGTGTCCAGCATCGTCCACCAGCTGATCGGCGCCGGCCTGCTCGTCATGGAGACGGACGGCGCCGGCCGCCGGGGTCAGCGCATCGGCTTCCGGGGCTCGGCCGGCCACGTGGTCGGCATCGACGTGGGACACCGCCACGTCACGGTGGCCGTCGCGGACCTGAATCAGAGGATCCTCGCCCAGCGGCGTCACGAGCTGCCTGCCGAGCACCGCTTCGCCGAGGACCTCGAGCTGGTCGGCCGGACCCTCGACGCCCTCCTCCGGGAGCACGGCACGGCACGGTCCGGGCTGCTCGCCGCGGGCCTCACCCTCCCGGCCCCCGTGGACCTCGAGGGCCGGCTGGTCAGTGTGAGCGCGATCCTCCCGGCGTGGAGCGGGATCGACGTGCGCGAGGAGGCCGGCCGCCGGCTCGGACTGCCCGTCGTCGTCGAGAACGACGCCAACGCGGGCGCCCTGGGCGAGCACGCCTGGGGCGCCGGGCGCGGAGCGCAGCACATGGCCTACCTCAAGATCGGCCACGGCGTGGGCGCCGGTCTGATCCTCAACGGGTCCCTCTTCCGCGGCGCCACCGGGTCCGCCGGGGAGCTCGGCCACACGACCGTGGACGAGCACGGCCGGGTGTGCCGGTGCGGAAACCGCGGGTGCCTCGAGACCTACGTGTCCTCCGGGGACGTCACCGGCCTGCTGAGCACCACGCACGGGCCCGACCTGACCGTGCCCGATCTCGTGGCCGCGGCGCTCGCCGGCGACGTCGGCTGCGGGCGGGTCATCGGCGACACCGGCCGCCTGCTCGGCACGGCGGTGGCCAACCTGTGCAACACCATCAACCCGGAGCTCGTGGTCGTCGGCGGCGAGATCGCCCGGGCCGGCGAGCTGCTGCTCGGCCCGCTGCGCGAGGTCGTCTCCCGCCAGGGGGTCCGCGGCAGCGTGCGGGGCCTGCGGATCGAGACCGCCACGCTGGGCATCGAGGCGCACGTGGCGGGCGCGGTGATCCTCGCCCTGCAGCACGCGGAGCTGCCCGTCGGGGCCCTTCCGGCAGGATGACGCGCCGGACGACACCTGTCTTCGACTAATGGACATTCAGCGCACTGAGTTTTAGTGTGGATCGCGTCACACGAACCCTGCGGCGTCGGCGGGTGCGTCCGCCCCGGGGTGCGGCGGACGGCACGTCCCGGGCCCACGCCGTTTCCTCCACCAGCAGCCGATCTCCACCAGCAAGGGAGCTGTCCGATGAGCCAAGACGCCACGACCCCCAGGGTCGCGGAGCACCCGAACACCTCGGCGGTCCTCCGGATCACCATCGTCGCCGCCTTCGGCGGCTTCCTCTTCGGCTACGACTCCGCGGTCATCAACGGCGCGGTCTCGGCCATCCAGGAGGAGTTCGGGGTCGCTCCCGGACCGCTCGGCTTCGCCGTGGCCTCGGCCCTGCTCGGCGCCGCCGCAGGTGCGTTCTTCGGCGGCCGGGTCGCCGACGCCCTGGGCCGCGTCCCGGTGATGAAGATCGCCGCGGTCCTCTTCCTCGTCAGCGCGATCGGCTGCGGTGTGGTGGACAGCTTCGGCTGGCTGATCTTCTGGCGCGTCGTCGGGGGCATCGGCGTGGGTGTCGCCTCCGTCATCGCTCCCGCCTACATCGCCGAGGTCGCCCCGGCTTCCATCCGCGGCCGGCTCGGCTCGCTGCAGCAGATGGGCATCGTGCTCGGCATCTTCATCTCGCTGGCGGTGGACGCCTGGCTCGCCGCCATGGCCGGCGGCTCCACCCAGGAGCTGTGGCTCGGCCTGGAGGCCTGGCGGTGGATGTTCATGGCCGAGGCCATCCCGGCCATCGCCTATCTGATCGGCGCGTTCACGATCCCCGAGTCCCCCCGCTACCTGGTGGAGGACGGTCGCTCCGACGAGGCCGAGGCCGTGCTGGCCAATCTGCAGGGCTCCGCGTCGGCGGCCGAGCGGGTGCGCCTCATCAAGGAGACCCTCCGGATCGAGCACAAGCCCCGGCTGTCCGATCTAAAGGGACGGACGGCCGGTCTCAAGCCGATCGTGTGGGTGGGCATCGGCCTGGCCGCGCTGCAGCAGTTCGTGGGCATCAACGTGATCTTCTACTACTCGAACGTGCTCTGGCAGTCCGTGGGCTTCACCGAGGCCGACTCGTTCACCATCACGGTGATCACGTCCGTGGTCAACGTCGCCGTGACCATCGTGGCGATCGCGCTCGTCGAGAAGGTCGGCCGGCGCCGGCTCCTGCTCATCGGCTCGGCGGGCATGACCCTGTCCCTCGCCACCCTCGCCGTCCTGTTCGCCACGGCCGACGTGGTCGACGGCGCACCGGTGCTCGGCCCCACCGCCGGTCCCCTCGCCCTCGTGGCCGCCAACCTGTTCGTGGTCTTCTTCGGCGTCTCGTGGGGTCCCATGATGTGGGTCCTGCTGGGCGAGATGTTCCCGAACCGGATCCGCGGCGCCGCCCTGGCCGTGGCCGGATTCGTGCAGTGGATCGCCAACTGGCTGGTCACCGTGACCTTCCCGGCCCTGGCGGCCTTCTCCCTGGGCGTCGCGTACGGGCTCTACGCGTTCTTCGGGCTCGTCTCCCTGATCTTCACGATCAAGATGGTCCGCGAGACCACCGGCATCGAGCTCGAGGACATGCAGGACTGAGCACCGCGCAGGATCCACGACGGCGGCGGTGATCGTCCCCTCCGGGGGAGACCACCGCCGCCGTCGTCGTCGTGCCCGGGCCCGGGAGCGCACAGGGCACCGCGGGCGCTGTGCGTCCTTCTTTACTCCTCCGTGACCGCCAGGACACGGATCGCCGCCCGCATCGGGTATTTTCGGATGAACTGCGCCAGGCCCGGACCCCCGAGCCGGTTCCGGCCTGCCCAGCCCCACCGCTCCATTTTCAACGGCGAAAAGGACCCACGTTGACCCAGACCACTGCGGACCCCGCATCCCCCGCACAGACCACTGCCCGCAAGTCGGCGGGCCACGTCATCGTGGACACGCTCGTGGCGCACGGCGTGCAGCGCACCTACGTGGTGCCCGGCGAGTCCTACCTGGACGTGCTCGACGGTCTGCACCACTCGTCGATCGAGACGGTCGTCTGCCGCCACGAGGGCGGTGCGGCCTACATGGCCGAGGCCGACGGCAAGATGGGCCCCGTCCCGGGCGTGGCCATGGTGACCCGCGGCCCCGGCGCGGCCAACGCCCACGTGGGCCTGCACACCTCGTGGCAGGACTCCACCCCGATGGTGCTGTTCGTGGGCCTGATCCCGTTCGAGCACCGCGACAAGGAGGCGTTCCAGGAGTTCGACCCGCACGCGTGGTTCGACTCCGGGGCCAAGCGCGTGATGGTCCTCGACCACGCCGAGCGGGCCTCCGAGATCGTGGCCGAGGCGATGTTCGCCGCCAACTCCGGCCGCCCCGGCCCCGTGGTCGTGGGTCTGCCCGAGGACATCATCCGGGCCGAGATCGACGCGACCCTGCACCCGCCGATCCCCGTGGCCCACGGCGGGATGACGGTCAACGACTGGAAGGCGCTGCGCGACGCGCTCTCGACCGCGGAGAAGCCCCTGTTCGTGACCGGCGGCAACGACTGGACCGTCGAGGGTGCGGCCGGCCTCACGGACTGGCTCGAGGAGCACCACCTCCCGGCCGCGGCCGAGTGGCGCACCGAGGGCACCGTCCCGTTCGACTCGGACTCCTACGTGGGCCCGATCGGCTACGGCCGCCCGAAGGCGACCTTCGAGATGCTCGAGGAGACCGACCTGCTGGTCTTCGTGGGCACCGTCCCCGGCGACGTCATCACCAACGGGTTCCTGGTCCGCCAGGACTGGGAGAAGAAGAACTTCCTGGTCACCATCGACCCGTCCCTGCGCGGGCGCTCCGGGCCGGTGTCCTACCAGATCGTGGCCAAGCCCGACGTGTTCGTGCGCGACCTCGTGCGCATCGACCTGCCGGCCAAGCCGGCGTGGAAGGAGTGGACCGCCCGGCTGCGGGCGCAGCAGGTCGAGTTCTCCACCCCCGTGTCCACGGAGCCGTCCGGGGGCCGGGCCCGGATGGACACCATGATGGCCCATCTCGTGGCGGGTCTGCCCGACGACGCCATGTGCACCTTCGGCGCCGGTGAGCACACCAACTGGGCCCACCGCTACTTCCCCGCCAAGGGGTACGCCTCGATGATCTCGGCCCGCAACGGCTCCATGGGCTACTCGGTGCCCTCGGCCGTGGCGGCCTCGCTGCGCTTCCCGGGGCGTCGGGTGGTGACCATCGCCGGGGACGGGGAGTTCCTGATGAACGGGCAGGAGCTGGCCACCGCGGCCCAGTACGGGGCCACGCCGCTGGTGGTCGTGATGGACAACCAGGAGTACGGCACGATCCGCACCCACCAGGAGCGGGACTACCCGGACCGGGTCTCGGGCACGCAGCTGAAGAACCCGGACTTCGCCCTGATGGCCCAGGCCTTCGGCGGGTTCGGGGTGCGCGTGGAGACCGACGCCGAGATCCCCGGCGCGCTGCAGGCCGCCCTGAGGGCGATCGACGAGGAAGGGCAGTTCGCCCTGATCCACCTGATCGTGGAGCAGCGCGTCAAGGCCTACTGACCCGCGGGCCGTCCACCGCTCGTGCGGTGAGCGGAGCGGTGCCGCGTCCGGTCGGGACGCGGCACCGCCCCCGGTCCGCACGTCCCCGTCCCTGCGCCCTGTGGGGTGCAACGGCGGCGCTCAGCCGGCCAGCGAGTGCGCCAGCTCGTCCTCGCGCATCCGCCCGGCCCACAGGGCCACCAGCCCCAGCGCCGGGGTCAGCAGGGCCACGGTCCAGAAGATCACCGGCAGGGGCACCACCTGGGCCACGGGTCCCGCGACCGCCATCGACACCGGCATGAGGGCGATCGAGACGAAGAAGTCGAGGCTCGAGACCCGCCCCAACATGTGGCGCGGGACCCGGCGCTGCAGGAGAGTGCCCCACAGCACCATGCCCGCGCCGTCCCCGGCGCCCACGAAGGCCAGGCACAGCGCCATGACCCAGAACGAGTCGGTGGTCGCGACGAGACCGAAGGGCAGCGTCCCGAACCCCCACAGCACGATCATCCAGCTGAGATAGCGCCGCGGCAGGGGCAGCGACGCGACCACCAGGGAGGCCACCGCGCTGGCCCCGCCGTAGCACGCCAGCAGGTAGCCGAACGTGGAGGCGTCCCCGCCCAGCCGGTCCCGGACCAGGAACGGGACGAGGACCTCCAGGGGACCCAGCAGCAGGAAGACCGCGAGCACCGCCCACAGCAGGGTCCACAGCAGCCACGGGGTCCGCACCGTGTAGCTCACGCCCTCCATGAGGTCCTGCCGCACGGACCGCAGGGCGCCCACCGCCTCCCGCGGCGGGGACGGCTCCCCCGCGCCTGGATCCGTGTCCGCGCCGGCGTCCGCGCCGGCGTCCGCGCCGGCGTCCGAATCGGCGTCGTGGCCGGGCACGTGCAGGCGCAGCAGCAGTACGAGCGCGGCGGCGTGGCAGAGCGCGATCAGGGCGAGCGCGCCGCCGGGAGCGACCAGCCCGATGAGCAGACCCGCCACGGCCGGTCCCGCCGCCTGCTGCAGCAGCGGGCGCGCCGTGCCCTCCACCCCGTTGGCCGCGAGCAGCTGCCGGGCGGGCAGGATCCGGGGCAGCGAGGCCGAGTAGGCCGGATAGAAGAAGCCGAGACCCGCGCCGAACACGAACGCCGCCGCGGCGAGGTGCCCCATGCGCAGCCCGTCCGCCAGGGCCAGGACGGCGAGCGTCCCCGCCGTCAGGAGGTTGGCGGTCTCGACGAGGCGCAGCACCCGGGCCAGGGGGAGGCGGTCGGCCGCGATCCCGCCCACGAGCACGAAGACGAGCATGCCGAGCGCGCCCACCGCCGTCACGGCCGAGAGGTCCACGGCCGTGCCGTCCAGCTGCAGGACCTGGTGCACGAGGGCCACCGCCCACATCCCGGCGCCGAAGACGCTGCTGAACATCGCGAAGGCGAGCACACGGTACCGGCCGAGCCGGAACGGCTCCAGCGCGCGGGGCAGGGGCATGCCCCCAGTGTCCCCCCCGCGCGGGCTCCGGCGCACGGGCCGGTGCGGTGGTGGAGGCCGCGGATCCGTAGGACACTGGGGCGGTGCAGACCTTCCTCCCGTACCCGGACTTCGCCCGCTCGGCCCGCGTCCTCGACCGCAAGCGGCTGGGCAAGCAGCGGGTGGAGACCCTGCAGGTGCTGCGCGCGGCCACCGTGCCGGGCTACGGGTGGTACCGCCACCCGGCCACGGCGATGTGGTCCGGGCACGTGCCCGCACTGGTCGCCTACGGCCGCGCGATGGTCGACGAGTGGACGGCCCGCGGCGGGGCCGACAGCACGGGGTGGCAGATCCGCGAGTTCGCCCCCGAGGCCTGGGACCGCGCCCCCGACGACGACGTGGCGCCGCCGCCGCCCTGGCTGGGCGACGAGGCGTTCCACCGCTCGCACCGGTCGAACCTGCTGCGCAAGGACGAGGAGCTCTACCGCGCGGTCTTCCCCGGCGACCCCGCCGGCCTGGACTACGTGTGGCCCGTGCCCGCGGAGGGCCGCACGCCCCCCGCCGAGCCGCCGCACGGCCGGCGGGCGTGGGTCCTGGCGCCGGGCGCGCACGAGGCGGCGGGCGGCGCCGTCGTCGTGCCCTTCCGCGTCCCGGACGGCGTGCGGGAGAGCCACTGGGTGCAGGCGGTGGCCCGCGTCGAGGAGGAGCTGCGGGAGGGTGAGCCGGTGCTGCTGCTGCACGGGCCGCCCGGCCCGGAGCAGGTCGTGGAGCGGACGGTGCTGGGCGAGAACGTGCACCACGCCGTCGGCGGGTTCTCCCTCGAGCTCGAGCGCGGGGACCGGGTGCTGCGCCGCGACCTGCCCGCACCCGCCCGGCTGCAGTCCCCCCGCCCCGTCTTCGCGGTCCCCGCCGAGGCCGTCGGCGCGGATCCGGGCGCGCCGCGGGTTTAATCCGGCGTCACGCCCGTCCCAGGCACCAAACCGTGGGTAGCATGTCACCCACCGGCGCCCGGCGCGCCCGACCCCAGGAGGCGCGCATGCGAGCATCCCACGTCCCCACCACGGGCACCGTCACGGTCACCGACTGGCCCGATCCGCACGCCCGGGAACCCGGTCAGCTGGTGGTGCGCATGCTGCACGCCTCGATCTGCGGATCCGACCTGCACGCGGCCTTCCACGGCCTGCTCCACGCGGAGGGCCCGCGCCGCCCCGGCTACCCCGGCCACGAAGGGGTCGGGGTAGTGGTCGAGTCCCGCTCGGAGCGCGTCCCGGAGGGCACCCTGGTGCTGACGGTCCCCCAGGGCGAGATGGGCGGGTGCTTCGCGGAACTCCAGCTGCTGGACGACCTGCACGTCGTGGAGCTGCCCGCCGGCACGGACCCGAACGACTCCCTGCAGCTGCGGCGGCTCATGATGGCCCAGCAGTACGGCACGTGCCTCTACGCCATGCGCCAGTTCTGGCCCGTGGAGACGCCTGCCCGCCGGGCGCACACGTGCGTGGTGATGGGCGCGGGGTCCGCCGGGCTGTTCTTCGTGGAGGAGGCCCGCCGACTGGGCTTCGCGCACGTCGTCGCCTCCGACCTGGACACGGGCAGGCTCGAGGTCGCCCGCCGGCTGGGCGCCGTCCCCGTGCGGGTGCCGGAGGAGGATCTCGCCGCGGTCGTGGCCGAGGTCACCGGGGGCCGCGGCGCCGACCTCGTCATCGAGGCCGTGGGGCACGACGTGCTGCGCGACCAGGCCGTCGAGCTCGCGGCCGACCGGGGCATCGTCGGCTTCTTCGGCCTGCCGGAGCGGCACGGGCACACCGAGGTCCCGCTGTGGACGGCGTTCCGCAAGAACCTGCGGCTGCAGTGCTCCGTGGCGGCGCAGGCCGAGCCGGGGCTGACGTCCTTCCGCGAGGCCCTGCGGCGGATCTCCGAGGGCGAGATCGACGTGGAGCACTGTCTCGGGCCCGAGTTCCCCCTCGAGCGGATCGCGGAGGCCATGCAGCGGGCCGAGGAGCACCGGCCCGGGGACATCAAGCTGACGATCACCCCGTGACCACCCCACCCCGCTCCGTCACCGGGTCCCCGGCCGGCGACCGTCCCGGGCCGGCGGCCCCCGCGCTGCCGTCCGTCACCGCCACGACCGGGAGCTCGCTCGCCGTGCAGGTGATGGCCGCGGTGCGCCGGGCGATCACGGCGGGCGAGATGGAGCCCGGGCGCCTCTACTCGGTGCAGCAGCTGGCCTCCGCCATGGACGTCTCCCGCAGCCCGGTGCGGGAGGGCCTGCTGCGGCTGGGCGAGGCCGGGCTGATCCGGTTCCACCGCAACCGCGGCTTCGAGATCGTCGAGGTCAGTCCCGACGACGTCGCCGAGATCTTCGCGGTGCGCACCGCCCTGGAGGTCCCGGCCGCCCGCCGGGCCGCACGTCTCGCGGCGCCCGAGGAGCTGGACCGGATCCGGGCCCGGTGGGAGGCGCTGCACGAGGCGGCCGGGACCGGGGACCTCGAGGCCACCGCCGAGGCGGACGAGGGACTGCACCGTGCGCTGCTGCTCGTCGCCGGCAACGCCCAGGCCGTCCAGCTCGTGGAGCGGCTGCGCACCACCACGTCCTTCCTGGGCGTCGTCGCCGCCACGTCGCGGCGGCCCGTCGGGGAGCTCGCGCGCGAGCACGACGCGCTGGTCCGGGCCGTGCTCGCCCGGGACGAGGCGGAGGCGGCACGCGCCATGCGCGAGCACCTCGCCTCCACCGCGCAGCGGCTCGTCGCCCAGGCCCTGCGCGCCCAGCGCACACCCGAGGAGCGCCTCGAGGAACTCACCGCGCAGGTCTGGGGCGCCGCCGCCGCCGGGTACTGAGAGCCCGGCGGGTGAGCCGCCGGAGGCCGGGGATCCCGGCCGGCGGCCCGGGGCCCCCGGTCGCGGAGCAGTCGAATGCCCCGGTCCGCCGACGGACCGGGGCATTCCGCACGGCTGCCCGGGGGTGCATCCGTGCTCGTCGGAGCGGGGTCGGGGGGCTCCCGCCGACCAGGGAGACGCTAGGCGGCCCGCGTGACGGTGCCGCCAACGGGAGGTGAACGCGAGGTGCTCAGCCCTCGCCGTCCCCGCCCTCCCGCGGGAGACGCACCTGGAAGCGGCACCGGCCCTCCGGGTCCTCGCCCGCGCCGATCGTCCCCCCGTGGGCCGCGACGATCTCCCGACTGATGGCCAGGCCCAGCCCGGATCCGCCCGTGTCCCGGGTCCGGGAGTCGTCGAGCCGCACGAACCGCTCGAAGACCCGTTCCCGGTCCTCCGGCGCGATGCGGTCGCCGTCGTTGACCACGGTCACGACCGCCTCGTCCCCCTCGGCCACCAGGGAGACGGCGATCCAGGTGTCCGCGTGCCGCTCCGCGTTGGAGAGCAGGTTGCGGACCACCTGCTGGAGCCGGCTGGCGTCCCCGCGGACCCGCACGGGGTCCACGTGCACGCGCACCTCGTGCCGCGAGGCCGGCCGCATCCGGGCGATCTCCTCCCGGACCACCTCGTCCAGGTCGGTGTCCGCGGTGCGCAGCCGCAGCCCGGCGTCGTCGACCTTGGCGAGGGTCAGGAGGTCCTCCACGAGCTGGCCCATGCGGCGGGACTGGGACCTCAGGACGGGGGCGACCTCGGGCCACGTCGCCCCGGACGGGTCGGAGGCGGCCACCTCGATCGTGGTGGTGAGGGTGGCGAGCGGGCTGCGGAGCTCGTGGGAGGCGTCCGCCACGAACCGCCGCTGTGCCCGGTCGGAGGTCTGCAGCCGGTCCAGCATCCCGTTCATGGTCTCGGCGAGCGCCGCGATCTCGTCCCGGGTGGGGGGCACGTCGACCCGTTCCCCCAGGCGGGCCGTGCCGATGCGCCGGACCTGTCCGGTGATGCGGCGCACCGGGGCCAGGGAGCGGCCGACCAGGAACCACATGAGCGCGGCGCCGAGCAGCGCCAGCACCGGCCCGCCGACCAGCAGGAACAGGGACACGGTCTGGAGGGTGCCCTGCTGCAGCGCCATGGGCACGGCCACGGTGAGGGTCAGGGGCACCCCGTTGATGTACATGCCGTGAGCGACATACACGTGGTCGTCGGTCCTGAGCGCGAGCCCGTCCCCGGTCGCCGCGGAGTCGAAGGACCGCCCCGGCTCCAGGACCGGCACGGACAGGTCCGTGCCCAGCGCGCTGGCGGGGGACGCGGCCACCACCTGTCCGTCGGCGTCCTGGAGCTGCACGATGACCCCCGGGCGGCCGAGCCGCAGCATCAGCTCGCCGAGCCCGGCCTGCGTGAACACGGCCGTCTCCCCCGCCGCGCCCCCGGCGCTGCGCGGGCCCCACGGGAGCCCCAGGTCCTGGAGGATCTCCGTCTGCCGGGCCACGGCCTGGTCGTGGGCGGCCCCCACGGCCGCGCGGCTGAGGACCTCGAGCAGCACGGCTCCGGCCACGGCCATCACCAGGAGGATGAGCAGCGCCGCGGCGGCGGTGCTGCGCTCCCGCACCCCCCACCGGTCGAGGAGCCCCCTCCTGGCGGAGGTCACGACGCCGGCGCCCCGGGCTCGTCCGGGACCAGCCGGTAGCCCATGCCGCGGACCGTCTGCAGGGTGGAGAGGCCGAAGGGCGCGTCGATCTTCTTCCGGAGATAGCCCACGTAGACCTCGACGATGTTCTCGGAGCCCTCGAAGCCGGCGTCCCACGCGTTGTCCATGATCTCCAGCTTCGAGACGACCTTCTCCGCGTTCTGCATCAGGTACTGGAGGATGACGTACTCCTTCGCGGTGAGCTCGAGCGCCGTCCCCCGGCGGGTCACGGTCCGGCGGACGGGGTCGAGCTGCAGGGACCCGACCGTGAGCACCACGGGCCGCTCGGGCGCCCCCCGGCGGATGAGGGCGCGCAGCCGCGCCACGAGCACGAGGAAGCTGAAGGGCTTGGTGAGGTAGTCGTCGGCGCCGAGGTCGAAGGCGTCGGTCTGGTCGTACTCGCCGTCCTTGGCGGTGAGCATCAGGACGGGGACCCAGTTCTCGGCGGCGCGCAGCCCCTCGAGCACCGCGTAGCCGTTCCTGCCGGGCAGCATCAGGTCCAGGACCACGACGTCGTAGGGGTTCTCGCCGGCCAGCCACCCCCCGGTGATGCCGTCGTGGGCGACGTCGACGACGAAGCCCTCGTTCGTGAGCCCGCGGCGCAGCGACTCCGCGAGGTCCACCTCGTCCTCCACCAGCAGCACGCGCACGTGTCCTCCCGTTCTCCTCCGTGGGCGCGGCGGGATCCGCACCCCTCCAGTTTTCCGCACGCCGCCTGAGGATCCGATGAGGACGGCATCCCGGCCGGCACGGTCGTGCCCCTTCTCCCCAACCGGTGCACAACGTTGTCCACAGGTGTGGAGAACTGTGTGCACAGCTCGCTCTCCACAGCGTTATTAACAGCTGTGGAAGCCGCCCCGGCCCTGTCCACACCGTTGCTCACAGGTGTGGAATTCCACCGGTGTAACTTGTCGACAGGTGGGGACAACCCCTGTGGAGAACACGGTCGTCCGCCGGCGCGCGAGTGCTCGGGGACGGGCTGCGGCCGGCGTCACCGGCGGCCGCCGGCACCCCGGCGCCGGCGGCTGGCGGCCGTGTAGCCGAAGGCGACGATGGCTCCCGTGACGAGTCCGCCGAGGTGCGCCTGCCAGGCGATGCCGGGGAAGAGGAAGCCGAAGACGACGTTCACGCCGATCAGCACCGCGATGGGCGTGATGGACTGCCCCAGGTGGCGCTGCAGCACGAACAGGGCGCCGAACAGGCCGAAGACGCCCCCGGACGCGCCGACCACGAGGCTGAGCGGGTGCGACAGGAGCAGGACGCCCACGGATCCGCCCAGGACGGAGAGCAGGAACAGCAGCAGGAACCGGCCGCGACCCAGCGCCGGCTCGAGCATCCGCCCGAACAGGTAGAGCATGTACATGTTCAGGATCAGGTGCAGCGGACTGGACATCGAGTGCAGGAAACCGCTCGTGAGCATCCGCCACGGCTCGGAGGTCGTGGTCACGGGGGCGTAGGCGAACATCTGCAGCAGGCTCACGCCCGCCGCCTGCCCGAGCCACTGCAGCGCGTAGACCACCGCGTTGACGCCGACGAGCCACCAGGTGACGAGCATCGGGGAGCCCTGGGCCGCGCGGCCGCCGAGGCTCGTGCGGACGGCGGGGCGCGAGCGCGTCGCCTCCTGCACGCAGTCGACGCAGTGGACGCCCACCGCGGCCGTGCGCTGGCACTCCGGGCACGTCGGCCGGCCGCACCGCTGGCACCGCACGTACGCCGGACGGTCGGGGTGGCGCGGGCACACCGGGATGTCTCCCCCGGTGGACGCGCCGTACTGCGGTCGCTCGCCGCTCACTGGGACTCCTCCTGGGCCGGTTCTCCGCGGGCCCGGTTCGCTGGACGGGATGGACGAGGTGGGACGGGACGGCAACGGCGCAGGCCCGTCCGGATCGCTCCGGACGGGCCTGCGCCGCTGGTCCCCGTCCCGGCGGTGCCAGGACGGGGAGACTGCTCGGATCTAGAGCTGCTCGATGTCGATCGAGGTGACCACGCAGTCCTCGACCGGGCGGTCCATGCCGCCGGTGCGGACGCTGTTCAGCTCGTCCACGACCTTCCGCGACGCGTCGTCGGCCACCTCTCCGAAGATGGTGTGCTTGCCCTGCAGCCAAGTGGTGGGGGCGGTGGTGATGAAGAACTGGGACCCGTTGGTGCCCTTGCCGTTGCGCTTGCCGGCGTTGGCCATCGCCAGGATGTAGGGCTCGTTGAAGTCGAGCTCGGGGTGGATCTCGTCGTCGAACTCGTAGCCCGGTCCGCCGATGCCCTGGCCCAGGGGGTCCCCGCCCTGGATCATGAAGTCCTTGATGATGCGGTGGAAGACCACGTCCTTGTAGAGGGGACCGGTCTGCTTCTCACCGGTGCGCGGGTCGCTCCACTCCTGGGTGCCGTCCGAGAGACCGATGAAGTTCTTGACGGTCTTCGGGGCGTGGTTGCCGAACAGGTTCACGACGATGTCGCCGTGGTTCGTGTGGATGGTCGCCTTGGCGGTGGGGATGGCAGAAGTCATGCGCCCATTCTTGCACGGCCCCCGGAGGCCCCTCGCGGTGGGGCAGCGGGGTTCAGCGCACAGTGAAAAGGCCCGGGATTGCGCGGCGCACCCTCCTGCCCCGACGGCTCTGCCCGTATGCTGACAGTGGATTGTCACGACCCGAGGAGGGATGGATTCATGAGCTTCAAGAAGTCCAAGAGCGAGAAGAAGGCCGTCGCGGCGCAGAAGGCCGCGGAGAGCAAGGTCCTGGACGCCGGCAAGTGGGCGTCCAAGGAGATCGGTGACCTCGCGCCCCGGCTCCAGCACAGCGTCGAGGCGGGCGCCGCGGCCCTCGCCGGTGGCGTCGCGACCGCCGGGCCGAAGGTCCAGGAGGGTCTGGGCCGCGCCCATGAGCTCTCCGGCTCCGCCAAGCTGAAGGCCGCCGCGGTGACCGCCCCGGTCGCGGCGAAGGCCGCGAAGACCGCCGGCCCCGTGGCCGCGAAGGCCGCGGACCGGGCCTCCGAGAGCCGCGCCGCGATGCAGGCGAAGTACGCCGGTGCCGCCGCCCTGCTCGCGGGCAAGTTCGCCGACGCGGACACCCCCGAGCAGCTCGAGGCGATCGTCGCGAAGCTGACCGGTGACAAGAAGGCCGTGGCCAACGCGAAGAAGGCCGCCTCGAAGGTCGCCAAGGACTACGCCAGGCAGCAGAAGAAGGCCGAGAAGTCCCACAAGGGTCTCCTGCTGCTGGGCCTGCTCGTGGCCGGCGGTGCGGCCGGCGTGGCCGCCTGGAAGGCCTCGCGCCCGGTCGAGGACCCCTGGAAGACCCCGGCGGCCACGTCCCCGCGCGTGACCGCCTCCCCGGTGGCCCAGCAGTCCACCGTGGCCGCCGGCACCGGTGTGCAGGTCGACGACGTCAAGGACGCGACCACCCCGGCCGGTCAGTCCGGTGGTGTCTCGGAGGCCGCCGCCGAGGTCAAGGACAGCGCCAAGACCGTCGGCGAGGACGCCAAGACCACGATCCACGAGGTCAAGGAGCAGATCCAGGGCAAGAAGGACGAGAACGAGGCCTGACCCCCGCCCGTTCGGGCAGAGGCCCCCGCTCCCGGCAGGGAGCGGGGGCCTCTGCCGTTGCGGCGGCGCGCGGTGATGCGCCCGGGGATGCGGCCGGGAACGAGAAGATCCCGACCGAGCGTCTGCTCGATCGGGATCCGATGTGGTGGAGACGAGGGGACTCGAACCCCTAACCCTCTGCTTGCAAAGCAGATGCGCTACCAATTGCGCCACGTCCCCGCGGTGTACCGGGCTACTCCACCTCGTCGGTGGCGTCCGCCCAGGCATTCCTGTCGGCGTCGGCCTCCCGCAGCTTGGTGAGCAGCGCGACCGACGCGCCGACCAGGGCGAGAGCCGCAGCCATCTTCCTGTTCACGCCTGCCTCCTGAGCTGCGGAAAAGGGAAACCGTGGGCGTACCAGGAATTGAACCTGGGACCTCTTCGTTATCAGCGAAGCGCTCTAACCGTCTGAGCTATACGCCCTCTCACGGCCCTTGCGGACCGAGAAGAAACGATACCGGAGTTGCCGACCCGTGCCAAATCGCCCCGGCCGGGCCGGACTCCCCGGAACCGCGCCGGATCAGTCGTCCGTGAGGGTGAGCCCGATCCCGCCCACGAGGGCCGCCGCGATGTTGTACAGCAGGGCGGCGAGCACCGACAGGGCAGTCAGCAGGATGACGTTGACCACGGACACGATGGTCGCGAAGATCGCGATCTGCCCCAAGGACAGGAAGTCCTTGATGTTCAGGGCCCCGCCCGCGCCGCCCAGCATCCCGAGCAGCTCGTTGATCCCGTCGAACAGGCCCGTGAGGTCCAGGACGATCCACAGCACGACCGCGGCGACCACGGTGATGATCCCCAGCGCGACCGACAGCAGGAACGCGAGCTTGAGCACCGACCAGGTGTCCACCTTCGAGACCACGAGCCGCGCCCGGCGCACCCGCGGCCGTGGGGCCGGGCGGACCAGGCCCTTCGTCGAGCTCGCGGGCCGGGCGCTCTTCGCCGGGCCGGAGCCGGACCGGGCAGCGCTCGACTTCGCGGGACCCGAGCCCGACTTCGCCGGCTTCGGCGCGGTCCGGGCGCTCGTCGAGGGCCTCGCCGTCCCGGACGGCGACCCGTTCCCGGGGCGGGGTGCGGACGCCAGGGGGGAGCGTCCGGACCGGCCGGCGGTGTTGGAGCCGGAACTCGAGCTCATGCGTTACCTCCGTTGTTGTTCGGGTCCAACGCTACTTCATCGTCCGTCGTGTCCCCGGAACCGGGGACCGGACCGAGCTCGTCGGCCTCTCCGTCTGCCTCGCCCGTGTCCAGGACGTCGGCCGTCTCCATCGTCTCGTCGAGCTGGACGTCGACCTCGGCCACGGCCTCGGCGTCGACCTCCTCGGCGATCTCCCGGTCGGCGTTGCGGGCCACCCCGGTGATCGTGTCGCCCTGGGCGGGCTTCGCGAAGATCACGCCCATCGTGTCGCGGCCCTTGGCCGGGACCTCGGAGGCGCCGGTGCGCACGACCTTGCCGGACTCCATGACCACGAGGACCTCGTCCTCCTCGCCCACGATGATCCCGCCGACCAGCCGGCCGCGCTGCTCCGCGAGCTTGGCCACCTTGATGCCGATGCCGCCGCGGCCCTGCACCCGGTACTCCTCCACCTTGGTGCGCTTGGCGTAGCCGCCCTCGGTGACCACGAAGACGTAGGCGTCGTCGGTGACCACGTTGGCGGAGAGCAGCTCGTCGCCGTCCCGGAACTTCATGCCGGTGACCCCGGAGGTCGCCCGCCCCATGGGACGCAGCACCTCGTCGCTCGCGGTGAAGCGCAGGGACATCCCGTTGCGGGAGACCAGGAGCAGGTCGTCCTGCGCGGACGCCAGCTGGGCCGAGACGAGCTCGTCGTCGTCGCGCAGGTTGATCGCGATCACCCCGGCCGTGCGGTTGGTGTCGTAGTCCATCAGCCGGGACTTCTTGATCAGGCCCCTGCGGGTGGCGAGCACCAGGTACGGGGCGTCGCTGTACGAGCGCAGCTCCATGACCTGGGCGATCCGCTCCCCCGGCTGGAAGGCCATCAGGTTCGCCACGTGCTGGCCCTTGGAGTCCCGGCCCGCCTCCAGCAGCTCGTACGCCTTGGTGCGGTAGACCCGGCCCAGGTTCGTGAAGAACAGGATCCAGTTGTGGGTGGTGGTGACGAAGAAGTGCTCCACGACGTCGTCCCCGCGCAGCTGCGCGCCCTTCACGCCCTTGCCGCCGCGCCGCTGGGAGCGGTACTGGTCGGAGCGCGTGCGCTTGACGTATCCGCCGCGGGTGATGGTCACGACCATCTCCTCCTCGGGGATCAGGTCCTCCATCGACATGTCGCCGTCGTAGCCGTACATGATCTCGGAGCGGCGGTCGTCGCCGTAGCGGCCCACGATCTCGTCGAGCTCCGAGGAGATGATGCCGCGCTGGCGCTCCTCCGAGGCGATGATCTCGGTGTACTCGGCGATGAGCCGCTCGAGCTCCGCGTGCCGGTCCTGGATCTTCTGCCGCTCGAGGGCCGCGAGCCGGCGCAGCTGCATGTTGAGGATGGCCTGCGCCTGGTCCTCGTCGATCTGCAGCAGCTCCATGAGCCCGCTGCGGGCGTCGTCGGCCGTCGGGGAGCGGCGGATGAGCGCGATGACCTCGTCGAGGGCGTCGAGCGCCTTGAGCAGACCCCGCAGGATGTGGGCCTCCGCCTCGGCCTGCCGCAGGCGGTACTCGGTGCGGCGGACGATGACGTCCATCTGGTGGGTGACCCAGTGCCGGATGAACGCGTCGAGGCTCAGCGTGCGGGGCACCCCGTCCACGAGCGCGAGCATGTTGGCGGAGAAGTTGTCCTGCAGCTGCGTGTGCTTGTAGAGGTTGTTGAGCACCACCTTGGCCACGGCGTCGCGCTTGAGCACGATCACCAGCCGCTGCCCGGTGCGCCCGGAGGTCTCGTCCCGGATGTCGGCGATGCCGGTGATGCGGCCGTCCTTGACGAGGTCCGCGATCTTCATCGCGAGGTTGTCCGGGTTCGCCTGGTAGGGCAGCTCGGTGACCACCAGGCAGGTGCGGTTGTGGATCTCCTCGACGCTGACCACGGCGCGCATGGAGATCGAGCCGCGGCCGGTGCGGTAGGCGTCCTCGATGCCCTTGTGCCCGAGGATCTGTGCGCCGGTCGGGAAGTCCGGGCCCTTGATCCGCTGCAGCAGCTCCTCGAGCAGCGTCTCGTTGGAGACGTCCGGGTGCTGGAGGTACCACTGCACGCCGTCCGCGACCTCGCGCAGGTTGTGCGGCGGGATGTTGGTGGCCATGCCCACGGCGATGCCGGACGAGCCGTTGACCAGCAGGTTGGGGAACCGGGACGGCAGCACCGACGGCTCCTGGTTCTTGCCGTCGTAGTTGTCCTGGAAGTCGACGGTCTCCTCGTGGATGTCCCGGACCATCTCCATGGCGATGGGCGCCATCTTGGTCTCGGTGTACCGCGGGGCGGCCGCGCCGTCGTTGCCCGGGGAGCCGAAGTTGCCCTGCCCCAGGGCGAGCGGATAGCGCATCACCCAGCCCTGGATCAGCCGCACGAGGGCGTCGTAGATCGCGGAGTCGCCGTGCGGGTGGTACTGGCCCATGACCTCGCCCACCACGCGGGCGCACTTGTTGAAGGAGCGGTCGGGGCGGTAGCCGCCGTCGTACATCGCGTACAGCACGCGCCGGTGCACCGGCTTGAGCCCGTCCCGGACGTCCGGCAGGGCGCGGCCCACGATGACAGCCATCGCGTAGTCGAGGTAGGACCGCTGCATCTCGGTCTGCAGGTCCACCTGCTCCACGCGGTCGGTCAGCACGGGGGTGTGCTCGAGGTCGCCGGCGAGGCCGGCGTCCTCCGGGGTCGGTCCGTCCTGGGTCTCGTCACTCATGCGGTCTTTCCGTTCTGTCTGCTCGTCCTCGTGGTCCTGCGCAGGTCCCGCCCCCGGTCATTGCATGCCGAGTGGGACATATGTCGCGGGTCAGATGTCGAGGAACCGGATGTCCTTGGCGTTCTGCTGGATAAACTCGCGGCGGGACTCGACGTCCTCGCCCATGAGCACGGAGAAGATCTGGTCGGCGGCGGCCGCGTCCTCCATGGTCACCTGCAGCAGGGTGCGGTGGTCGGGGTCCATCGTGGTGTCCCACAGCTCGGTGTAGTCCATCTCGCCGAGGCCCTTGTAGCGCTGGATGCCGTTGTCCTTGGGGATGCGCTGGTTGTTGGCGAGCCCGCGCGCCAGCGCCTCGTCCCGCTCGGCGTCCGTGTAGACGTAGTCGTGCGGGGCGTTGGACCACTTGATCCGGTACAGCGGCGGCTGGGCCAGGTAGACGAAGCCGTGCTCGATCAGCGGGCGCATGAACCGGAACAGCAGGGTCAACAGCAGCGTGGTGATGTGCTGTCCGTCCACGTCGGCGTCGGCCATCAGCACGATCTTGTGGTACCGCGCCTTCTCGATGTCGAAGTCGTCGCCGATGCCGGCGCCGAACGCGGTGATCATCGACTGCACCTCGGTGTTGGACAGCGCCCGGTCCAGCCGCGCGCGCTCCACGTTGAGGATCTTGCCGCGCAGCGGCAGGATCGCCTGATGCGCGGGGTCCCGGCCCTGCACCGCCGAGCCGCCCGCGGAGTCACCCTCCACGATGTAGATCTCGGACAGGGAGGGGTCCTTGGAGGAGCAGTCCTTGAGCTTGCCGGGCATCCCGCCCGACTCGAGCAGGCCCTTGCGCCGGGTGGTCTCGCGCGCCTTGCGGGCCGCGAGCCGCGCCTGCGAGGCGTTGATCGCCTTGCGGATGATCTCCCGTGCCGCGGCCGGGTTGCGCTCGAGCCAGTCGCCGAACCGGTTGTTCACCTCGCGCTGGACGAAGGTCTTCGCCTCGGAGTTGCCGAGCTTCGTCTTGGTCTGGCCCTCGAACTGGGGCTCGGCGAGCTTGATCGAGATGACGGCCGTGAGGCCCTCGCGGACGTCGTCGCCGGTGAGGTTCTCGTCCTTGTCCCGGAGCAGCTTGTTCTCCCGGGCGTAGCGGTTCACGAGGGACGTCATCGCCGAGCGGAAGCCCTCCTCGTGGGTGCCGCCCTCGTGGGTGTTGATCGTGTTCGCGTACGTGTGCACGGACTCGGTGTAGGCCGTGGTCCACTGCATGGCGAGCTCGAGGGACATCTTGCGCTCCGTGTCCTCGGACTCGAGCGCGATGACGTCGTCGTGGACGAGGTCGGCCTTCTTGGACGTGTTCAGGAACGTCACGTAGTCCAGCAGGCCGTGGTCGTACTTGTAGACGACCCGGCGGTGGCCGGCGCCGTCCTCGTCCTCGTGGTTGAGCCGGGCGACGTCGGTGCCGCCGTCGCGGCCCTCGACCGGCTCGGCGTCCGCGTGGACGGCGGTGCGGTCCGAGGCGGAGCCGGCGATCTCCTCGCCGGACTCCTCCGGCGCCCGCTCGTCCGTGAGGGTGATCCGCAAACCCTTGTTGAGGAACGCCATCTGCTGGAAGCGGGCCCGCAGCGTCTCGAAGTCGAAGTCGACGGTCTCGAAGATGTCGGGGTCCGGGTAGAAGACCTGGGTGGTGCCGGTCTCCGAGGTCTCCTCACCCCGGACGAGCTCGCCCTGGGGCATGCCGCCGTCGGCGAAGACCATCCGCCAGACGTGGCCCTGGCGCCGCACCTCGGTCTCGACGCGCCGGGACAGCGCGTTGACCACGGAGATGCCCACGCCGTGCAGCCCGCCCGAGACGGCGTAGCCGCCGCCGCCGAACTTGCCGCCCGCGTGCAGGATCGTCATGACGACCTCGACCGTGGGCCGGCCCTCGGTCGGGTGGATGTCCACGGGGATGCCGCGGCCGTTGTCCACGACCTTGACGCCGCCGTCGGCCTGCAGGGTGATCTCGATGTGGTCGCAGTAGCCCGCCAGGGCCTCGTCGACCGAGTTGTCGACCACCTCGTACACGAGGTGGTGCAGCCCCCGCGGGCCGGTCGAGCCGATGTACATGCCGGGTCGCTTCCGGACGGCCTCGAGACCTTCCAGGACGGTGATGTCACCGGCACCGTACTCGCGCTTCTGCGGATCCTCTGTTGCCACGGGTTCCTGGCTCCTCCTGTTGGGCACACCGGTCCCGCTCCGGACGGCACAAGAGAACGCCGATGAGACGTTCGGGCGGCTCATCGGCTCGTGCGGGGTCGGAACGGGTCGACGACTCCGGGTGCCCGCGCCGCGGGCGAGGTGGTCGCGATCGGCCGTGGGGGCCCGGTCCGTCGATTGCTGTCTGGAACCGATTCTATCGGAAAACCGTGGGCTCGGGGTGCTCACAGGTCCCTCTGAGCGGCCGGGAAAGGGCCTCAGGACCACTTTTCCTCCGCTCCGCCACCCCCAGGACGCCACCGGGGGGCCGCAGCGCGCCACGAGGCCGCTCAGCGGTCCGGACCGCCGGCCTCAGCCGTAGGTGTCGCGGGGCCCCCGGCCCTGCACGGAGCGGCGGCCGCGCTTCCAGCTCGGGGCCGTGGGACCGAGGATCTCGATCCGGGTGACGATGCCCTCCCCCAGGTGCTCGTCGAACATGCGCAGCAGCTGCGGGACCATGAGGCGCAGGTTCGCGGCGTAGGCGGTGGAGTCGCACCGGACCCGCACCACGGTCTCGTCGAAGCTCTCCGGCCGGCAGTGCCCGGCGATGCCCGGGCCCACGAGGTCGTCCCAGCGGGCCAGCACCGAGCCCACGGCGACCGGCGCCTTCCAGCCGCGCCCGGACACGAGCCCGTCCAGCACCGTGCCGACCCCCCGGGGGTCGCGGGCGGAGCGGCCCGCCCCGGAGTACCCGCCGAGCGCCCGCGGGTCGACGTCGTTGCCGCGGCGGCCCAGGCGCTCGGCGGCCGACGCGGTGGCCGCCTCCATGGCGGCGCCGAAGCCCTTGAGGTTGCGCCGGGCGGCCGCCCCGTAGAGCCGCCCGTCCCCGCGCGCCTCCGCCGCGTGGCGCATCCGGGTGAGCAGCGCCGCCGGCGCGTCGATCTCGTCCTCGATCCGCACGACGTTCGCCTCGGGGACAGGGGGCTCCTGGGGCTCCCCGGCGGGGAGCGGGTCGTCCTCGCGCCGCGGCCCGGTCACGACGACGACGCCTCCTCCGGCTCCGGACCGGTCCCGGCGGGCGCCTGCTCGTCGTCCCGGACGGCGGTGCCGGGACCCACCCGCACCACGTCGTGCGGACCGGCCACGAGCTCGGCCGGGAGGTCCTCCTCGACCGCGGCGGTCACGAGCACCTGCTCCGCGGAGGCCACGATCGCGGCGAGACGGCTGCGGCGGCGGGCGTCGAGCTCCGCGAACACGTCGTCCAGGACGAGGATCGGCGCGGCGCCCTCCGTGGGGTCGTCCGCCAGGTGGACGTACCAGGAGCCGAGGCGGAGCGCGAGGGCGTAGGACCAGGTCTCGCCGTGGGAGGCGTAGCCCCGGGCCGGCGCCGTCCCGAGCAGCAGCTCGAGCTCGTCGCGGTGCGGGCCCACGAGGGTCAGTCCCCGCTCGAGCTCCCGCTGCTCCGAGGCCTCGCACGCGTCGAGGATCAGCTGGTGCAGGTCCGCGGGCGTGAACCCGCGCAGCCGCTCGGCGTCCCCGGCCGCGCTCTCGGGCAGCACCGAGGACACGTAGCGCAGGGTCGTCTCCTTGGTCCCGTCCGTGAGCTGGCCGTAGGCGGTCGCCACCTGGGGCGCCAGGGCGTCGATGAGCTGCAGGCGCGCGTGCAGGATGCCGGCCCCGGCGCGGGCGAACTGGTCGTTCCACGCCGCCAGGGTCGACCGGTGGGTGTCCGTGAACCGGCCGCTCCGGCGGGCCGACTTCAGCAGCGCGTTGCGCTGCCGGAGCACCTTCTCGTAGTCGGCCAGGGTGCCCGCGAGGACCGGGCGCATGGACTTCGCGAGGTCGTCGAGGAAGCGCCGGCGGTGGGAGGGGTCCCCCTTCACCAGCGCCAGGTCCTCCGGCGAGAACAGGACGGTCCGCACGATGCCGAGCGCGTCCCGGGCCCGCACCGGGGAGGCCCGGTTGATGCGCACCCGGTTGGCGCGGCCGTCGTTGAGCTCGAGCTCCAGGACGGTCTGCTGCCCGCCCCGCCGCACCCGGACGCGGACGATCGCGCGGTCGGCGCCGAAGCGGATCAGCGGGCCGTCGGAGGACACCCGGTGCGAGGACAGGCCCGCCGTGTAGTCGAGGGCCTCGACGATGTTCGTCTTGCCCACGCCGTTCGGCCCGAGGAACACGGTGGTCCCGGGAGCGAGACGTATGTCCAGATGGGCATACGTCCGGTAGTCGAGCAGGGAGAGGTGGTCGACGAACACGCCGGGATCAGCAGCTTCCGGTTCCGGGCCGGCCGGTCACTGGCTGGGGAGCCGCACCGGCATCAGCAGGTACTTGTAGTCGTCCTTGTCCTCGCCCTCGGGCTCGGCCTGGGCGGAGAGCACGGCCGGCTTGGGCGGGGCGGTGAAGGAGAACCGGACGTAGTCGGAGGCGAAGGCGTGCAGGCCCTCCGAGAGGTACGTCGGGTTGAAGGCCACCGTGATGTCGTCACCGGTGAGGTGCGCGTCGAGGACCTCGGAGGCCTGGGCGTCCTCGCCGGTCCCGGCGTCCAGGGCCACCTGCCCCTGGGTGAAGGCCAGGCGCACGGGGGTGTTGCGCTCGGCCACGAGCGAGACGCGCCGGACGGCCTCGACGAGCTCGGTGGTCCGCACCGCCGCGGTGATCGGCGTGTGCTCCGGGAACAGCGACCGGATCTTGGGGTACTCGCCGTCGATGAGCAGGCTCGTGGTGCGGCGGCCGCCGGACTCGAAGCCGACGAGCTCCGCGGAGTCGGACAGGGCGATGTTGATGTCACCGGCCGGGCCGAGGGTCTTGGCGATGTCGTTGAGGGTGCGCGCCTTGATCAGCGCGGCCGTGGAGATGTCCTGGGTGCTGGGCCGCCAGGTGAGCTCGCGCATCGCGAGCCGGTAGCGGTCCGTGGCGAGCAGCGTCATCTTCTCGCCCTCGATCTCCACGCGGACGCCGGTGAGGATAGGCAGGGTGTCGTCCTTGCTCGCGGCGATGTTCACCTGCGCCACGGCGTGGGCGAACTCGTCGCCGGCCACCACGCCGGAGACATCCGGCAGCGCCGGCAGCTCCGGGTAGTCGCCGACCGGCATGGCCGCGAGGTTGAAGCGCGAGGAGCGGCAGGTCAGGGTGACCTTCCCCTCGTCGGCGTGCACCTCGACCGGGGCGGAGGGCAGGGAGCGGCAGATGTCCGCGAGCAGACGGCCGGAGACGAGGGTGGTGCCCTCCTCCTGGACGTCGGCGCTGATCGACAGCCGCGCGGAGATCTCGTAGTCGAAGCTCGCGATGGACAGCTGACCGCCCTCCGCACGGATGAGCAGACCGGACAGCACGGGGACCGGGGGCCGAGGAGAGAGGGACCGAGCGGTCCAGGTGACGGCCTCGGCGAGAACATCGCGTTCGACGGAGAACTTCACGAGAGGTTGCTGCCTTTCAGTCTGAGCAAGGACGGCGGAGCCACGGTCCCGGACAGGGTCCGGTGCGGGCCGCGCCGCGGGGTGCAGCGGTGCGAACAGGGTCTTCGCCCTCTGCATCGTATCGGTCCGTTTCATAGGACGGCCATTCGGCCGCTCCGTGGCGGCGTCCGGGTGATCCCGGGCCCGGGAGGTCCCGGACGGGGTCGGCGTTCCAGGATTCTTGTTGTTTGGCCAGATGTCTCTTTAAGGATGGGAGTGTTAATAACCGCTGTGGAATCTGTGGATAACTGCCCCTCGGCCAGCACCCGGGCGGTGGCGGCCTGTTGAGTTCCTGTGGTTCGGGGTCCACCGGAACGCGTGCTGCCGGTGGACGAGATCCGCGTGGTTCCGCGGGTTCCACAGCCCTCCACCGAGTTGTACCGAGGTTCTCCACCGGTCGGACGGAGAATTCCACAATTTTATCCACAGGTGTGGGTTCTGTCCTGTGCACAGGCGCTCCACAAGCGCCGACATCCTGTGCAGGAGGGTGCCCCCGGGCCCGGGATCCCGCGGGCGGAGCCTGTGGACGAACTACACGAAAAGGCCCCGGCGGTGCTCCGCCGGGGCCTTCGAGGAGGGGTGGGGCCGGGCTCAGCCCTCGCGCTGCTGCTGCTTGATCCGGTTGGTGAGCTCCGTGACCTGGTTGAAGATCTGCCGGCGCTCGGCCATCAGCGTGCGGATCTTGCGGTCGGCGTGCATCACCGTGGTGTGGTCGCGGCCGCCGAGCTCCTGGCCGATCTTCGGCAGGGACATGTCGGTGAGCTCGCGCAGCAGGTACATCGCGATCTGCCGGGCGGTGACCAGGGTGCGCGTGCGGGACTTGCTCTTGAGCTCCTCGAGGCTGATGTCGAAGTACACCGCGGTCTGGGCCAGGATCGAGGCCGCGGTGATCTCCTGCGCGCCGTCGTCGGTGATGAGGTCCTTGAGCACCAGCTCGGCCAGGGGCAGGTCCACCGACTGCTTGTTCAGGGAGGCGAACGCGGTGACCCGGATCAGGGCGCCCTCGAGCTCGCGGATGTTGGTGGAGATGTGGGAGGCGATGTACTCCAGCACGTCGTCGGGGGCGTCCATGCCCTCGCTCGTGGCCTTCTTGCGCAGGATCGCGATGCGCGTCTCCAGCTCCGGCGGCTGCACGTCGGTGATCAGGCCCCACTCGAAGCGGGACCGCATCCGCTCGGCGAAGCCGGTCAGCTGCTTGGGCGGCATGTCGGAGGTGATCACGATCTGCTTCTCGTGGTTGTGCAGCGCGTTGAAGGTGTGGAAGAACTCCTCCTGCGTGTGCTCCTTGCCCGCCAGGAACTGGATGTCGTCGATCAGCAGCATGTCCACGTTGCGGTAGATCTCCTTGAAGGAGGAGCCCTCGTCGTCGCGGATCGAGTTGATGAAGTCGTTGGTGAACTCCTCCGAGTTCACGTAGCGCACCCGCACCTGGGGGTAGAGACGCTTGGCGTAGTGGCCGATCGCGTGCAGCAGGTGCGTCTTGCCCAGCCCGGACTCCCCGTAGATGAACAGGGGGTTGTAGGCCTTGGCCGGGGTCTCGGCCACCGCGAAGGCCGCGGCGTGGGCGAACCGGTTGGACTGGCCGATCACGAAGGAGTCGAAGACGTACTTGGGGTTCAGCCGCGCGGAGCTGTCCCACTCCCCCACCACGGCGGGAGCGGTGCCGGTGTCCTGGACGGGGCGGCGGGGCGGGGCGGCCTGCGGGTCCCGCGGCGGCGGCAGGGTCCGGTCGGCCCCGCCCATCTCGGAGCGGTGTGCCGGCTCCGGGGGCGGCGCCATGAGCCCGGCGGGCTGCCGGTCGAGGCCGGCCGTCCGCCGGTCGACCTCCACCGCGTCGGCGGTGTCGGCGTGGTCGACCCGTGCGGGCAGGTCGGTGCGGTTGCGCTCCGCCTCGAGCTCGCTGATCGGGGGCAGGGCCGCGGTGGGCGTCGAGGCGCCCGCCTCCGGTGCGGGAGCGGTCTCGAGGTCGGCGTCCACCACGAACGCCACGAGCGTCTCGGGGCTGAAGGCCCGGCCCACGGAGGACCGGAGCACGGACGCCATCTGGTTCTGGAAGAACTCGCGGGTGAGCTCGTTCGGGACCGCGACGAGCAGCGTGGTGCCGATGAGGCCCTGGGGCTGGGCCAGGGAGATGAACCCCCGGTAGCGCCCCGTGGTCATCGGGTCCTCGTACAT